>DAORJJ010000027.1:6815-25672 GCA_035439005.1 Polyangiaceae bacterium | reverse complement strand
CGAGGCGCCGGGGGGGGAGGTCTTGCTCACGGTGTCCGTGGGCGCGCGCCGCGTCGAGCTCACCCTCGAGGCGAAGGGCGGCGAGCCGGCGTGGAACAAGCTCGGGCTCACGCTCGGGGCCGCCCCGGACGAGCACTTCTTCGGCATGGGCGAGCGCTTCGCCAGCACCGACCACCGCGGCCTCGCGCTCTACAGCTGGGCCGAGGAGGGCGGCGTGGGCAAGGGCGAGGCGGCCCCGCGCGCGTACGACAACCCGGGCCCGAACGGCCCCTCGATGACCTATTTCCCCGTGCCGTTCTTCCTCTCGAGCAACGGCTTCGGGGTGCACCTCGACACCACGCACCGCACGGTGGTCGACTTCGCCGAGAAGCGCGCCGACGCGCTCACCCTCACGGCCGACGCGCCGCGCCTGCGCGTGGTGGTGTACCTCTCGCGCGATCCGAAGGACACGCTCGGGGCCTTCGTCGCCGACACGGGGCGGCCGTTCGTGCCCGCCCCGTGGGTGTTCGGTCCGCGCCGCCGCGTGGGGGTGAACGCGCTGGTCGACGGGGTGCCCGAGTGGAAGCTGATGCGCGACCGCGACATCCCCATCACCACGATCGACGACGCCGTGCACTTCCTGCCTGCGCGCTCGGAGGCCGGCCGCGAGGACACGCTCCGCGAGTGGACGCGCACGGTGCACGCCGCCGGCTACAAGGTCGTCGCGTACCTGAACCCGTACGTCGCCACCGCCCCGGAGATCGCCGACGACTTCGCCTACGGCAAGGAGCGCGGCCTCTTCTTCACCGAGCCCTCGGGCGCGCCCGGCACCACGATCTTCAGCTCCGGCCGGCTCCTCGAGCTCGCGTCGATCGACCTCACCCAGCCCGAGGGCGTCGCGTGGTTTCAGACCTTCCTCCGGCGGCCGCTCGCCCTCGGGTACGACGGGTGGATGCACGACTTCGGCGAGTACACCGAGCGGCGGTGGCGCGCGAAGGACGGCCGCACGGGCGTCGAGCTCCACAACATCTACCCGGTGCTGTCGGCGAAGGCCGCGCACGATCTCCTCGAGAAGGAGCGCCCGGGCGACTACCTCTTCTTCGTGCGCTCGGGGTACACGGGCAGCCAGCAGTACATCCCCATGGTGTGGGGTGGGGATCCCGAGTCCACCTTCGACGAGACCCAGGGCCTCATCGCCTCGCTGCGCGGCGGCCTCAACCTCGGAATGAGCGGCGTGCCCGTGTGGGGCAGCGACGTGTCCGGCTACAAGTGCGTGACCAGCGCGCCGAACGACAAGGAGATTTACCTCCGCTGGGTCGAGCTCGGCGCGGTGTCGCCGGTGTTCCAGGAGCAGAACGCGTGCGCGAACCCGGTGGGCGCGAAGAAGGAGAAGTGGTCGCTCTTCAAAGACCAGGAGACGCAGGACGTCTACCGCGCGATGACGCGCCTCCACACGCGGCTCGGCCTCTACCTGCACGGCCTGGCGATCGAGGCGAACGCGACCGGCGTGCCGATCACGCGCCACCCGTTCCTCGTGCACCCCACGGCGCCCGAGGTGTACGCCGTCGAGGACTCGTTCTATGTCGGGCGATCGCTCTTCACGTCGCCGGTCGTGAGGCGCGGACAGACCACGAAGGCCCTCTGGCTCCCGCCGGGCCGCTTCGTCGATCTCGCCACCTCCGAGGTGCTCGAGGGCGGGCGAAGGGTGGAGGTGCCCGCGCCCCTCGGCCACCTGCCGCTGTGGCTCACCGAGGGCGCACTCCTTCCCATGTATGATGCACGTATCGACACGCTCGCGCCCGCGACGGATCCGGAGGTCGTCACGCCGGAGCGCGTCGCCGATCGCCTCGACGTGCTCGTGGTGCCCGCCAAAGCCGCCGCAGGCGCCTTCCGCCTGGCCGACGGCACCGAGCTCTCCTACGAGTCGCGGGGCGACGCGGGCGAGGCGCCAGCGTCGTTCGCGCGGGTGCCGGAGGCGGACCTGGCCGAGTGCGCGACCTGCGTCTCCGCGGGCCCGCACGGCGGCGTCGCGCGCACGCGCGTGAACACGGCGCTCGCCGCGGAGTCCGAGGTGGTGCTCGGCGGCCTCGTGCTGCGCCACAAGGGGCCGCGCCCGCGGCGCGTGCGGTGGGACGTGCGGCGCCTGCCGTGAGCCGCGCCCGCTCGCGACGGGGACCTCGCGTGCTATAACGCCGAAGGAGCTTGAGAAGGCAAAGTTATGAAATTACTTAAGGTATCGCTCTTCGCCGCCACGCTCGCGGCCTTCTCGTTCGGGGCCGCCTGCTCGTCGACGACCCCGGGCCTCGAGGACGTGGTCTACGAGGGCGGCGCGAGCGACGAGGCGCTCGACGCGATGCTCGCGCTCCCGTCGAAGCCCTCGTCGGGGCCGCTGGTGTTCGTGAAGCCGAGCGCCAACGCGCAGCTCCCCGCCGCCACACCGCCCGCGTTCGCGTGGAGCGACACCACGGGGCCCCGCGCGGGGCTCGTCGGCCCCACCGAGCGCACCTTCGGCGCGTGGCGCGCGCGCGGGCTGCTCGGCGGCGGCCCCGCGGAGGCGCACGGCGCGGCCCTGAACGGCAAGGCGTACCTGCTCACCTTCTCCTCCTCCGCCAACCCGCAGGCGCTCCGCGTGTTCACGACCCTCACGACCTACACGCCGACGCCCACCGCGTGGCAGAAGCTCAGCGCCGAGAAGGGCACGATCACCGCCAAGCTCCAGACAGCCACGTTCGACAACAACGCGGTCGTCACCGGCGGGGGGCCCTTCGACGGAGGCTCGATCGCCTTCACGGTCACGCCGTGAGCGCGCGTGGGCTCGCCCGGCTCGTCACGCTCGCGGGGCTCGGCGCGCTCGCGTCGGCGTGCACGCGCGACGCGCCCGCGGTCGTCTACGAGCCGTACTCGGGCCCGCCCGTCTTCCCCGAGCGCCGCGCGCCGCTCCCGGCGGTCTCGGGTGAGCTCGGGCTCGTGAGCAACGCCGGCTCCGACACGATCACGGCGATCGACGTCGGGCGGGGCGAGGTGCTCGCGACCGTCCCGGTTGGGCGTGATCCGGTGGATCTCGACGGCCCGCACCACGTCGCGCTCGATCGCGCGCGCGGCTTCGCCTACGTCGCCTTGTCGTACCCGGCCACCACCGCGTCGTCCGGCCCGCACGCGTCGCACGGCGGCAGCGTCCGCCTCGGGGTCGTGCAGAAGCTGCGGCTCTCCGATCTGCGCGTCGTGGGCGAGGCGCGCGTCGACCCGAACCCGGGCGACATCGTGCTGAGCGACGACGGGCGCCGACTCGTGGTGACCCATTTCGATCTCACGAAGGCCACGGCGAAGGACGTCGCGCCCGAGTCGCGGCGGGCGACGCTCGCCGTGCTCGACCCCGAGGCGCTCACCCTCACCGGCGCGCCCGAGCCCGTGAGGATCCCCGTGTGCGCGGCGCCGCACGGGCTCGCGCTCTCCCGTCCCGCCGGCGACGTGGCCTACGTCGCCTGCTACGGCGACGACGCGGTCGCCGTGGTCGATCTGCGCGAGCCGTCGGCCGCGCCCGTGCGCGTGCCGCTCGGGCCCGGCGCGCAGTCCGCCCCGAGCGCCCCGGTGTACGGCCCGTATTCGGTCGCGCTCTCGCCCTCGGGCAAGGAGCTGCTCGTCGCGAACCTCGAGTCCAAGGACGTGCGGGTCTTCGACGCGGCCACCCGCGCGCCGACCGGGCGGGTGTTCCCCACGCAGGGCGCGCCGTATTTCCCTGTCTGGAGCGAGGACGAGGCCGAGCTCTTCGTGCCCACGCAGGCGCCCGACGGCGTGCGCGTGCTCGACGCTCGCACCGGCGCCGTGAAGCGCCAGCGGGCCCTCGACGCGCGGGAGTGCGCGAGCCCGCACGAGGCCGTGCTCGCCGGTGACGGCGCCGTGTGGCTCGTGTGCGAGGGCGATCGCAAGAGCCCGAGCGTCGTGCTGTCGATCGACCGCGACACCCTCGCGACGCGGCGCTCGCTCGCGGTGGGGGTCTACCCCGATCGCCTGATCGTGCGAGGCCCGAAGTGAGCCGCGGGGCGAACGGCGTCGCCGTGGCCGCGGCGCTCGTGGGTTTCGGGCTCGCGTGCGGCGGCGGCGACGCGCCCTCCACCTTCAACACACCCCTCGATCACGGGCGCGCCGTGTTCCGCGATCCGCGCGTGACCGAGTCGACGCAGAACGCCTTCGCGTGCTCCACCTGCCACGTCGCGGAGCCCGACACCGCCGACGGCCGCGCGCTGCCCGGCGCGCCCCTCGGCGGCGTCACGAAGCGCCCGACCTACTGGGCCGGCCAGGAGGACGACCTGCTCCGCTCGGTGAACGCGTGCCGCGCGCGCTTCATGGGCGCCCGCGATCCGTGGACCCGCGACGACGAAGAGGCGAAGGTGCTCTACGCGTACCTCGACTCGCTCCCGGGGTCGGCCGCGCCGGCGCCCTTCACCGTCCTGCAGCAGGTGGTCGACGTGCCCGCGGGCGATCCCACACGCGGCGCCGCGGTCTACGCCGCCGCCTGCGAGGACTGCCACGGCGCGCGCGACGCCGGCTTCGGCCGCCTCACCCCGCGCGCGCCGATCTTGCCGTGGCAGACCCTCGCCGAGCACGACTACCTCACGCCCGACGAGCAGCGCCTCGTGTTCGTCGAGAAGGTGCGGCACGGCGTGTTCCTCGGCTACAGCGGCACCATGCCGCCCTTCTCGCTGGAGGCCCTCTCCGACGCCGATCTCGGCGCGCTGCTCGCGTACCTCGGCCTCTATCGCGTCGCCGCCCCCCCGCGATGAGCCCATGAATCACGCGCTGCTGCTCGTGATCGGGGGCTTCTGCCTCTACATCGGCGCGGAGTGGCTCGTGCGGGGCGCCTCCGGCCTCGCCGCGTCGCTCGGCGTGCGGCCGCTCGTCATCGGGCTCACGGTGGTGGCGTACGGCACGTCGGCCCCCGAGCTCGCCGTCGGCGTGGGCTCCGCGCTCTCTCACCAGGGCGCGATCGCGCTCGGCAACTCGATCGGCTCCAACATCGCGAACCTCGGGCTCATCCTCGGCGTGACGGCGCTCGTGTCGCCGCCGAAGGTCGATCCCTCCGTGCGCCGCCGCGAGCTCCCCGCGCTGCTCGCGGCGACGCTCGCGGTGCCGCTCGTGCTCCTCGACGGGCGCATCAGCCGGCTCGAGGGCGGCCTGCTCCTCCTCGGCGCCCTCCTGCACTCGGCCCTCACGCTCCGCGCGGCGCGGCTCGACAAGGCCGCCCTCGGCGCCGTCCAGTCGGCGGCGGAGACCGCCGGCGCGCCCCGCCCGAAGAGCCAGCGCGGCCTCGTCGGTATCTCGCTCGTGGGCCTGCTCGCGCTGCTCGGCGGCGGCAAGCTCTTCGTCGACGGCGCGAGCGGCGTGGCGCGGCTGCTCGGCATGAGCGAGCACACCGTGGGCCTCACCATCGTGGCCGTGGGCACGTCGCTGCCCGAGCTCGCGACCTCGGTGCTCGCCGCCCGGCGCGGGCACTCCGAGGTCGCCATCGGTAACGTGATCGGCTCGAACATCTTCAACTCGCTGCTCATCCTCGGCGCGGCGGGCCTCGTGGGGAGCATCGAGCAGCCGCTCGAGGAGCTGCGCTTCGACCTCGCCGCGCTCGGCGTGCTGACGCTCGCGGGCGCGGGCTTCATGCTGCGCCCCGTGGTGAGCCGCCTCGCCGGCGCGCTGCTGCTCGCGGGCTACGTCGCGTTCCTCGTCGGGCTCGCGCTAGGCGCGCGCTAGCACCGAGCGCTGACAGGGCGGACGGAGCCCAGGCCGAGCCGCGCTCGCCGTCTCGCCCCGTGCGCCGCTCAGCACTTCTCGCAGCTCGCGGGGAGGGGAGGGACGCCGTTGTTCGCGGGGCACGTCGAGGCGTTGATGTCCTTGATACACGTGTCGATCTCGGACTGGCCACAGGGCGAGTTCTTGTCCTTCGCGTCGGCCGGGAGCGCCGACTGGCCCTTCTCGATGCAGCCCGGCACGCCCGTCGGGTACGACGCGGTGAACGTCGCGTCACCGACGCACGTCTTGAGCTTCTCGCAGTACGCGCTCGACACCTGCCTTGCGGCGTCGGTCGCGGCGACGCCGCCGCAGGCGAGCCAGGCGCAGAGGGGGAGGGCGAGGGTGAGGGCGCGTGTGATGAGCTTCATGCCGGCAGGATCGAGGAGATCGGCCAGCGGCGGCAATGCCCCTGGAGCTTAAGGCTCCGTTACCTTCCCTTCACTCGGGGGCGATCGGCTCGCCCGCGATCGGCGTGAACACCACGCGGCCGTCGGCGTTCGCCGTCGCGCTCGCGCCCGGCAGCGCCGCGTATTCGGCGGGCACCTCGCCGAGCTCCGCGCCGCGCGGCAGGGCGCCGAGCTCCTGAGCGACCCACACGTCGAACGGGACGAAGCCGCCGATCTTGGCCACTCCGTTGTCCCAACTCATCTGAATGACGGGGTATTCGCCCTCGTCGTCGGCGACTCCACAATAGAGACACGCGGGCCGCGAGACGTCGCCGTCGAAGTAGACCACCTCTTCGGGGAGCAGGTCGTACGCCTCGGCGAACGCGGCGACGGCCTCCTCGCCGAACGCCTCCTCCACGGCGTCCTCCAGCGACATGCCGGACATCTCGCCCTCCTCGTCGTCGAAGTCGACGCCGAGCCAGTCCGTGTCGACCACGAGCAGCGCCTTCATGCCCGCGGAGAGGGGCTCGCCGTTGGGGAGCACCATCTTCTTCGCGAGCGACGCGGCCATGGGCTCCGGGCTCGCGAGAAAATCGACCGCCGCCGCGGCGGTCAGCGCCTTCTTGACGAGCTTCGCCCCACGAACCGCCGCCTCAGCTTTTTTGGATGCCATCGCGCGCACCTTCGACGAGCCGCGCGCGCGCGTCAACCACGGTCGTCGGACAAAAAGTCCGGAGGCCGCCTCGCGGGTGCGGGCGGCCTCCGGGGGAGCGTCCTGGAACGTGCTAGCGCAGCGCGATCAGCGGGGCGATGAGCAGCGAGACGACGCCCATGACCTTGATGAGGATCGCGATGCCGGGGCCGGACGTGTCCTTGAAGGGATCGCCGACGGTGTCGCCCACGACCGCGGCCTTGTGCGCGTCGGAGCCCTTCTTGTGGCCGGGGAGGCCGCCCTTCTCGATGAACTTCTTGGCGTTGTCCCAGGCGCCGCCGCCGTTCGCCATGATGAGCGAGAGCGTGGCGCCGACGGCGAGCGAGCCGGCGAGCATGCCCGCGAGGAGCTCGGCGCCGAAGAGTCCGCCGACGACGACGGGCGCGAGCACCGCGATGGCGCCGGGGAGGATCATCTCCTTGATGGCCGCCGTGGTGGCGATGTCGACGATCTTGCGGGGCTCGGGCTCGGCGCCCGGCTTGCCCTCGAGCAGCCCGGGGATCTCCCGGAACTGGCGGCGGATCTCCTCGACGATGGCGCCGGCGGCCTTGCCCACCGACGTCATGGTGGTCGCGCCCACGAGGCACGGCAGGATGGCGCCGAAGAGGATGCCCATGAGCACCTTCGCGTCGGTGAGCTGGAGCACCAGGTCCTTGCCGCCGTGGGCCTTGCGGACGGCGTTGACCTCCATGCTGAAGGCCGCGAAGAGCGCGACCACCGTGAGGATGGCCGAGCCGATGGCGAACCCCTTGCCGACCGCCGCCGTGGTGTTGCCCACCGCGTCGAGCTCGTCGGTGATGTCGCGCACCTCCTTGCCGAGGCCGCTCATCTCGCTGATGCCGCCGCCGTTGTCGGCGATGGGGCCGTACGCGTCGACGGTCATGACGATGGCGGTGCCGGCGAGCATGCCGACTGCGGAGAGCGCGATGCCGTAGAGGCCGAGGTAGTGGTTCGAGACCGCGCCCGCGATGCACACCGTCAAGAGCGGGATGGCGGTGGACTCGAGGCCCACGGCGAGGCCGGCGATGACGTTGGTGCCCGGGCCGGTGAGCGACGCCTTGGCGATGCGGTCGATGGGGCCCATCGACGTGTAGTAGTCGGTGATGAGGCCGACGATGCCGCCGCCGAGGGCGCCCGCGGCGAGCACGATGACCGCGGTCTGGCTGATGCCGAGCTTCCCGAGGACCGGGAAGGCCGCGCCGATGACGAGGAACGGCGGGAGGATGAGGGCGAGGCGGAGCACGCGCGCCGGGGGCATGTTCTTCATCGCGCGGGTGATGAAGATCGCGATGATCGACACCACGAGGCCGATGGTCGCGAGCAGGAGGGGCAGCGCGACCGCGATGACGCGGAGCTTCACCTCGTCGGTCTCGGCGGGCGCGAGCGGCTGGAGCTGGGCCTGCGGGATGGTGAGGCCGAGCGCCATGGCGGCGACGACCGCGGCCACGTAGCTCTCGTAGATGTCCGCGCCCATGCCGGCGATGTCGCCGACGTTGTCGCCGACGTTGTCGGCGATGACGCCCGGGTTACGGGGATCGTCCTCGGGGATGTTCGCCTCGACCTTGCCGACGATGTCCGCGCCCACGTCCGCGGCCTTCGTGTAGATGCCGCCGCCGATGCGCGCGAAGAGCGCGATGCTGCTCGCGCCCACGGCGAACGCGTGGATGATCGTGCCGAAGCGGTGCGCGTCCGCGCCACGGAACATGAGGTAGATGGCGCCCATGCCGATGAGGCCGAGCCCCGCCACGCAGAGCCCCATGACCGCGCCGCCGTCGAGCGCCGTGAGCAGCGCCTCGGCTTTGCCCTTGGCGCGCGCGGCCTCGGCCGTGCGCACGTTCGCGTACGTCGCCGCCTTCATGCCGAAGAAGCCGGCCAAGAGCGACAGGAACGCGCCCGCGAGGAAGGAGACGCCGGCCTCGACGCCGAGGCTGGCGGCGAGCGCCGCGAACACGATCGCCGCGTACACGGCGAGCACCTTGTACTCGCGCGACAGGAAGGCCATCGAGCCCTCGCGGATGAACCGCGCGATGCGGGCCATCTGCTCGTTGCCTTCCGGCATGGACTTGACGCGGAAGTAGAAGCCGAGGGCCACGATGAGCGCGACAACGCCCGTTCCAATGGCCGAGTGAGGCAGAAATTCCACGGACTAGGTTTCCTTCTAAGGGGAGACAGGGGCGGGACGCGGCGGCATGCCTTCGTCGCCTCGGCCCTCGCACCGTACGGGGAGTGTGGGGGGCCAGTGGGACGCCAGAAACGGGATTTTCGTTGCCCGGTCAAGAACAAGACGCGGCGCGGGCCAATTCAGTTCGTCACGCAGGGATGCGTTACGCCTGCCGCGCAGGGACCCGCGGAGCGGTCAGTTGCAGACCGGCTCGCGCCCGGCGCGGAGCGCGCTCAGGTAGCAGGCGCGCTGGGCGCAGAAGTTCATGGGCAGCTCGCCCTTCCGCTTCGCGTACGCGCCGAGCTTGGCCAGGTCGGCCTTGGGCGCGGAGCACACGGCGTTCTTCAGCACGTGCTCGGCGAACACGTAGTAGTCGCCGGAGACGCCGCCCTCCCACTTCATGTTCGGGGGCAGGTCCTTGCCGTCGGGGAGCTCGGAGGCGACCCACGAGCCGAACATGACGACCTTGTCGGCGGCGAGCACCTTGCCCGGGCGCACGACCCCGGTGTCGGTCGGGTAGTCGACGTCGATCGCCTTGCCGTCGTACTGGTCGTAGTCGGCGATGACCTGCACGGGCGCGTGGGGCGGCGTGTAGATCTTGTTCGCCACGTACACCTTGCGCATGTTGACGCCGATCGCGTGGGCGACCTCCACCACGTGCTCGCCCATCATGCGGTTGCAGCCGCCCGAGACGGCGCCGCGCTTGAGGACCCACACGTTGAGGTCGGCCGTGCGCACCGCCGAGGTGGAGGTGATGGGCCCGTGCATCGCGATCCCGCCGTTGTAGGAGATGAAGGGGAAGCCGCCCCACGGCACGAAGTGC
Organism: Polyangiaceae bacterium; assembly: GCA_035439005.1. GTDB lineage: Bacteria > Myxococcota_A > Polyangia > Polyangiales > Polyangiaceae > JAAFHV01. Next base: position 15,830 of record DAORJJ010000027.1, on the reverse strand, counting down.
TCGCCCTCGCTGGCCGTCCACGCGGCGCCGTCGGGCCGGTAGGGCTTGGCGAGCTCGAACGCGTAGCTGCCGGGGCGGGAGTTGTTCTTCCCGGGGCGCGCGGTGGCGATGGGGTACACGAGGTCGATGCGGGTGCGCCCGCCCTCGACCTTGGTCTTGGCGTGGGGCAGGGCGGGCACCGTGGCGCCTTGCGGGAGCAGCCCGGTGAGGCGCGCCGTGTGGCCCTTCAGGGACACGGTGATCTGGGTCTGCTCGAGCGTGGGCACCGCGCCGTTGTAGAACCAGTGCTCGTCGGCCTTGGCGACGAGCTCGTCCTCCGTGTCGGCCAGGACCACGGGCTCCTCGCCGGTCTCGGCGGCGCAGCCGGCGGCCAGCGACGCGAGGAGGCAGGTGAGCAGGGCGGCGGGCGCGAAGAGCGAGACCTTGTTCATGGCCGCCCCTTTAGCACGCGGCGTGCCTACGACGTTCGGCTACGTTGTCCTACATTCACGCCTGTTTTCGTACTTCAAGCGCCGACGCCCGGATCCTCCCGGATCCAATCATGGACAAACCCAGGCCCGCCGCGGGCGGGGCGCCGACCTCAGAACTCGGCCGGATCGGTGTAGGTGCCGAACACGTCGCGCAGCACGTCGCAGACCTCTTGCTGGGTGGCGTAGAGCTTGGCCGCGGCGATGATGGGGGGCATGAGGTTCGCGCCCGACCGCGCGGCCTCGCCGACCGCCGCCAGCGACGCGGCGACCGCCGCGGCGTCGCGGCCGGCCTTCACGGCGGCGAGGTTGCGCACCTGCAGCTTCTGCACCTCCTCGTCGATGCGGAGGAGCGGGATGCCGCCGCTCGTGGCCTCGTCGCTCACGTACTTGTTCACGCCGACCATGACGCGCTCGCCGGTCTCGAGCTGCCGCTGGAAGTGGTACGCGCTCGCCGCGATCTCGCGCTGCGGGTAGCCCTTCTCGATGGCGCACACCATGCCGCCCAGCTCGTCGATGCGCTTGATCGTGGCCATCGCCTCGACCTCGAGCTTGGTGGTGAGCTCCTCGACGAACCACGCGCCGCCGAGCGGATCGATGGTGTTCGCCACGCCGCTCTCCTCGGCCACGATCTGCTGGGTGCGGAGGGCGATCATGACCGAGTCTTCGGTGGGCAGGGCGTAGGTCTCGTCGAGGCTGTTCGTGTGGAGCGACTGCGTGCCCCCGAGCACGCCCGCGAGCGCCTGGAGCGCCACGCGCACCACGTTGTTGTAGGGCTGCTGCGCGGTGAGCGACACGCCGGCGGTCTGCGCGTGCGTGCGGAGCTTCATGCTCTCGGCCTTCTTCGCGCCGAAGCGCTCCTTCATGAGCCGCGCCCACAGCCGGCGCGCGGCGCGGAGCTTGGCGATCTCCTCGAAGAAGTCGTTGTGCACGTCGAAGAAGAACGACAGGCGCGGCGCGAAGTCGTCCACGTCCATGCCGCGGGCCACGCAGCTCTCGACGTAGGCGACGCCGTCGGCGAGGGTGAACGCGAGCTCCTGGGCGGCCGTCGCGCCGGCCTCGCGGATGTGGTAGCCGCTGATGGACACGGTGTTCCAGCGGGGCACCTCCTTCGAGCAGAACTCGATCATGTCGGTGACGATGCGCATCGCGGGGCGCGGCGGCACGAGCCACGCGTGCTGCGCGATGAACTCCTTCAGGCAGTCGTTCTGCACCGTGCCGCCGATGGCCGAGCGGGCGATGCCGCGCTTGTCGGCGAGGGCGATGTAGAAGCACAAGAGCACGATCGCCGGACCGTTGATGGTCATGCTCGTCGTGACCTTGTCGAGCGGGATGCCGTCGAAGAGCACCTCCATGTCGCGGAGGGTGTCGACGGCCACGCCGCACATGCCGACCTCGCCGAGCGAGCGCGGCGAGTCGGAGTCGTAGCCCATCAACGTGGGGAAATCGAAGGCCGTCGAGAGCCCGGTCTGCCCCTGGGCGAGCAGGAACTTGAAGCGCTCGTTGGTCTGCTCGGGGGTGCCGAACCCGGCGAACATGCGCATGGTCCAGAGGCGGCTCCGGTACATGGTGGGCTGCACGCCGCGCGTGAACGGGTACTCGCCGGGCATGCCGAGATCGCGCGCGTAGTCGAGCGGCACGTCGGCGGGGGTGCGCACGTCGGCGACGTCGGCGTCGCTCCACGTGGTGAAGCGCGGCTTGCGCGGCGGCATCTTGGCCTCGCTCTTCGCGAGCACGGTCGCCCGCCAGGCGAGCGTCGCCTGGCGCAACACGTCGAGATCACCGGGGATATCGCCGGGGATGTCGCGCGACAGGTCAGCCTGGGCGTGCACGTCGGGGAGCTTCGCGGCCTCGTCGTGCGAGCCGCGCGGGGAGGCAGTGCCGTCTTGCGCCATGGCCACACCATAGCGCCGTCGGGCGCGCGGGTCACTCCGTCACGCGCGGGCGTGGACGGCGTGGACGGGCGCGGGCGTCAGTCCTTCGCGGGCGCGGGCTCGGCCGGCGCCTCGTCTTCCTTCTTGCCGCGGCTCTTCCACCACTCGACGACCATCGGCAGCACCGAGAGCACCACGATGCCGATGACCACGAGCTCGAAGTTCTTCTTCACGACCTCGAGCTGCCCGAAGAGCACGCCCGAGCCCATCATCAGCACGACCCACGCGACGGCGCCCACGACGTTGTAGAGGATGAACTTCGAGTAGTTCATCGCCCCGGCGCCCGCCACGAACGGCGCGAACGTGCGCACGATGGGCACGAAGCGGCAGAGGATGATGGTCTTCGCGCCGTATTTCTCGAAGAACTTGTGGGTCTTGTCGAGGTGCTTCTTGTTGAAGATCTTCGACTTCTCGCCCTTCATGACCCGCGGGCCGATGGCCTTGCCCACGTGGTAGTTCACCGTGTCGCCGAGGACCGCGGCGCCGATGAGGATGAGCCCGAGGAGCGCGACGTTGAGGCCCGAGTTCGGCAGGGACGCGACCGCGCCCGACGCGAACAGGAGCGAGTCGCCCGGCAGGAACGGGAGGACCACGAGGCCCGTCTCGCAGAAGACCACCGCCGCGAGGATGGCGTACGTGGTGGTGCCGTAGGTCTGGGTGATCTCGCCGAGGAACTTGTCGAGGTGGCGGACCTTGTCGACGACTTCTTTGATGTCCATGGTGCTCGCTTGTGCTGAGTCGCTCGCCGCGCGCCGCTCAGGGAGCCTCGCAATAGGCTGCGACGGCGCGTCGCGCAAGCGGTTGCTCGCGGGAGGGCCGAGGAAAATCGTCGCGCGCGGGCCGCGCGCGCCCCACTACTTGGGGTCGGTCGCCTTGACGGTCGCCGCCCCGGCGGGGCCGACCTCGGTGCCGTCCGGCACGGCGGTCTCGCGCGTGACGAAGTCCTCGAGCGACGGCGGGGCGCGGCTGATGATGCCCGGCGAGGTGGGGTCGTCACCGTCGCCGTCGCCGTCCGGCTGGAGCGGTTGATCGAGCGGGCTCGCCGCGGGGATCGGGATCGAGACGCGCGCCTCCACGACCGTGGGCTCGTCGAGGTCGTCGGCCGGGGCGAGGTCGACTGGGGCGGCCTCGGCGGCCGGCGCGGGCTCGACGACCGGCGCCTCGGCGGGGGCCTCGATCTTCACGACCACCGCGGTGACGTTGTCCTCGCCGCCGTGCTCGTTCGCCTTCGCGATGAGGGCCGTGCAGAGCGCGTCGAGGTCGGCGGCCTCCTTCACGAGGCGGAGGATCTCCTCGTCCTCCACCATGCCCGACAGGCCGTCGGAGCAGAGCACGTAGACGTCGCCCGCCTTGGGGTCGTCGTGCTGGAGGTCGACCACGACCTGGTCGTGCATGCCGAGCGCCCGCGTGATGACGTTCTTCGGCAGCTCGCTGCGCTGCTCCGGGGTGAGGTCCGGCATGGCGAGCAGGTAGTCGTTGATGAGCGAGTGGTCGCGCGTGAGCAGCTGGATGGCCCCCGAGCGGACGCGGTAGCACCGGGAGTCACCGACGTGCCCGATGTACATGCGCTTCTTGCGGGGGCTGAACATCGCGCCCACCACCGTGGTGCCCATGCCGTGGCACTCGCGCGAGCGCGAGCTGCGCTCGAAGATCTGGCGGTTCGCCACGCGGATGCCCGTGAGCAGCCGGTTCTCTTCTTCCGACAGGTTGGTGTCGAAGTGGAAGGGCCAGGTCACGTCTTCGTTCGCCGTCGAGCGGAAGAAGTCGGAGATGGTGTCGGTCGCGAGCTTCGACGCGACGTCGCCCGCTTTGTGGCCGCCCATGCCGTCGGCGACGACGAACAGATCGTGCTCGGTGAGGACGATGAACGAGTCTTCGTTGTGCTCGCGCTGGAGCCCAACGTCGCTGAGGCCGGCTGCGATGGCGCGCATGGCGGAAAGCTCTCTCGGCTGCATCACGCGTGCCTCTCGGGCGCCTGGCAATCGCCCGCGAAAGCGCGAGACGTCGAGGCAGCGGGGCTTCGGACGGTCATTGCCACCAGGCTTTCACCGACCCTTGGAGGTGTCAAGGTCACTTGCTTCTGCTCATTCGTGACGCGAAGGGGGCGCCGAGGGGGGCGGCCGCGTTGCGGGCCGGCTGGCACGGGAGAGGGGCGGCGAGAAAGCTCATACCTCCATGATATCTTTCTCTTTTGTGGCGACGAGCTGCTCGACGACCTTGTTCGCCTCGGCGACGATCTCCTCGACCTTCTTCTTGCCGCGCTCGACGTCGTCTTCGCTGGCGTCGCCCGCCCTGTCCATCTCGTTCAGCATGTCGACCGCCTCGTGGCGGGCCTTGCGCACGCTGACCTTGCACTCCTCGCCGTACTTCTTCGCGATCTTCACGAACTCGCGGCGGCGCTCCTCGGTGAGCGGCGGCAGCGGGACGCGGATGAGGTCGCCGTCGGTCTGCGGGTTGAGGCCGAGGTCGGTCTCGCGGATCGCCTTCTCGACCGCCTTGATGGTCGAGCGGTCCCACGGCTTGACCGTGAGCAGGCGAGGCTCGGGCACGGCGATGTTCGCCATCTGCGAGAGGGGCGTCGAGGCGCCGTAGTAGTCGACGCGCACGCCGTCCAGGAGGCTCGGGTTGGCTCGCCCCGCGCGGAGCTTGGCCAGATCGCGCCGGAGGGCCTCGTGGGCCTTGGCGCTCGCGGAGGAGAGTTCTTTGTGGACGTCGTCGATCATCGGGACCTTTGGGGCTCGAAGGGGCGCGGTGCCGCCATTTCGGGCCGCACTCTAGCCCAGCGTCGCCGATTCGGGAACCGGTCGCGTGCGCTGCCCGCTCGCCGCGCGCGCGCGACCCCGAGACGGCCGCCAGGGCCGCGGAGCGGGCGACGATTGAAGTCGGGCGGCCGACCCGTTAGGAGAGAGCCATGCGCGGCCCCGGCGATCGTGTGCTGAACCTCTGCCTCGCCGCGACCGCGGCCCTCGCGCTCGCGGCGCCCGCGCTCGCCGGCTGCAGCTCCTGCGGCAAGCCCGACGGCCCGGCGCCCGCCGAGGCCCCGGCCGCGCTCGAGGAGAAGGCGCCCGCCCCGGACGACCTCCTCGCCGACGGCGTGGCGCTCACGCCGAACGCCACGTGGGGTCGCATCCAGCGCGGCGTAGGCGGCGCGCTCGGGCTCATGCCGCAGACCACGGGCAGCGTGATGTGCTCGCTCGCGGGGGTCGACCTCGCGATGGGCCCCGAGATCGACGGCACCTCGCCGCTGTATTTCGCGCTCGCGGGCGAGGTGGAGGCGCCCGCGTGGATCGTCGTCGCGAAGCTCGTGGAGCTCCGCAAGGCGCGCGGCGTGCTGCTCGAGTCCGAGACCGCCAAGTACACCGGCCGGGAGGAGGGCTCGCTCACCGTGCTCACGCCGAAGGGCGGGGCGGCAGGCGCGGCCGCGCCCGTGGGCGTGGGGATCACGCGCTCGGGCTACTTCGTCGTCGCGAAGGACGCGGCCACCCTCACGCGGCTCGCGCCGTACGCCACCCGCACCCTGCCGCGCGAGTCGCCGCCGCGGGCGCCCGTCCACGTGGAGGTGCGACCGAAGGCCCTCGCGGGCAGGCTCCGCCCGCTGCTCGAGCGCCGCTGGCAGGCGACCATGAGCGAGCTGCTCGAGTCGGACGCGAAGATGCGCTCGGCGCACGGCGGCCGCGCGCCCGACTTCGCCGAGCCGAAGGCCATCGTGGCGGTCGCCGACGGCCTCGTGCAGCGCCGCCTCGGCGCGCTCGGCGCGATCGAGAAGCTCGGCGTCGACCTCGAGGCGAGCGACGAGGACGTCCACATCGCGGCCGAGCTCGTGGGGGAGGAGGGGGACGGAGGCCTCTCGCCCATGACCGTCGGCTCCACCAGCCCGCTGCTCGACGTCCCGAAGGACGCCATCGCCGCGCTGCTCACGCGGAGCGCCCCCGAGGAGCGCGCGGCCGACGCGAAGGACATCGAGGCGGCCCTCCTCACCACGCTCGGCCCGCGCCTGCCCGAGGCCGAGGCCGCCAAGCTGCGCTCGGCCATCGGCGGCTTCGCGCGGGGCCGCGGCGACGCGCTCACGCTCGTCGCGCTCGGCGGCGAGCGCAAGGCCAAGGGGCTCGTCCTCCGCACGCCGGTGAGCGCGAAGGACGCCGAGCTCGCGCGCCGCTCGGTGTCCGACGCGGCCGACCTGCTGCGCGCGCCGGCCTTCAAGGACCCGCTCCGCCTGAAGAAGGTGGCGCGCACCACGGGCGACGCGAAGGGCGTCGGCAAGTGCGACGTGCTCGAGGTGCTCATCGAGGGCAAGGGCAAGCTGCCCGACACGAAGCTCGGCCTCGCGTGGGAGGCGGAGGGCGGCATGCTCTGCGCGGCGCTCGGCGACGATCCGCTCGAGCTCGTCGCCCGGGCCTCGCGCCCCGAGCAGAAGCTCTCGGACGAGAAGACCCTCGCGGCGTACGTAGAGGCCCTCGGCAAGGAGGCGAGCTTCGTGCTGCTCGGGCAGCCCTTCCTGGTCGACCAGAGCAAGCCCGTGCCCACCGCCCCGGCGGTGCTCGCGTGGGGCGCCCGCGGCGAGACCCGCGCGACGCGGCGGTGGGTGCGCCTCGACGTGTCCGACCGCGTGCTCCGCGAGCTCATGAAGAAGCAGCTCGGGCTCTAGCGGCTCCTGTAGGCTGGGGCGCGGATGGATCTCTCGTACCTCGCCATACCCCTCTTCCAGCGCGCGCTGCTCGCCGGCTCGCTCCTCGCGGCGCTGCTCGCGGTGCTCGGCGTGCTCGTCACGGCCCGAGGGCTCGCGACGCTGGGCGACGGCCTCTCCCACGCGGCCTTCGGCGGCATCGCGCTCGGCATGTTCCTCGGGGTCTCCGCGCCGCTCGTGGTGGCCATCCCGTTCACCGCGCTCGCGGCGATCGCGATCGGCGCGCTCCGCCGCAAGGGCGGGCTCCGCTCCGACGTGGCGATGGCGATCCTCTTCGCCGTCTGCTTCGCGTTCGGCGTGATCTTGCTCAGGAAAGCGAAGCGCACCGAGGCCACCTTCGACCCCGAGCAGCTCCTCTTCGGCAACATCTTGCTCGTCGGCGCCGACGATCTCGCGATCGTGATCGTCATCGCCGTCGTGACCGCCACGTTCTTCCTCTTCGCGTGGACGAGGGTCGCCTACGCCACGTTCGACGAGGAGCTCGCGCGCCTCTCCGGCATCGAGGTGGGCTGGCTCGAGAGCGCGCTGCTCGCGCTGCTCGCCGCGGTCGTCGTGGCGGCGATTCGGCTGGCCGGGGTGGTCCTCGTGAGCGCCTTCCTGGTGATCCCCGCCGCCGCCGGCCGCGCCCTCGGAAAGGGGCTCGGCGGCGTGGTGGGCTACGCGATGCTCACGGGCGTGCTGGGCGTGTTCGCCGGCTTCGTGGCGGGCCACGCCTTCTCGTGGCCCGAGGGCGCCGCGATCGTGATCATGCTCGCGGTGCTGTTCTTGGCGTCGCTCGGGGTGCAGCGCCTGCGCGCGCGGTGAGAGAGCGCTCCCGTCGTCCGAGCGTCGCGGGCGGGCGCTCGACGGCGCGCGCGGCGCTGGCTATCCTCGAATGGATGGCCCGCAACCCCAAGCCCGAGCGAGGCCCCTTCCGCACGCACGACGTGGCGCCAGGCGATCGTCACGAGCTCTCGCGCGGGAACGCCATCTATTGCGCACCGACCGGGGGCGCAGGGGCGCGCGGTACGGGCTATGGGTTCGAGCTCTTGGACTCGGACCCGGCGGTCGAGTCCGCGGGGGTGGACGCCGGCTTCGCCCCCTCGGACGACACGCTGCGCGCGCCCGACGTGTCGGTGGGCGTCCCCGATCAGCCCGGCTGGATCCAAGGAGCGCCGCCGCTCGCCCTGGAGTACGCGGGCACTGGGCAAGACGAGGCCTCGCTTCAGTCCAAGATCGCCGATCTGCTCGACGCGGGGACGCGCTGGGTGTGGGTGGTGCGCCTCGTGGGGCCGCGTCGCGTGGAGATCTACGAGCAGGGGAGAGAGCCCGTCGTGAAGGGGGTGGGCGACGAGCTGCTCGCGCCCGGCGTGCTTCAGAACCCCGTCCGAGCCGAGGCCCTGTGGGACCGCAAGGCCGCGCACGAGGGCACGCTGCGCAACCTGCTCCAGCGCGCCGGCTACGGGAGCCTCGACGCGGTCCGCGAAGAAGGCCGGGAAGAAGGCCGCGAAGAAGGCCGCGAAGAAGGCCGCGAAGAAGGCCGGGAGGAAGGCCGCGCGGCCGCGGTCCTCGGGGTGCTCGAGGCCCGCGGCTGGACCGTGCCCGAGGCGCTCCGGGCGCGCGTGCTGGCGTGCCGCGACGCCGCGCTGCTCGACACGTGGCTCCGACGTGGAGTCACCGAGGGCTCGCTCGACGCCGTGTTCGCGTGAGCCACCCGCGCGGTTGCGCGATCGCGCGGGAGGTCGATCGCTTGGCTCGAATGGCGTATGTTCCGGGCTCTCGGGAGCCTGATGAACCGCCGAATCAAGGGGTGCGCCGCGGCGATGACCGCGCTCGTGGCGGCGTGTGGGGGCCGCGTGGATGACTCCTCGGGGGGGAGCGCCGGGGCGCGCCCGGCCGTGGTCTCCGAGGCGGCGTGCAAGCGCGCGTGCCCGAGTGACCCCGAGCCGCC
>DAORJJ010000027.1:0-6805 GCA_035439005.1 Polyangiaceae bacterium | reverse complement strand
CTGGAAGAGCAGGTCGGCGTTTCGGTTGTCGAAGGCGAGGCGTGCAGGAGCGGCCGGGATCCGAGCGGCGCGGGGTGCGACGCCCAGTACGTGGCGGCCCTGAACTGCTCGGCGGCTCTCGTCGTGTGCAAAGACGGCAAGACCGATCCGACCGCCTCGGCGAGCGCGGTCGTCGCGAAGTGCGGCGCGGACCTGTTCGGCTACCAGGCGTGCGTCCTCAAGGGGTTCGATGGGGGCCTCCCGAGCCTCGACGCGGGCCGCTGAGGGCCGGCAGACGTTCCAGCAAGGAGGCCCAGGCCTCGCTCTCTCAGCCGCACGCCCCGTCTCGACGGCTCGCGCCGACCTCGCGCCGCGGCGGTGCGTCCGAACAGGGCAGGCGGCGCGAAATGGCATGAATGAATTAACTTGAATTAAAGAACACGAAATGACATGACATGGCCATGGCGACGCGTCGCTACTGGAGCGCGATCCGAACCGAGCAGGCCGAGCAGACCCGCGCTCACCTCGTGGAGTGCGCGCGCGACCTCCTGGCCGAGGGTGGGGTCGACGGGCTCACGCTCCCGCTGGTCGCGAAGCGCGCCGGCGTCTCCGTTCCGACCGTGTACCGCCACTTCCCCACGCTTGAAGACCTGCTCCGCGGCGTGCTCGAGTGGCTGCGTCCGGCCGTCGGCCAGTCGCGCGAGCGTCTCCTGCAGACCACGCCGGAGGCGCTGCCTGCGGTCCCGCTCGAGAATTTCCGCAAGTACGACGAGCACGCGGCGGTGCTCCTGCCTCTCATGGACTCGCGCGCGTTCAATCGTGTCCGCGTGGGCAGCATGAGCGACCGCAAGGAAGAGGCGGCGCGCGTGCTGCGGACGCTCGCGCCGGAGTGGAGAGCGGGCGAGCTCGAGGCGGCGGCAGGGGCCGTGTACGCGCTCTGCTCGCCGCAGACCTGGCGCTGGCTGCGTGAGACCTGGGCGCTGCCGAACGAGCTCGCGGCCGAGGCGGCGTCGTGGGCGGTGCGCGCGCTCCTCGAGGCGGTGAAGAGGCCGGGCGGGCTCGCCCAGCCGGCGCCCGCGAAGAAGACGAAGAAGTCAAAGAAGGAGGCGAAGAAGCGATGAGGCCGAACACCGTTCAACTGAGGCGCACCGCGGAGGCGCTCACTCTCAGCGCGACGGCCCGGGCCGCGGGAGGTGCGCCGTGAGTCTGGCGTTCGTCGCGCTCATGGCCACGTGCCTCGGGTGGGGCATTCTCTGCGGGGCCATCGTCTACGAGCACCTCGCGGTCATCCCCGTGTGGACCAAGAAGGCCCCGGAGTCGCTCACGATGTGGCGCGGCGCGCACCGCATCCGCCCTGAGCGTTTCTGGATGGGCATCCACCCGGTGTTGCTGGCGCTGCTCCTCACCTGCATCGCGCTCACGTGGTCGCAGCTCGCCGTGCGCCACCATCTGCTCGCGGTCGCCGCGGGCTACGCGCTCGTGATCGCGACCACGGCGGTCTACTACGTTCCGGAGCTCATGAGAGTGACCCGCGATCCGGACGCGCCCATCCCCGTGCCCGAGTGGGACACGCGGGCCAAGCGCTGGGCCATGCTCTGCGTGCCCCGGAGCGTCCTCGTGGTCGTCCTCGCGCTGCCGCTCTTTCGCGCGCTCACGCTGCTGTAGCGGTCCGCGCGCTCGGGCCGCGCCCGGCCGCTCCCAGGCGCGGGCAAAAAAAATGGCCCCGACCGCATCCTCCGCGCCGCGTCGCGCGTGGTGGGAGCATGACCCCCTCCAGCTCCGCTCCCGCACCCGCCACCGCCTCCACGATCACCTCCACGTTCCGCATGCAGTGCGCCGTGCAGTGCGCCATCCAGGCGAGCCCCGCCGCCGTGTGGCGCCTCCTCACCGACGCGGCGGGCTTCCCGTCGTGGAACTCCACCGTCACGTCGATCGAGGGCGACATCGCGCTCGGGGCGAAGCTCACGCTCCGCGTGCCGGTGTCGGAGCGCGCCTTCACGCCCAAGGTGACGGCCTTCGAGCCGGAGGCGCGCATGGTGTGGAGCGACGGGATGGCGCCCATGTTCAAGGGCGAGCGCACGTTCACGCTCGCGGCCCGCGAGGACGGCGGCACCGACTTCACCATGACCGAGGTGTTCGCCGGCCTCATGCTGCCGATGATCAAGGGCTCGCTGCCCGACTTCGGGCCCATCTTCGAGCAGTACGCGGCCGACCTGAAGAAGGCCGCCGAGCGCGGGGTGGCCTCGTGAAGCGCGTCGTCGTCCGCTACCGGCTCGCGGCCGAGCGCGCCGCGGAGCACGAGGCGCTGCTCGCGCGCGTGTTCGAGGAGCTCGCGGCGGTGCGGCCGCCCGGCCTCCGGTACCGCGCGCTTCGGCTCGCCGACGGCGTGAGCTTCGTGCACGTCGCCGAGCACGGCGACGAGAACCCGCTCACCGCGCTCCCCGCCTTCAAGGCCTTCCTGGCGAACATCCGCGAGCGCTGCGAGGAGCCCCCCGTCGCCGCGGACGCGGCCGAGCTCGGCGCGTATGTCGGCGCGTGAGCGCCAGGGCGCGAGGGGTGTCGCGCTCGAAGGTGCGCTCGAAGATGGTAGCGTGCTCCCATGACCATGGCGCCGCCCCAGCTCGCCGAGGCGCGCGAGCAGTTCCTCTCGCTCGTCGACACGATCCGCCCGGAGCTGCACCGGTACACGGCGCGGCTCACGGGGTCGGTGATCGAGGGCGAGGACATCGTGCAGGACACCCTCGCCAAGGCGTTCTACGCGCTCAGCCTCTCGCCCGACGTGCCGCCGCTCCGGCCGTGGCTCTTCAAGATCGCCCACAACGCCGCCATCGACCACCTGCGCGCCCACGGGCAGAGCCGCACCGAGCTGCGCGCGGAGCTCGACGACGTGGCCGGGTACGAGGAGGCCGCGGATCCGACCGTGGTGCGCGCCGCGCTCGCGCGCTTCTTCGCGCTCCCGCTCTCGCAGCGGGCCGCGGTCATCCTGAAAGATGTCCTCGGCCACTCCCTCGAGGAGACCGCCGAGACCATGGGGACCACAGTCATGGCCGTCAAAGCCCTCCTCGTCCGCGGCCGTTCGACGCTGCGGCAGCCCGCCCCGGAGGCGACCGCCCCCGACGCGGAGGCGCGCGCCCAGCTCGAGCGCTACGCGTCGCTCTTCAACGCGCGCGACTGGGACGGCGTCCGCGCCCTCGTGGGGGACGACTGCCGCCTCGACCTCGTGTCGAAATCGCAGCGCCGCGGCAAGGCCGTGGGCATGTACTTCGGGCGCTACGCGGAGGCCGGCGTCACGCTCCGCCCCGCGCGCCTCGAGGGGCGGCTCGTGCTCGCCGCGCTGCTGCCCGGCGCGAGCGCCCCCGCGTACGTCATCCTCCTCGACTGGGAGGACGGCCACGTCGCCGCCATTCGCGACTTCCGCTACGTGACGTACATCCTCGCCGACGCGGCGCTCGAGCTGCTTTGACGCGAGCTGGCGCGCCTACTTGGGCAGCCACACGCGCGACGTGAGCGGGTCGAACACCACCGCGAACGCGTCGACCAGGAACGAGGCGCCGAGCTGGGCCGCCGGCACGGTCCAGGTGTCGATCCCGCCGCACCGCTCGGCGCCCGTCGGGTCCTTCACGAAGACCACGTTGCCCTCGTCGCGGCGCCCCACCTGGCCGCCCTCCTGAACGAGGAAGTCGACGGGCGTGCCCTCGCGCAGGCGGTACGCCTCGGCCTTCTGGCTGAGGCCGGGCACGCACGTCGTGAGGAAGAGATCGTCCTCCGGCGACCGCGTGAGCATGCCGCGGTCCTTCAGCAGCAGCGCGTTCAAGAGGGCCGTGTTGATGTTCATCGAGTGCCGCAGGACGCGGTCGTCGTAGCCCGTGTCGAGCTGGGTCAGCGCGCTCACGCCCCCGATCGTGATGGGCACAGTGGGCACGTTCGGCACCACGAAGCCGCGGGTCACCGAGGCGTCGCCGGCCACGAGCACGTCGGAGAGGGGCCGGAGCTTGCTGGGATCGCTCACGAAGAACCCGGCCGTCGACAGGGGCGCGAAGCCCGCCGCGAGCAGCTCGGTGTCGGTGCAGAACGCGGTCTTCGAGCCGCGCAAGATGCGCGTGTTCGCGTAGTCGAGCGAAAACGGGTAGTTGGCGAGGAAATCGGTGCCGAGGATGCCCGACTGGCGGTACGAGCTGAGGAGCACGCCGTAGTCGGCCGTGGTGAGCGTCACCGTGCCCCACGGACCAAAGAAGTCGAAATAGGCGAATGAGCAGCTCGCGCCTGGGGCGCTGGCGTCGCCCGCGCAGAACGAGGGCGTGGGGGGCGTGGTGGTCTGGAAGCCCCGGAGGTCGATCGAGGAGCTGTTGGCCCCGAAGTCGACGAGGAAGTCGCCCACGCTCACCGGGGTCGCGTCGGGGCCGCCGTCCGCGACGCGGCTCATGATGACGGGCACGTAGGCCTTCTCGCCGGCGGTGCGCAGGGGGAGCGACTCGGTGAGGGCGTCACCGAGGCACGTGGGCAGCGTCGGGGGCTTGCGCGTGGGCAGCGGCCCGGCGTCGCCGCCCGCGTCGGGCTTGCGGGCGGCGTCGGAGGGCGTGACCACCACGGGGGGCGAGCCGGCCTCGGCGGCGCCGTCGGGGGCGGGCGAGCTCGAGCACGAGGCGAGGTGCGCGAGCGCCCCGGGGAGGAGAGCGAGCGTGAGCCACGCGAGCCGGGGGAGGCGCATCGGCGCGGTATAGCCGCGGGCCGGTGGGCCGGCAACCACGGGGTGGGCCGCGGCCGCCGCGGGCGGGTAGAGTACGCGCGTGGTCTCTCGCTCTCGCCTCACGCGTCTCGTGCTGGGCCTCGTTGGCCTCCTCCCGCTCGTCCCGCTGGTCGCGCTGGCGACTGCGTGCGATCTGCACGCGTTCAACAACGACGGCGGCGCGCTCAACCTCGCGGCCGACGGTGACCGCGTCGCCGTCGCGCTCGGCAAGGGGGGCGTGAGCCTCCTCGACGGCAAGACCGCCGCGCGCGTCGCGCAGGCCGCGCCGACGGGCGGGGCCGACTCGATCGACGACGTCACGCTCGCCGACGGGTGGCTCTTCGCGCTCGACGGCGACGACGGCAAGCTCGCGGTCTACGACGCAAAGTCGCTGGCGCTCGTGCAGGACGGCGTCGAGGTCGAGGTGGGCCCGTACACCGGGATCGCCGCCCGCGCCAGGCGGGTGGTCGTGTCGGGCGGCACGGGGCCCGCGACCGTGTTCCGGTACGACGCGGCGGGCAAGCTCACGCGCGAGCGCACGATCGCCGGACACCGCGGCACGCCCGACGTGGCGCTCGATCGAGCGGGCCTCGGCGCCTTCTTCTCGACCCACTTCGAGGAGCCGGTGGACGGCCACGAGTTTGGGCTCTCCTCCGCGACGTTCGACGGCCGCTTGGTCGACGCGGTGGGCCTCCCCGGCGCGGGGTTCACCGAGGGGGGTGGCCGCCCGTCCTCGTGGCCGGTCCGCGCGACCGTGGACAACGGGCGCGTCTACGTCGCGCACGGCGGCGGGCTCAGCGTGGTGGGCTACGACGCCGCCCTCGACCTCACGCTCACGACCACCCTCGACCTCCAGCTGCGCGCCGTGGACGTGGCGGTCGACCGGACGACCGCGTGGGTCGTCGGCGTCGTGCCGAGCGCGCTGGTCGAGGTCGACCTGACGGAGCCGGCGCGCCCCTCCGTGAAGAAGCGCACGCCGCTCGACGGGATGCCCACCGCCGTCGCCGTGAACGCGGGGTGGATCCTGATCGCGGCGGGCGGCGCGGAGCCGGTCGCGATCGCCCGCTGACCGCGCGGCGGGTCGGTGACGGCGGAATTCGCTTTGGTTTCAGGGGGCTCTGCCGATGCGTGGCGCGCCCCCCCCGCGTCGTGGTTAGTTTGTCGCGTGGAAGCCCCTCTGCGCCCCGGGGACGTCGTCGACGGCGCCTACGTGATCCAGCGCCTGCTCGGCCAGGGCGGGATGGGGGCGGTGTTCGTGGCGCTCGAGCCCGAGCTCGACAGGCGCGTGGCGGTGAAGGTGCTGCTCGGCGAGGGGCGGGGAGGGGAGGCCGCGGCGCGCTTCGAGCGCGAGGCGCGGGCCGTCGCGGCGCTCCAGAGCGACCACGTGGCGCGCATCTTCCGCGTCGGCTGCCTCGTGAGCGGCGCGCCCTACATGGCGATGGAGCTGCTCGAGGGCGAGGACCTGGCGGCCAGCCTCGCGCGGCGCGGCCCGCTCCCGAGCGGTGAGGTGCTCTCGCTGATGCTCCAGGCCTGCGAGGGGCTCGCGGAGGCGCACGAGCGGGGCATCGTGCACCGGGATCTCAAGCCCGCGAACCTCTTCCTCGCCCGCCGCCCGACCGGGGCCACGGCGCTGAAGATCCTCGATTTTGGCATCGCCAAGGCCGCCACGCCCGCCCCGCTGACGGCCACGCGCGCGTTCCTGGGCACGCCGCTCTACATGTCCCCGGAGCAGATCAACGACGTGCGCTCGGTCGACGCGCGCAGCGACCTCTGGGCCCTCGGCGTGGTGATGTACGAGCTGCTCACCGGCGCGCCTCCCTTCGTCGCCATGTCCGTCCCGGACGTGAGCGAGCTCATCCTCCACGCGCGCCCCACGCCGCCCTCCGCCGCGCGCCCGGGGGTCCCGCCGGCGCTCGAGGCGATCGTCCTGCGGTGCCTCGAGAAGGACCCCGCGGCGCGCTACGCGAGCGCGCGCGAGCTGGCGGCCGCCCTCGCGATGACGTCGTTTTCGCCCGCCCCGCTGCCCGACGCGCCGAGCCCCGCGGCGCTGACCGGCGTCGAGGCGATGGCGCTGTGGCCGGCCGACGGGCCCTTCGTCAT
>DAORJJ010000026.1:0-25865 GCA_035439005.1 Polyangiaceae bacterium | reverse complement strand
GGCGAGCCCCGCGGCGCAGCCTCCGCGCGAGGCCCGGCCCGCGACGGGAGCGCGCGCGCCCCGACGCGCCGAGCCCAAGCGCGACGCGCCGGCCGCCCTCGAGCTCGATCCCAAGCAGTTTCCGCTCCTCACGTCGCTCGGCCGAGACCTCACGAGGCTCGCCCGCGAGGGGGCGCTCGATCCGGTGGTGGGGCGCGACGAGGAGGTCGAGCGCACGCTCGACGTGCTCGCGAAGCGCACCGCGAACAACCCGTGCCTCATCGGGCAGGCGGGCGTCGGGAAGACGAGCGTGGTCCGGGGGCTCGCCCAGCGCATCGCCGCGGGCGAGGGCGTGGCGTCGCTGGATGACCGGCTGGTCATCGAAATCGAGCTCCCGCAGCTGCTGGCCGGCACCGGCGTGCGCGGCTCGCTCGCCGAGCGCCTCGGGCAGCTCCGCGCGGAGGTGAAGCGCGCGCAGGGCAAGGTGGTCGTGTTCTTCGACGAGGTGCACACGCTGTTCGGCCCCGACGCGGGCGACGAGGCGCAGGCCGAGCTCAAGCTCGCGCTCGCGCGCGGCGAGCTCCCGTGCATTGGCGCCACGACCACCGAGGAGTACCGCCGGTTCATCGAGTCCGACCCGGCGCTCGCGCGCAGGTTCACCCCCGTCGAGGTGGTCGAGCTCGGCCCGGAGGAGGCGTTCCTCGCCATCGAGCAGGTCGCGCCGCTCTACGAGGCGCACCACGCGGCCAAGTACCAGCCGGAGGCGCTCGCGCGGGCCGTGACCTGGAGCGTGCGCTACCTGCCGGGCCGCGCGCTGCCGGACAAGGCCATCTCCATCCTCGACCTCGCCGGCGCGCGCGCGCGGCGGCGCGGCGGCCACGAGATCACGCCGGAGGGCGTCGCCGAGGTGGTCGCGGAGCTGTCGGGCGTGCCCGAGGAGCGCCTGCTCGAGACCGACGGCGACCGGCTCCTGCGCTTCGAGGAGCTGCTCGCGGAGCGCATCGTCGGGCACTCGTCGGCCCTCGCGAAGGTGGCCACCGTGCTGCGGCGGAACGCCTCGGGGTTCCGCTCGAAGCGCCCGGTGGGCACGTTCCTCCTGCTTGGGCCCACCGGCGTGGGCAAGACCGAGACCGCGAAGGCCGTGGCCGAGTGCTTGTTCTTCTCCGAGAGCGCGATGACCCGCATCGACATGAGCGAATACGCGGAGGCGCACGCGATCGCGCGGCTCGTCGGGGCCCCGCCGGGCTATGTGGGCCACGACTCCGGGGGCCAGCTCACGGAGGCCGTGCGGCGCCGCCCGTACCAGGTGATCCTGCTCGACGAGATCGAGAAGGCGCACCGCGACGTGCTCGAGGGCTTCCTGCAGGTGTTCGACGAGGGGCGCCTCACCGACGGGCGCGGGCGCACCGTCGATTTCACCAACACGGTGCTGCTCCTCACGTCGAACATCGGCGCGCACGTCTCCGACGACGAGACCCGCGAGCGGGGCCGGATCGGCTTCGGCAAGCGCGGCGCGACCCCGCGCGACGCCTCACGCTACGAGGAGGCGATGGCGGAGGCCGCGCGCGCCGCGCTGCCGCCGGAGCTCTACAACCGCCTCGACGAGGTGCTCGCCTTCGCGCCGCTCGAGCGCGCGGACGTCGCCGAGGTCGCGCGGCGCATGCTGCGCGGGCTCTCGGCGGATCTCGAGCGGCAGCGCGGGGTTTCGCTCACGATCACGGAGGCCGCGATCGAGGTGCTCCTCGACAGCGGGGGCTTCGACCGGGCGCTCGGCGCGCGGCCCATGCGCCGGACCCTCGGGCGCCTCGTCGAGGCGCCGGTGGCCGAGCTGCTCCTGCGCGGTGAGCTCTCGCGCGGCGACGAGGCGGAGGTCGTCGTCCAGGGCGGCCGCATCGTGATCGCGCGCGCCCCCCGCCGCTCGCCGCGCGACGCGCCGCTCTCGATTTCCCTGTAGGAGCGCGCCGGCCGGCGCGCCCACCGTGGCGCCGCTGTGCGTCAACGGCACGGGACCTGCTGCCGAGTGTTGCGGGGTGTGCCCGTGTGCGCTAGAGGGCCGCCCATGCGACGCTGGCACTTCTTTCCGCTCCTCGGCTCCCTGCTCCTCCTGGCCTGTGGCTCGACCAACGGCGTCGCGACCGACGGCGAGGTCAGCGACGAGGTCACCGCCGAGGCGGAAGACGCGCTGAAGGCGGACGGCCGCTCGACGTTCTACCTGATGCGTCACGACGATCGCCGCTGCGCCTCCCCCATGTGCGGCGGCGCCTGGGTTCGCCGGGTGAACTACCCCACCACGCGCTGCAACGACGGCACCTACCAGGCCGAGTGCTACGTGGCGGAGACCCAGCTGCCCGCCGACCTGCCCGAGATCACCACGGGACAGGCGCTCTACCGCGGCACGATCGGCAGCAAGACCTACTCGGGCATCGGCCGCTTCGGGATCTTCAAGGCCACCGAGGTCTGGAGCCCCGACGAGGAGCTGGCCGACGAGCCCGAGGGCACGTTCTACCGCGTGGAGGCGTCCGGCGTCGTGTGCGTCCGCGCGCCGTGCCCCAGCCTCCGCGAGGCCAAGCTGAACTCGACGGCCCGCCCCACGAACATCGCGCTGCTCGACCTGTCCGTCGCGCCGGGCACCGCCGCGGAGCACGCCGCGGCCTCGTCGGAGGCCCTCACCTCCGCCGTGCTCGCGGTCGGGAAGAACATCCTCGGCAAGGAGGGGCTCCAGCTCACCGCGGCCCAGTACTACCGGCGCGTGTTGCCGCCGCGCGAGGGCAAGGCCGACGGGGACACCTGCGCCGACACGAGCGAGTGCGGCGCGGGGCTCGAGTGCTGCTACCCGTGCGGCATCCAGGGCTGCGTGAACCGCTGCATGCCGCCCGCGCCCGGCGGCGGCTGCCCGCTCTTCCCCTGAGCCTCCCGACCACCCGGCGCGTGGGTGGACGCCTAGGCGCGCTCAGGGCGCCAGGGTGATGGCCCGCCGGTATCGCTCACGGCGCGCGGGATCTCGAAGAATTTCATAGGCTTCCTCGAGGACGACGGCGATGTGCTCGACGTCCTCGCGGAGGTCGGCCGTGGCCGCGGTGAGCATACGCGAGGGCTCGAACTCGCGGCGCAGGGCGAGGTACGCGCGCCGCACCTCGTAGCCGGTCGCGTCGTGGCCGAGGCCGAGCACGGCGAAGTAGTCGCCGTCCTCGACGGGCGCCATGCGGGCGCGCACGCGGGCGCGAATGGCCTCTTCGTCGAGGGCGCGGACGTCGTCCTCCGAGACCTCTTCCTCGCGCACGCGTTCGCGTTCGCGTTCGCGTTCGCGCTCGATGCGCTCGCCTCGGTCGCTCCGGCGCGGCGCTCCGAGCGCGCGCACCACGACGAGCGCGCCGAGCAGCACGAGGGCGAACGCGATGGGGAGCGCCTCGGCGTTCGACCCGAGCAGCTCGGCCACGGTGCGGCCCTTCGCCGCGTCGAGCGCGCGGGCGTCGTCCGGGGCGAGGTGGGCCTCGACCACGAGCT
This sequence comes from Polyangiaceae bacterium, assembly GCA_035439005.1. Lineage (GTDB taxonomy): Bacteria > Myxococcota_A > Polyangia > Polyangiales > Polyangiaceae > JAAFHV01. The sequence goes on along the minus strand of DAORJJ010000026.1, from coordinate 22,382 downwards.
TCGCGTTGGGCCCGTCGGCGAGCTTCACGTCCATCCCGAGGCGCTCTGCGGCCACGTCGGGCTCGAAGACGCTGCGGATGGCCTCGACGAAGGTGGCGACGCCGGGAGCCCCACCGAACACGTTGGGCTCGGTCTTCAGGCGGCCGGTGAGCTCGGGCTCCAGCGTCGCGGTGCCGCCCGCCACGCGCAGGCACGCCGCCAAGATCCACTCGGCGTGGGCCCGGAGCACGGGCCAGAGCTGGTCTTGCACGAGGTGCCCGTGCGCGACCAGGGCGGCGCCCGCGTGGCGGCCGTAGGGCGGCAGCTTGGGCCGCAGCTGCGCGGCCACCTCGCGGGGGAGCTCGCCGCGGCTGCTGAGGTAGGCCACGAGCGACTCTTCCTCTTCGCTCGAGGCGGCGGTGACGATGTCCCCCTCGCGCAGCAGCACACGGCGGAGGGTGCCCTCGGAGGCGAACGCCAGGGCGCCCGTGAGGCGCGCGGAGATGGCCTCGGCCAGGGCGCGCGGCGCGTCGAGGCTCCCGAGCACGACGGTCTTGCCAGCCTCGCGGAGCGCGAGGGGCGGCAGCGTCAGGGCGCGCTCGCTGGCCCGCGGCGGCGACGGGATCGCGGCGGTCATGGGCGCGGGCGCGGGCGCGGGCGGCGGCGGCCTGTCGGCGACGCGCGCGCGGCCGAGCCCGTCGCGGGGGGTCGGCGGCAGATCGCTGTCACGGGAGGGCGTCGGAGGGCGGCTCGGGCGCGGGGGCTTCGCGGTGACGCGGCGCTCGTCGCGCTCCTGCTCCTCGCGCTCGCGCTCGTGCCGGAGCCGCTGCTCGCGCTCGGCCTCGTGCTTCTGCCGCTCGCGCTCACGCTGCTCGCGCTCGGCCTCGTGCTTCTGCCGCTCGCGCTCGTGCGCCTCACGCTCACGCTCGCGCTCGTAGGCCCGGGCGCGATCGCGCTCGAGCTCGTGGGCCAGCTCGCGGGCGCGCTCGAGCTCTCGGGCCCGCTCGTGGGCCTCCCGCTCGCGCTCGAGCTCGAGCTCACGCGCGCGCACGAGCTCCCGGGCCTCTCGCTCGCGTCGCAGGGAGGTCTGGCGGTCTCCGGTGCCGGTCCGCGCGCCGGTGCCCGTGCCGCTCGAGGTGCCGCCCTTCGCCGGCCCGACGATCGCGTCGAGCTCGTCGTCTTCGTCGATGGGCTCGTCGAGCGAGTCGAGGAGATCCGCGGGCAGCACCGCCTCGAGCTCCTCTTCGGGAGAGAGCGGCCCGTCCGCGTGCCCCTGAACGTACTGCTCGGCCTCGGCGAGCATGAGCTCGAGCTCGGGGCTCAGCGGGTTCACGAGCGAGGGGCGCGCGGCGGGGAGCAGCGACGGGCCGCTCAGCGGCGCCGTCGGCATGAGGCCCGCGGTCGCGTTGCTGGAGCGCGACGTGTGCGGCTCCGACTTCAGCGGCACGGAGGGGACGCTCGGCGCCGCGGGCGGCTGGGAAGGGCTTCGGAGGTTCGATGGCGGCAGCGTGGGCCGCGTCGCGCGCCGCGGGAGCGGCGGGCCGAGCACCTGCTCGATCGCAGAGAGGAGGACGGGCTCCTCCACGGGTCGCCTAAAAAACCTTGTAATACCGATACTTTGAGCGTGCGAAGCGTCGCGAATCAGGCCCGCCTGGCGACCGAAGGCGAACACCCCGACGGGGCTCGGGTGGGCGAGCTCGCGCAGCTTGATCACCGTGTCGACGGCGCCCTCTTCGTCGGCGTCGAGCAACACCAGCGCGGGCGGCTGCACCGCGACCCTCTCGCGCAGCAGCGAGAGCGGAACGTCGACGACGGAGTAGCCAAGCATCCGCGCCTTCTGCGCCACGCCCTCGAGCTCCGCCGAGGCGTCGGTGAGGAAGATGAGCCCTCGGTCCCCCGCGACGGCGGGAGACTCGGCTTCGGGCGGGCGGCTCGGGCGGGGCTCCTGGGACACGGCGTGCTTCGAGCCTTAGCTTGGGTCGTGGCTGTCGGGAAGGTCCGTTGGGGGCGACCCGGCGCCCGCCGGGCTGCCGCGCGAGAACAGCCGCCCGAGGAACCGACCGAACCCTGGGAGCAGGCCGGCGCCGTAGATCAGCGCGAAGATGAACGCGGTCAGGCCGAGCTCGGCCCGGGTCATACCCAGGATCATAGGGGTCCGTGGAGGGAGAGCGCTCCCGAAAGAGGGAGGAGTTCTCGCGACGAACTTCTTTACCACGGCTCGGCCCCCGGGTCAGATTGGCGGCGATGGGCGCGAACGAGGCGGAAGACGAGCTGCCGCCGCCGCAGGACCCCGCCCTCGAGCCGTCGGTCGGCGACGTGGTCTTCGTGCGGGAGCCGGGCGGCACGGCGAGCCGTGTCCCGATCGCGGCGCTCGCGCACGGCGACCGCCCGGCGCCGGTGCGCGTGTCGGCCCGCACCGAGGTCGCGCTCTCGGCCCGTGGCCCCTTCGAGCCCCTCGCCTTCGCCGTCGCGCGTGACACGGCGATGCGGTCTCGGCTGGCCGCGGGGCTGAACCTCCCGCTCGTGCGGGCCTACGCGCGCCTGCGGCCCTTCTTTTACGTCGGGCTCGTGCCGCTGCTCATGCTCGCCGAGCTCGACCGCGAGATGCTCCACGGCTTCCACGGGGCGAAGGTGCGGCTCGCGCTCGGCCTCGCGTTCGCCGTGGGCATGGCGGTCGACTTCGCGCGCAAGGTGCCGAGGCACGCCGGCGCGTCGGCGGCGGTGCTGCTCTGGGTGGCCGCGCGCTACGCGCACATCCTCGCCGTCACGTGCGGGCGCACCGAGAACGCGGCGGTGGGCGTCTTCGCGCCGCTGCTGGCGGTGGGCGTCGCGCTCACGCTGCTCGCGCGGGCCCCGAGCGGCAACCGGCTCACGGAGGCGCTCCTCGACAAACTCGGGGTCGACCCCTCCGAGGTCGTGCGCGTGCGCCTCGGCGAGACGCCGTCGCGTGCGCTGGTCGCGACGACCGTCGTCGCCGCGGTGGCGCTCCCGCTGCTGCTCGCGGGGCTCGGCCGGGCGGGGGCGGGCCTCTGGACCACGGGGCTCACGCTCGTGCTCTACGGCGCGGTCGTCCCCGAGGTGGTCACGCGCCTGCTCGAGCGCCCGACGACCCCCGCGCCGCCGCGCGCGCGGCTCGGTCCCCTCGCGGCCACCGTGGGCTTCGCCCTCACCTACGGCCTCGTGTCCGGGGCGCACCGCGGCTTCGACGCGGGGATCTACCTCCAGCGCTGCACCCACCCGGACGCGTTCGAGCGCGAGGGCCGGCGCCTCCTCGAGGCCGAGACGCGGGAGGTCGAGCGGGGCGTGGCGCGCGCGAAGGACCGGCTGCCGATCGTGCTCATGACCGTGCTCGCCGTGCCGCTCGCCGAGGAGCGGCTCTACCGACAGCTCCTCCAGCGCGTGCTCACGCGGCGCTACGGGGAGCGCCGCGGCCTCGTCGCCGCCTCGCTCCTGTTCGGCGCCGCGCACCTCGCCGTCTACCGCGTGGCCTCCTACCAGGCCGCGCTGCTCGGGTTCGGGTTCGGCACCGCGTGGATCGGGGGAGGCCTGCCCGCCTCGTTCCTCGCGCACGCGGTGTGGAACGCGCACCTGCTCTTGTGAGCCCTCAGCCGAGGACCTTGTCGACCAAGAGCCCACGGATGCGGTGGGTCTCGGGGAAGCCCGACCCGACCAGCGGCCGGCAGTACGAGTAGAAGGCGTCGGTCACGCCGTTGCCCGCCTCGTTGATGAACGCGTCGGGCATGGTCTTGGTCTTCGCCGCGACCTCCTCGACCGGCACGAGATCGTACTCGACCGAGTAGTTGAGCACCGGCCTCCGCAGCACGATCGACCCGTCGACGTTGTCCCACATGGCGAACTGCACGGCCTTCTCGCCCACCTCGCGGGCCTCGTGGGCGTCGCGATCCGAGACGCACCCGACGAACGAGCGCTGGAGGTAGCCGAACGTGTCCGAGCGGACCCGCTTGATGCCGAGGCGCTGCTTCACCGTGCCCGCGAGCAGGTCGGCGAGCGCCCCGGTGCCGGAGAGCTCGACGTTGCCGTGGGCGTCGCGCTCGCGCTCGACGAGCGTCGTGAGGATCGGCGTGTGGTGCTCGTCCGCGATGCCCTCCGACACCGAGACGATGCAGCGCCCGTGCTTCGCGTACACCTCCTGCACCTCGCCGAGGAAGCGATCGAGCGAGAAGGTGCGCTCGGGCATGTAGATGAGGTGCGGCCCCTCGTCGACGTACTTGCGCGCCAGCGACGCCGAGGCGGCGAGGAACCCCGCGTGACGGCCCATGATGACGGCGATGTACACGCCGGGCAGCGCGCGCGTGTCGAGGTTGATGCCCATGAACGCCTGCCCGACGAAGCGCGCCGCCGAGCCGAAGCCCGGGCAGTGGTCGTTGATGACCAGATCGTTGTCGATGGTCTTGGGGATGTGGATCGCGCGGAGCTCGTAGTTGGCCGCGTCGGCCTGGTCCTTGACGATGCGCACGGTGTCGGAAGAGTCGTTCCCGCCTACGTAGAAAAAGTAACGAATATCATGCGCTTGCATCACCTTGAACATGCGCGCGCAGTACTCCTCGTTGGGCTTCTCGCGGGTCGAGAGCAGCGCCGACGAGGGCGTGTTCGCGACGCTCTCGAGGTTGTGCGTGGTCTCCCGGGTGAGGTCCACGAACTCCTCGTTCACGATGCCCTTCACGCCGTGGAGCGCGCCGTACACGCGCGTGACCTGGGTGAACTTGCGGGCCTCGAGCACGGCCCCCACGAGGCTCTGGTTGATGACGGCCGTCGGGCCGCCGCCCTGCGCGACGAGGACCTTGCCTTCGAGTCTGCTCATGGTGTCTCCAGTTCTTTCCGGGGTTCTGCCTGCCCCGATCTCTCATGAAACGGGCGGCCTGACCACTGCGAGGCGGCCGGCTCAGAGCACCCAGGACGCGACCATGCTCACCGCGGTCGCCGTGAGCATGAGCGCCAGGAGGGTGGCGAAGCCCGCGAACGTGGCGCCGTGCGACGACGAGTCGGAGCGGCCGTGGAACCGCCGCGCGTACCGCAGCGCGGCGCCCCCCACGAGCCCCGCGACGACCACGCCCGCGGCCACGCCGACGAGCCCGGGCCCGACGCACTCGATCCCGGAGTCGTCTTCGCAGCGCCCGCGCATCGTGACGAGGAAGTAGAGGGGGCCCCCGCCGATGACGTTCAGGAGCGCGAGCACGCCGAGGGCGGTGTTCACCCCCGCGAGCGGGTGCGGGGCGTGCTTGCCCTCGAGCTCGCGGAGGCGCGGCATGGCGAGCGCGAGGCGCGCGAAGGCGTCGACGATGCGCGCGGCGGTGGGCTCGGGCGGCGTGCGGGAGGGGAACGTGACCATGGTGGCCGTGAGCTGGCGCTCCACGTCGTCGAGCTCCACGCGGTTGAACGCGAGATCGAGCAGCTCGACGATCGCGGCGCGCGCCTCCGTGTTGAGCACGGCCGCGAGCACCTCCGGTGGCGTCTGGGTGTCGACGTACACGCGCGCGTCGAACGCGGGGTCGCCGGACTGGAACTCGGCGTCGATGCCGGCCTGCTTCGACGCGAGGTTCGCGGCGGTCTCGGGGGTGAGCTTCACGCGCAGCGGGCGGATGGCCGCGAGCGGCCCGCCGCCGCGGTAGCCGCCCGGGGTCGCGGCGCGCGCGTGCCGGTCGTAGGGCACGATCAGGGTGAGCGACGACGAGCTCCCGCCGCTGTAGGCCACGCGCACGATGGCGTCGCCGTGGTGCACTTCGAAGCGGTCCTCGTTCTTCACTCCGGCGAGCGCGCGGAGCTGCGCGACGAGCTCGAGCTCTGGGTGGGCCACGCGCGGAGCCTAGTGCCTCGCGGGCGCGCGCGCAGCCCAAACCGGCGCAGCGCGCCGCGGAGCGCCGTCGTGCGGTACGGTGGAGAAGCTCGGCGGGGCGGCCGCCGGCGAAGGAGAGGCGCGATGTTCCAAGAGGGGAGGCACGTCCCGGTCTCGTACGCGGCCCGCCAGGCGCGCACACTCGGCGAGATGCTCCGCGTCCGCGCGTCGGCCAGCCGGCACGCGGCGGCGATGTTCGAGAAGGGCGCGCGCGGCGCGTGGGAGCGCGTGACCTGGGGCACCTTCTGGGACCGCGCGCGGAGCGTCGCGGCCGGCCTCGTCGCGCTCGGGGTGGGGCGCGGCCACCGGGTGGCCGTGCTCGGCGCCACCCGGGCGGCGTGGGGCGTGTACGACCTCGGCGGCCAGCTCGCCGGCGCCGTGACTCTCGGCGTGTACCCCAAGCAGTCCACCGAGCAGGTCGCGTACCTGCTTGGCCACTCGGAGGCGCGCGTCCTCTTCGTCGAGGACGACGGCGAGCTCGACACCGCGCTGGCCGCGGCGGAGAGCGTCTCCTCCGAGGTGCTCGTCGTGCCGTGGAGCGAGGCGGCGCTCGAGCGCGCGCGCGCGCGGCACCCCACGAGCGAGCGGCTCCGATCGCCGCGGGCCTTCGAGGGCGCGCCGCTCCCCGAGGCCGACGTCGCGAGGCTCCTCGACGCGCAGGCCCCCGACGACGCGGCCATCCTCGTCTACACGTCCGGCACCACGGGGCCGCCGAAGGGCGCGATGATCACGCACGCCAACATCCTCGCGGTGCTCGGGGCCGACGCGGAGTTCCTCGACTTCTACGAGGACGATCTCTCGCTCAGCTTCCTCCCCATGGCGCACGTCGCCGAGCGCGTGCTCGCGTTCTACGGGCGCATCTCGAGCGGCGTCCCCACCGCCTACGCGACGAGCACCGCGACGGTGCTCGCCGAGCTCCAGGAGGTGCGGCCCACCGTCTTCGGCAGCGTGCCGCGCATCTTCGAGAAGGCGTACGCCAAGATCCACGGCGAGCTCGAGAAGAAGCCGCCCGCGGTGCGGCGCCTCTTCGCGTGGGCCATCGACGTCGGCGCGCGGCGCGCCGCGCTCGAGCACGCGGGGCGGCCGGTGCCGCTCGGGCTGCGCGCGCAGACGGCCCTCGCCGATCGGCTCGTGTACAGAAAGGTGCGCGCGGCGTTCGGCGGGCGCGTCCGCATGTTCGTGACAGGGGCGGCGCCCATCGCGCGCTCCATCCTCGAGCTCTTCTGGGCGTGCGGGCTGCCGGTGTACGAGGCCTACGGCATGACCGAGGCCACGGTCATCACCCACATCAACACGCGCGCGCACACGCGCCTCGGCTCGGTGGGTCGGATCATCCCGCCGATGGAGGCGGTCATCGCGGAGGACGGCGAGGTGCTCCTCCGGGGCCCCTTCGTGTTCAAGGGCTACGACAAGCAGCCCGAGGCCACCGCCGAGACCGTGATCGACGGGTGGCTGCACACCGGCGACATCGGGCGGATCGACGACGACGGCTACCTCTTCATCACCGACCGCAAGAAGCACCTCATCATCACGGCGGGCGGGAAGAACCTCTCGCTGGCGAACATCGAGCGGGCCCTGCGCGAGGCCGATCCTCTCATCGGCGCGGTCCACGCCCACGGCGACGGGCGCAGGTTCGTGAGCGCCCTGCTCACGCCGAGCGCGCTCGAGACCCTGGAGTGGGGCGCCGAGCGCGGCCTCGTCACCCGCGAGGAGATCACGGCGAGGACCGAGGAGCTCCTCGCGAACCCCGCCGGGCGCACCCCGGCCCTCGAGGCCGCGACGGCGCGGGTGACGGCGCACCCGGAGTTCCAAGAGCGCATGCGCGAGGCCGTCGCCCGAGGAAACCGCGCGCTCGCGCAGGTCGAGCGGGTGAAGCGCTTCGTCGTCCTCGGGCGCGAGTTCAGCCAAGAGCGCGGCGAGCTCACGCCCACCATGAAGGTCAAGCGCAAGGCCATCGAGCGCGCCTTCGCCGCGGAGCTCGATCGGCTCTACACGGAGGCCGACGCGGGGCTGACGCCGAAGGAGTGACCGCCACTGTCCCCGAGCGGGCCTGGCTCGCGTCAGGGTGGCGGCGCGCCCGTCGAGCGCGCGCGCTGTCGCTCGAAGTCCGCGACCGAGCAGGGGAGGCCGGCGCAAAAGAACGTGTCGCGGCTCCCGACCTGCCGATCGCCGTCGAGCCTGACGACGCGGTGCTGCAGGACGGTTCCGCCCGCCGTCTTGACCGCGAACACACGGAGCGTGATCCGCTGCGTGTGGGGATCACGGTGCTCCACGACCTCCAACGTCGCGAAGCGAGGGAAGGCAGGCGCGCCGCGCGGGAGCTCCGGCCGGTACGCGTCCCCTGGAAAGACGCGGACGGTTGCCTCACCGCGCCGTACTTCGAGGGGCGCGGGCCGTCGCACCGCGGGCGCTGGCGCCACCGGCGGCGGCGGCGGTCGCGGGGGAGGGAGTGCGGCGCGGCTGGGCGCGCGCGGGCCCTCGACCGAGACACGGTTGAGATCGCTGAAGCCGGTCCACGTGCCCGGCGCGCGCGCGGGTGCCGGGGCGAACGCGGCGTCGAAGCGCCGCTGCTCGGTGGCGGACAGAGCGCACTCCCTCTTGTAGTAGGCGGCGCCGCGCGCGATTAGGGTCGGGATCGGGTCCGACGGCAGCGCGAACTCCCCGCGGCTCTTGCCGAAGCGCAGGACCTGGAGCAACGACTCGGAGCGCGGGCCCTCCGTCTCGAGGGCGAGCGCGCTGCGGATCGACGCGCAGTCCGCCGCGAGCATCTCGCGCGCCGCCTTCGCGAGCTCCGCCTGCCGCCGAGAGGCGGCGGGATCTTCCGGCGCCCTGCGACCAATCCCGTAAGTGTACCCCCAGGGCTGGCTCCACGCGGCCCCCTGGGCGCGCCCTTGCGCAGCGGTGGCGTCCTGGATCTTGCGGAGATCCGCGGCGCGGCGCTGGGCCTGCTCCTGCTGCAGGCGGCGGGCGCTCTCGGGCGTCTCCGCGTGAGCGTGCGAGCTCCAGCAGACCAGGGCGATCACGCCGAGTCGTGGGGCCCAGGGGCTCATAGCTCGTAGCTCGCGTCGTAAGTGAGGGTCAGGGTGCCAGAACCGCGCGCCAGTGGCGGGGCTGGGGTGGGCGACGGACCACTGGCGGGCGCCGCGCCGCTCGCGGGATCTCCGTCGGGGTCGGCCGGCACCGCCAAGATCTCCGCCTCCGCCGAGGGCGTGAGAGCCAGGGGCCCGCGGAGCTCGACGTGGAGCGGGAGGCACCCGGCTGCGCGGAGGTGAACGCGCCCGTCGAGCTCGAGGTGCACCGTAGCGCCGTCGGTCTGCTGGTTCGCCGCGACGTGGACCGCCACGATCGCCACGGGGCCGTACGGCCCCGCGTCGCGCAGCTCGGCGACCCTGGCCGTCCCGGCGACGAACTCGGTCACGACCGAGCCCCGGTCGAGGAGGTGCACCAGCGCGACCGGCAGCGCCGGGAGCTCCGCGCCCACGCTCACGGTGCCCTCGGGGAGCACCGCCACGAACGGCCCCGGTGGGCTCAGCGCCGGCACCTCGAGCCTCAGCCGCGCGGAGTCTGCCTCCGACACCGGCTCGCGTGTGCCGGCACGGCTCGCTTGCCACGCGCTGGCGTCGCCGCTCAGCAGGAAGCTCCGGCCCAGGAGCGGATCGGGCTCCCGCCGCTCGATCCCGTCGACGAGGTGCCGGCGGTCCACGAAGGTGAGGCGCACCTCCGTGGGCCCCTCGGGCCCCGCCGCGAGGACGGCGGAGCTTCGCACGTCGATCAAGGTCGCCGCGACCCTCCTCGGCGCCGCGCCCGCCGCCGCGCCGGAGAACGCGAGCTCCGAATAGAGCACGGTGTCCTCCGACACCCTGAACAGCCCCTTGTCCGACGGGCGGTGCGTGAGGTTCACGGTGGTGAGCGGCGGCCGCGCGGCGGGCCGCGACCGTGCGCCGCTCGGGCCACACCCCGCGAGGAGCGCGAGCGCACACCCCCCGAGCGCCCCGCGCGCGGGCGTCAAGCGCCCTCGGCCCCACTCCCCCAACCTCACGCGGTGAGTATCCCACTGGGTCTGCGACCTGGCAAGGCAGGCCCTCGCGTCTCCGGTTGGGGGCCGGCGACGCGAGCGCGAGCGCGCACGACGAGGGCGGCGAGCCCCGCGGGCGCGCACGATCGCCAGGTGCGGGTGACGCTCGCTCTCGCCGGGGTGCCCTCGCCGGCGAGACAATGTGAGCATTGACTCATGTTCGTCAGCCCGTCGCGCATCTCCGGACGGCCACGGGATGATCTCCAGAGGCCTCCGCCGCGCCGCCGTGAGGCCACTCCAACCCCCACGACGAATCGCTCGTGCCCCGCCGCCGCCGCCGCTACTCTCGGGGGGATGAGCCACCTCCGCCACGCGCTCGCCGTCACCGCGCTCGCGCTCATTCCAGGCACGCTCGCGTGCAGCAAGGCGGAGCGGCCTCCGACCGCCACGGCCCAACAAGACCAGACCGGCGGCGGCGCCCGACCCGCGGAGCCGAAGGCGATGCCCCCCGCGGCCAACGAGGAGCCGAAGGCCACGAAGGCGCCGGCGGCGGGCGGCGGGGGCGGCGCGGGCCCGGGCGGCGGGAGCGTGTCCGCCGGGGCGGCGCAGGTCACGGGCTCGCTGGCCCCCGAGGTCATCTCGCGCGTGGTCCGCCAGAGCTTCGACCGCATCCAGGCCTGCTACTCCGCGGGGCTCCGCGCGAACCCCGCGCTGCAGGGCCGCGTGAGCATCAAGCTCGTGATCGGGAAGAACGGCGGCACGAAGTCGGCCACTGTCGCCTCCTCCGATCTCGCGGACAAGGAGGTCACCTCCTGCGTGACCAAGGTCTTCGCGAGCCTCTCGTTCCCGCAGCCGGAGCGCGAGGAGGTGACGGTGGTCTACCCGGTCGCGTTCAGCCCCGGCGAGCCGGCGCCGTAGGCGGAGCCGCGGCGTCAGCGCACGGCCCGCAGATCGGCGCGATCGACCTCCCGCGAGAAGACCGGGGGCGCGCCGATGGGCGCGTCGATCTCGACCGGCCGCCCGCCGTCGTAGGGCGTCCCGGTCCACACGTGGAACCAGCGGCCCGGCGGCAGGTACACGCGGCGCTTCGTTGCGCCCCGCGCGACGACCGGCGCCACGAGGAGCGCGTCGCCGAGCATGTACTCATCGTGGATCTCGCGGCTGCCGGCGTCGTCAGGGAAGTTGAGCATCAGGTGCCTGCGCTTGTCCATCGCCGCCCAACGAGGGGCGCCGACGTGCGGGCGGCGACGGCGGCCAGGGCCGCGAGCTCCGGCCCGAGCTTCTCGTGGATCCGCGCGAACCGCGCGAAGTGCGCGGTCGTGTCGGCGTCTTTGTTCCACGCCCAGTTCTCGGTCTTCTTGTTGCCCTGGTGCGTGCGCATGATGGGCGTGAAGGCGCCGAGCTCGACCCACCGCTGGAAGAGCTCCTTGTCGCTCGGGCCGCCGCTGAAGCCCGCGATGTCGTGCGTGACGAACGGCACGCCGGCGAGGCCGAGGCTCAGCATCGCGGGGACCACCGTGGGCAGGCCGTCGGTCTCGCTGAAGGTCGCCTCTTGGTCGCCCACCCAGTAGACCTGCGCCACCGCCTGCACGCCGGTGTAGCCCGAGCGCGCGAAGACCACCCAGTCGCCGTCGGGGCGCAGCTCGTCCATCACCTCGCGCGAGAGCCGATGCCACGCGATGGGGTAGGCGTTGTGCGCCGCGACGGAGTCTTCCCCGCTCGCGTGGCGGGCGTCGAGCGGCACCCACTCGCCGAAGTCTTCCATCCAGCCGTCCATGCCGTACCCGCGGACCATCTGCCGGAAGGCCGACTTCACGTACTCGCGCGCAGCGGGGTTCGAGAGGTCGGGGTGCGACGCGGAGCCGTTCGGCGCGAAGTGGTCGTACACGTCGCCGCCGGTGGTGCGGATGAGCAGGCCGCGCGCGGCCATCTCGTCGTAGTGGTCGAGCCCCTTCACGATGAACGGGTTCGCGTACGACAGGAACCGGTACCCGCGAGTCTTGAGGCCCGAGATCATCCCGGTGATGTCGGGGTAGAGCGCCTCGTCGGGCTTCCACCGGTACTGGACGCCGTAGCCGCCGTCGAGGTTCCGGCGGATGCCGGTCCAGTCCTGCACCCAGAGCACCTTCGCGGGCACCGCCGCGGCCTCGAGCGCCGCGGCCTCCGCGAGGACCGCCTCGCGCCCGCCCTGCGCGCCCGCCCAGAGGCCGTAGGCCCACGCGGGCGGCGCCTTGGGCCGCCCCACCTCGTCGCCGAGCTCGCGCACCACGTCGAGCGGGGTGGGGCCATGGAACACGACGAGCTCGAGGGGCTCGGGGCTCGTCGCCTCGAGCCACGCCGTGGTCGGGTCGGACTTGCACAGATCGACGAGGGTGCGCGCGCGCGTCGTGGCGAGCAGGCCGAAGCCGCGCGCGTCGACGAAATAGGGCATGGGGAAATACGTCGTGTGCGCGTCGCCATTCAGGCCGCCCGGCGGCTTGGCTGGATCGCGGCCGATGCCCTGCTCGCTCACGAGCAGCGAGAACGCCTGGCCGCGCGCGTTGGTGGGCCCGTACTGCTCGCCGAAGCCGTAGAACGTGGCCGCCGGGCCGCACGCGAGCGGGACGGCGATCGACTTGGCGCCGGGCTGCGTCACCTCCACGGTCACCTTGCTCGCGCCCGCGCGGTGAGGGGCGATCCGGAGCCGCCCCGCGGCGCCGCTCGCGTCGGCGGCGAAGCGCACCTCGACCGACCCGTCGGCGAGCTGCGCGCGCGACGTGACGCCGCCGAGCGGGTGGCTCACCTCGCCCTCGCGCGCGAACGTCCAGATCGCGAAGGGACCCTGCGACGACTCCTCGTAGGTCTTCGCGACGGGGGTGTGCGCGTCGGACAGCTCGAACACGACGCGACCCGCAGCGGAGAGGCGGACGCCGCCGTTCGGGGCCACGTCGACCCGGGTGCCGTCGGCGAGGGTGAACGTCGTCGGGCCCGCGTCGGGAGCGCCGGAGCAGGCCGCGGCGAGCACCCCCGCGAGCGCCGCGTGCGCCGCCCAGCGGCGTCGGGGGCGGCGCGGCGCGGCGCTCATGGCACGATCTTCATCGCGTAGCGCTCGAGCGCGCCGGTGGAGACCAGCGAGCCGTCGCCGAACTTGCAGAAGCCGTCCTCCCCGCCGGGGCCGCGCCCGTTGAGCAGCTCGTTCTTCAGCGCCTGGCACACGCGCGCGCCGGGGCTCATGCGGCCGTCGAGCAGCGCCTTCTTGATCGGCACGACCTCCCCCGCCTTCAACGTGCGGAGCCCCTCGCAGTCGAGCGCGGCGCCCCGCAGGCAGGTCGCCTTGGAGATCGTCACGCGCGCGGAGGTGAACACGAGAAAGTCGGTGGGGCCGAGGTCCTCCAGGTTCCACGACTCGACCTTGGCCTGCGCCGGATCGAGCTCGGGGAAGGTCGAGCCAGCGCTGGCGCGCGAGCACCCCGCGAAGGCGCTGGCGAGCGCGAAGGCCGCCAAAATCGTGGGCCGGGCGAGCGGGCGGGCGTGGGTCATCGGGGAGCCTGTCGCGAGAGGGTGAACGTGCTGCAGCCCGAGCTCGCGAGCCGGCCCTGGAAGCCCGCGGGCCCGAGGGTGCCGTCGAGGTCGGCGGCGTCGAGATCGTCGGACTCGTCGGTCCAGTCGCCGGCGTCGAGGTGCAGGCGATGCCCGGCAGCCTGGTAGGTGCCCGTGACACGGTAGGTGCCCGAGCTCGACCCGCGCGCGCTCACCTGCACGCTGCCCGTGACGTCCCCGCCGTCGAGCTCCTCGACGTGGAGCACCAGCGTGCGCGGGCCCCGTCGGCAGATGGCGGTGCCGCGGAAGACGTCCCCGGCGCGGAGCGGGTCGCCCGTCTCGGCGCGGACAGACGCGTCGGAGCCCGCGTCCTCCGAGAGCGGCAAGACCGCGGATTTCGCCCCGGCGGGGAGGGTAGGCGCCGACACGAGCGCGCTGCGCCCGCACGCCCAGACGCCGCCGACGGCCAAGAGAGCGCCGGCGAGCGAGAGGGCGCGCCGGAGGATCGTCGGCGGAGGGCTCACCCGATCAGTTTACCAGGACGTCTCCCGCGGCGGGCGAATCCTGCGCCGCGGGCTCGGGCGAGGCGCTCGCCTTGGCGCGCGCGGCGAGCACGCGCTCGACCTCGGCGTCCATCTCGCCGCGGGCGATCTTGCCCCACATGACGAAGTCGGCCTTCAGGGACCAGAGCGGGTAGGTGAAGGTGGCGGGCCGGTTCTTCTCGATGAAGAAGTGGCTGACCCACGCGGGCCCGTAGCCGCAGAGCGGCGCGACGGCCAGCAGCCAGCGCTTGCCGAGGAGGAGCCCCGCGGCGGCGCAGCCCACGGCCGCGGTGGTGCCGAGGAAGTGAAGTGTGCGCGTCGACTTCTTCGCGTGCTCGCCCACGTAGTAGGGCCAGAACTCTTCGAAACTCTGGATTCGCTCGCTCGTGTCTGAACTCAAGGCGCGCCTCGCGGGGGATCGACGGGGGTCGTGGTGATCGTGAGGGCGCCAGCATGGCCTCGGGACGCGCCGCGCGCAACCGAGCGCCCGCAAAACGGACGCCCCGCCTCGCGCAAGGCGAGACGGGGCGCGAGACGGGGCGCGAGACGGGGCCCGACGGGGCTCACTCGGCGGGGCTGAACGCGAGCGGGTAGATGACGGTGACCTGGCCGCCGGCCGGCGCGGGGAACGAGAGGTTCTGGAAGCTCCGCACGACGCAGCTCACCACCTCGGAGCTCGGCAGGTCGGAGCCGCCGTTCAGGGCGACGGTGACCGCGCCGTCGCGGCCGATGACGAACTTGGTGACGACGCGCCCGGCGAGCGCGGGGTTCGTGCGCAGGCCCGCGTCGTAGCAGTTGCGGAAGCGACCGAAGTTCGAGCGGACGATGCGCTGGATGACGTCGGCCGGCAGCGTCCCGTTCACGTCGGTCTTGAGCTCGCGGATGGGGTTCGGGCCCTTCGCCTGGTGCGCGCCGTTGACCCGCCCGCGCGAGTTGCCGAGCCCGTCGCGGCCGGGGCCGAAGCCCTGCCCGTCGCCGCCGCCCGCGCCGTGACCGAGGCCGCCGACCCGGTCGAGGCCGATGCCCGCGCCCGACCCGCCGCCGCCCTCCTCGTTGCCGGACAGCCCGAACGCGCCGCCGCCGAGCGCGTCGCCGATCGACGGCGCCCACATGCTGCCCATCGCGCTCTTGCTGTCCGCGCCCTCCGCCGCGAACGCGCCCCACTTCGCCGACGGGGCGTTCGGGTCGCTCGCCGAGGGCCCGGCGGTGTTCGTGAGGAGCTCCACCATGCCGAACTGGCGCGCCAGCTCGCGGTCGCTCTGCTGCTGCACCTTGGGGTCCTTCGACTCGCCCTTGAAGGCCCAGCGCCCGCTGGTCGTGGCGGTCGACTTGCCCATCGTGCCCTCGGCGCCCTGCGCGCGCTCGCCCTTGCCGCCGGACTCGGGGGTCGACTCGCCGGTCGACGCGCCGGGTAGCTCCTTCTGCTCGGCCGGCGCGCTCGCGTTCAGGTACTTCTGCATGAGCAGGAAGTTCTCGCGCGACGCGGACTCGGCGTCGTCCGCCGCCATGCTGGGCATGAAGTAGGCGAGGCTCGCCACCACGCCGAGGTGACCGATGAGCGAGAGCCCCACGTACTTGCTGACCGCCCCGGAGAGCGCGCCGAGGAAGCCCACCGCCGCCGGCGCCCGGCCCGCGCGCACGCCGCGCACCACGTAAGAGATCTCGCTGCCGGCGAGGGTCACGCGCACGCTCTGGTCGGCGAGCACGGGCAGCGCGAGGCAGCGGTCCCCGGCGGTCGACGCGCGGCCCTGGGCGAGGAGGTCGGCGGCGCTCTGCGGCGCGGCGTCCCCCACGCGGACGGTGGCGTCGATGGGGAGGACGACGCGGGGCGCCCCGGTCGAGGCGTCGACGAGCGAGAGGCGCTCCCGTCCGAGCGTCTCGGCGGCGAGGACGAAGTCCGCGCCCTCGCCCTCCCCCACGATGAACCCCTTCCCCTCGGTCACGTGCGCGACCGACAGCACCGTCGCGCCCCAGAGCACCTGCACCTCGACCGCCGACGCCAGCGTCTCGAGCTCGTCCGCGTTCACCGCCGGACCCTGCGCCACGAGCGCGTAGCTCGCCTCGCCGACGGCGTGCACGGCCACGGGAGCGGATGCGGCCGGAGCGGGGAGGAACGGGTTCTGGGTGGGGGCGAAGGCGAACGACGGCTTGGAGAACGAGGTGGACATGGCTTGGCCTCACTGCCACACGGGCATGGAGATGCGCGTGGGCGCACGGGTTGGGTGGTGGGAAACGAAGGTGCCGGGGCGCTGCCCCGTGGCTCCGGGCTCTCGCCCTCGCCGCTTCATCGAACGCCTTCGGTGCCTAAGGACACGGCGCCGCCGAGAAGGTTCCGCGGGCGCGACGATTTTTTTCTGCTACTCGGCCACGCGCTGGGGTCCCGAGACGCTTATCCGACCGTAACTATAGGAGATTTCCTTGACGTAGCGGCCCTTGAAATCCACCGCCTTCGCGTGGATGCGGCTCGGCTCGCCGGTGGTCTTCATCTCGGGCATGGCGCGCGGGAACACCACCTGGGCGAGGACGCGCGGGGCGGTGTCGGCGGTGGTCAGGCCGGGCGGCTGCTGCCGCCCCACGACGAAGCCGCAGCGCCGCGACGGGCCCTCGGGCGTGCAGCCGCCGAACACGAGCAGGTCCTCGTTGCCGACGGGCTGCCAGATCCACGCGCGATCCACGGCGAGGTCGCGGCTTCCCCACTCGGCCGAGTCGAGGAGCGGCAGGAGCGGGGCGGCGCGCTCGTCGGGCTTCGCCAGGAGGGTGAGGGTGCGCGACGCGACGTGGACGTCGAGGGTGACCTCCGCCGGGCTGACGTCGCCCGCGCAGCAGCGGAACCCGAACGAGGGTTGCCGCTTGCTGGCGGGCCGGCCGATCGCGTTCGCGCAGCGACCCACGATCTCGCCGGCCTCGGCGTTTCCGCCGCGGAGCACGCCGAGCGAGGGATCGTGGGTGCCGCGGCCCCAGGTGCTCTGGGTCCACTCCCACGCGCCCCCGTGCAGCTCGCGCACGCCGAAGCCGCTGCGGCACGCCGAGCGCTCGCCGGACGGACGGCGAAAGCCGAGCTCGGCGGCTTGGCCCGTGCCGCAGGGCGCGCTGCGGTAGGTGTCGCCGTACTCGTAGGTCGCGTTGTCGGGCCCCTTGCATGCGCGCTCCCACTCGAGCTCGGTGCAGAGGCGCTTGCCCTTCTCGCCGCAGAGGCGCGCCGCCTCGTCGCGCGAGACGTTGGGCTGCGGGATGGCGCCCGGCTCGTTCGGGAACGGGAAGACGTCGATGTAGAATGCACCCATTTCGATCGGGACGCCGGGAAGCTCCTCGGTGGCGATGCGCGGCGCGCGATCGAGGGGCGTGCCCGCGCGGAAGGTGCCCGCGGGGATGAACGCCATGCCAGGCCGCGGCGCGCCAGGGCGCGGGGCCGCGTCGACGCCGAGCGAGGCGCCGCCGTCGGTTCGCGGCGAGGCGTCTTGGCCTTGGCCCTCCGCGCCCCGGCACCCTCGGCACGCGGAGAGCGCGCACGCGAGCACGCAGGCGAGCACGCACACGAGCGAGCGGGATGGACGTCCGCCACGGCGCCGGGTGGGCGAGGGGCGCCCGCCGGCGACGCGCGGCCGCGGCATCAGTCGGCCTTCTCCGCGGCCTCGCGGAGGCCGAGCTCTTTCATTTTGAGCTGCAGGCCCTTGCGCGAAATCTTGAGGAGGCGCGCGGCGTGGGTGACGTTGCCGTTGGTCTGGGCGAGCGCGCGGCTGACGATGTCGCGCTCGAGCCGGCTCATGGCCACCTTCACGTGCTCCTTCAGGCCCGCCTCGCCGGAGAGGTTGACGGGCGCGCTGGAGACGTACGGGGGCAGCGGCGTGGTCGCGCTGCCGTCGCCGCGGACCTCCTGGGGGAGGTTGTCGGCGGTGAGCTGCTGGCCGTCGCAGAAGAGGACCGCGCGCTCCATCACGTTCTCGAGCTCGCGGATGTTGCCGGGCCAGCCGTAGGCGGTGAGCGCCTCGAGCGCGGCGGGCTCGAGGCCGAGCACGCTCTTCTTGAGGCGCTCGTTGAACTTGGTGAGGAAATGCTCGGTGAGCAGGGGAATGTCGGACACGCGCTCGCGCAGGGCGGGCAGGCGGATGGACACGACGTTGAGGCGATAGAACAGATCTTCTCGGAAGCTGCCCGCCGCGATGAGCTTCTTCAGCTCCCGGTTCGTGGCCGCGACGAGCCGCACGTCGACGCGGATGGTCTTGATGCCGCCGACCCGCTCGAACTCGCTCTCCTGGAGGGCGCGCAGGAGCTTCACCTGCATCTCGATGGGGATCTCGCCGATCTCGTCGAGAAAGAGCGTGCCGCCGGAGGCGAGCTCGAACCGGCCCGGCTTGGACGAGACCGCGCCGGTGAAGGCGCCGCGCTCGTAGCCGAAGAGCTCGCTCTCGATGAGCTCCTTCGGGATGGCCGCGCAGTTCACCTTGATGAACGGCTTGCCGCGGCGCGACGAGTGGTCGTGGAGCGCGCGGGCGACGAGCTCCTTGCCGGTGCCGCTCTCGCCCGTGATGAGCACGGTGGTGGGGCTGTCGGCCACGCGCTCGAGCACCGAGTAGACCTCGTTCAGGCCGGAGGCGCTGCCGATGATGCCGAAGCGCGCGCCCGGGACGAGGTTGGGAGACTGCGACGCCTCCTGCCCGGCGAGGTGGCGCGTGCGCAGCGCCTTGGCGACGATCTGCCGCACCTCGTCTTTGTCGAAGGGCTTGGTGAGGTAGTCGAAGGCCCCGGTCTTCAGGGCCTCGACGGCGGTGTCGACCGTGCCGTGCGCGGTGATCATGACCACCGGAAGATCGGGATCTTCGCGCAGCGCCTCGCGGAGCAGGGTCATGCCGTCCACCTTGGGCATGCGCAGGTCGGTGATCATGAGGTCGATGTGGTGCTCGCGGAGCGTGGCGAGCCCTTCCTCGCCGTCCTCCGCGAGGAGCACGTCGTACCCGTCCCGCGAGAGCTGAGCCGCCAGGATCTTGCGCAGGTTCGGCTCGTCATCGACGATGAGGACCTGCTTCTTCTCGGGGAGCATGTGCGGCGGAGCTTACCAAACCCCGGGCCGATGCGCGCTGCCTTCGGCGCCCTCCGGCTCGCGGGCCCGTGCGGGCGCCGCGCCCGCCCGGTTACAGGCTCGCGGCGTAGAGTGCGGCGAGGTCGGCCTCCGTGCACGCCCGGGGGTTCGAGGCGTGGCACCCGTCTTGGATGGCCTTCGCGGCGAGCTTGGGGAGGTCGGCCGCCGTGATGCCCACCGCCGCGAGCCCGGCGGGCAGGCCGAGCTCGGCCCGGAGCGCGCGGAGGCCCTCCGCGAGGGAGCTCGCCGCGGGGCAGAGGAGCTGGCGCACGCGCTCGACGCGCTCGGGCACGGTCGACGCGTTGAACTCGACGACCGCGGGCAAGCAGAGCGCGTTCGCGAGGCCGTGGTGCAGGTCCTTCTCGCTGGAGAGCGGGTGCGCGAGCGAGTGGCAGGCGCCGAGGCCCTTCTGGAACGCGACGGCGCCCATCATCGCGGCTTGCATCATGCCGCCGCGGGCGTCGAGGTCGTCGCCGTGCTGCGTGGCGCGGACGAGGTGGTCGCGGCAGAGCTCGAGGCCGGCGAGCGCGATGCCGTCGGCCATGGGGTGGCAGCCCTTGGAGAGGTACGCTTCGAGGCAGTGGGTGAGCGCGTCGAAGCCGGTCGCCGCGGTGATGTGCGCGGGCATCGACACGGTGAGCTCGGGGTCGAGGAGCGCGACCTTCGCGAGCAAATAGGGGCTGAAGATTACGGTCTTGCGGCCGTTCGCGGCCAGCGTGACCACGCCGGAGCGGCCCACCTCGCTGCCGGTGCCGGCCGTCGTGGGCACGGTGATGATCGGCGGCACGTTCGGGCCGATGAAGGCGTCGCCGCCCGTCGCGTCGTCGTAGTCGACGAGCGGGCGATCGTGCGTGGTCATGAGGGCGATGAGCTTGCCCGCGTCGAGCGGGGAGCCCCCGCCGACCGCGACGATCAGGTCGGCCTGGTGCGCCTTGTACGCGGCGACGCCGTCGAAGACGTTCTGCTCGACGGGGTTCGGGGCGACGCCGTCGAACACGCGCGCGGGCAGGCCGGCGGCCTCGAGGGTGGCGGTGAGCTTGGCGACGATGCCGGCCTTCACGACGCCCGGGTCGGCGACGACCAGCACGCGCGTGCCGCCGAGCCGGGTGACGTGGTCGGCGAGCTGCGCCGCCGCGCCGGGGCCAAAGACGATGGTGGTGGGGAAGCTCCAGCGGGCGAGGGTCATGGCCCGACAGGCTACCCAAGTCCGCGGCGCCCGCGCCCGACTTTCAGCGGGTGTCCTTCAAGAGCTCCAGGACGGCCCTCGCCGGGAAGGGTTTGTCGAGGCGTGGCAGGCCCACCTCGGCCAAAAAGGCCTGCGCGCGCGGCGTGAAGGCGCCGCCGCTCATGAACACGAAGCGGGCCGCCTGGGCGGGCTTGCGGGCGTGCACCGCCCGGTGGACGTCCATGCCGTTCAGGCCGGGCATCATCAGGTCGCACAGCACGAGATCGTAGCCGGCGTCGGCCTCGAGCATGCGCAGGCCCTCGGCGCCGCTCGTGGCGATCTCGACCGCGTGGGCGTCGAGCAGCCGCGCGAGGGTGCGGGCGAGGTTGGGCTCGTCGTCGATGATGAGGAGCCGGGCGCGCGGGGGCTGCGGCGCGGGCGCCGGCGGGGCGACCGGGGACGGGGCGCCCGTGGCCACGGGGAGGAGGACGCGGAACGTGCTCCCCTCGCCCTCGGTGCTCTCGACGGTGATCTCGCCGTCGAGCTCGGCGATGATCTCGTGGCAAATCCAGAGGCCGAGCCCCGTACCCTGGCCAACCGGCTTCGTGGTGAAGAAGGGCGCGAAGAGCCTCGGCAGGTGCTCGGGCGGGATGCCGACGCCGTTGTCCGAGATCTCGACCGCCACGCGCCCGTCGACGAGCGACGTACGGATGTGGATGACGTTGTCGTCGACGCGCTCCTCGGGCAGCGCATGCGCGGCGTTCACCAGCAGGTTCAGGAACACCTGGCCGAGCCGCGCGTGGTTGCCGAGCACCGCCGGCACGCCGGCGAAGTCGCGCTCCACGCGGGTGCGGTAGCGGAGCTCGGCGGCCGCGAGGCTGAGCGCGCCGTCGACCGCGCTGGCGACGTCGACGAGGCTCGTCTTCGACTCCTCGGGGCGAGAAAAGCCTTTGAGATCACGGACGATTCTCTGGATGCGGCGCGCGCCGTCCTGCACCTCCTGGAGCCGCGCGACGAGCCGGTCGCGCTCGAGCTCGGACGGCCGCGCGAGCTGCCGCTCGATCCACTCGAGGCCGAGCATGACGAAGGTGAGCGGGCTGTTCAGCTCGTGCGCGACGCCCGCCGCCATGGTGCCGAGGGAGGCGAGGCGCTCCGCGAGGGCCAGCCGCTCGCGGCTCTGGTTGTACTCCGTCATGTTGCGGACCACGGCCACCGCCTGGTCGGCGCCGTTGGGCACGATGCGCGCCTCGTAGTCCTGCGTGGCGCCTCGTCGAGCGAGACGGTACGTGACGAGCTGCAGCTCGCGCGCCTCGAGCGCGGCGCGAACACCGCCCATGAGCTGCTCGGCGACCTCGGCCGGCAGCACCTCGTGGACGTGCTTGCCGACGAGCGTCTCGACGGGGACGGAGGGCTCCGCCCCTCGCGGCGCGTGCACGCTCAGGTAGCGCCCCTCGGCGCTCACGCGGACCACGAGGTCGGGCAGGGCGTCGACGATGGCGTTCGCCTCGAGGCGGCTCTCCGCGAGCTTCGCCCTGGCCTGCAGCACCTCGGTCACGTCGGTCGCGATGAGGGTCGCGCCGGAGGGCGCGCCGTCGCGGGACTCGCGGGCGTCGGAGAACGGGACGACGCGCACGCGGTAGTGGGCCCCGTGCGAGACCGCGTCGTAGGCCTGGGACTCGCCCGTGGCCATGGCGCGCTCGAGCGCGCCGAGAAACGCCGGCGCGGAGTCGGGGGGCAGGTGATCGATCGCGCGGGTGCCGACGGTCTCGCGCACGGTGCTCGCCTGCGAGTCGCGGTTCATGTAGGTGATGTGCCCGGCGGCGTCGACTTGTAGAATAAAATCAGTGGCTTGCGCGAGCGCGGTGGCGGCGCCGGGCGGCGGCGCGGGCGGGCGCGGCGCCCGGTCGGCGTGCCGCAGCAGGATGCGCACGCGACCCAGCTGGGAGGAGGCGACGACGTCGTCGGCGCCGTCTTCGAGGGCCTGATCGACGACCGCGGACGTGGCGTCGGGCACGACGGACACGACGTAGGGGCGGCGCACGCCCTCCTCGCGCGGGTCGCGCGGGAACGCGGCGTTCAGGTGCTCGCACGCGAGCGCGCGCTCGCCGGGGGCGCCACCGACGAAGACCACCGTGAGGTCGCGCATGCCCGCGAGATCGGCGGGGCGGCGCGCGATGGCCACGTCGGTGCAGCGGCAGCGCGCGAGCGCCGCGACGAGCGACGCCTGCACC
>DAORJJ010000025.1:0-26171 GCA_035439005.1 Polyangiaceae bacterium | reverse complement strand
CCTCCGGCCTCCCCCCCACGTCGATCGCGCCGGTCCCGTCCGTCGGCGCTCGGCGCGAAGAGGGCGCGCCGACGTCCTCCGCACCAGAGGAGCCCCCGAGCCGTCGCGCCCTCGAGCCCATGGCGCTCGCCTTGGGGATCGCGGGCGCCGTGGTCCTCGGCGGCCTCGGCCTCGGCCTGCTGACGCACGCCCGCGATCGCCCGGTGACGGCTCCGCGCGTCGTGGAGAGCGCCGCGCCTTCGACGATCCCCGGCGAGGCCAGCGCGAGCCTGCCCTCGGCGCCGCGCCCGTCGGTGGTGCCGGCGCCGCCCCCTTCGGCGGCGCCCACGCCGTCGAGCGCCGCCCGCGCACCTGGCCCAGCCCCTCCGCGGCTCGTCCCCACCAAGGCCCCGCCCAACCCCTATGGGAAGACGCCATAGCGCTCGCCGTGACCCTCGAGCACGCCGCCGCACCTGCGCGACGTGGGCGCGCCTCCTGCTTCGACGCCGCGCGGAGCCTGGCGAGTCCGGCGTGGCCTCAGGTGATGTCGAAATGGCCAGTCTCGCCGTAGCGATGCCGGCGCTCCCAGTGCTCCGGCCACGGGATCTTGACGTGAGGAGTCCGGGCGCAGTCGAGCGAGCGGCTCGCGAACTCGACAGGATCCGGCACGTCGGGCGACGGAGCCCCGGTCCGCAAGATCCCGTCGGTGGCGACCCTCCCTGGACACACGCACTCCACGGCGACCTTCGACCGGATTCGCCGGAGATCGTGATCGACGCAGGCGGAATACGAGATGACGTACGCCTTGGCTGCACAATACATGGATGCGTCGTCGCGCCGCGCGAGCGCCGTGGCGTACCCCATTCCCAACCCGCGGCTCGCGCCCGTGACCACGGCCCAGCCGCCGCGGTAGGGCTCGAAGCACGCCGGCGGGTAGCGCTCGCTTCGTGCGCTTCGTGCGCTTCGTGTGGGCGCTCCCGCGGCGCTCGGCGGCTCCACGCTCATCGACCTCGGGCCGCGGGGCAAGACATACGACCCGCCTACTGCTTCGTATACGTCGCGGAGAACACGTAGGGCGCCGCAGCGTAGAACGTGAGGGTCGTCGCCGTGGCGGTGTAGCTCTGGTAGGGAATCGCGTCGTCCCCCACGACCGTTTGGCACGTCTGGATCGTGGTCGGCACGTTGCCCGCGGTGGTGAAGCTGAAGGTCTTTCGTTTGGTCACGCCCGCGCTGTCATTGACGAGCTGGCCGACCATCCCGCCGCTGCAGAGCTCGAGGGTCTGGCGCATGACCAGGGTCGAGGGGATACCGGTGCCGGGGTACGACGTGAGGTTGGTCAGGTAGTAGCGACCGTCGACCACGGTGCCGCCCGTGCCCGTGGGCAGCGCGCCCGTCCCCACCGTGACGCCGACGTCCGTCGCGCCGTTCACCACGGTGTTGCACTGGGCGCCGGCGTCGGCCCCGGAGCAGGTGAAGGGCGCGGACGAGTCGGGCGGGACCGCGGAGTCCGGCGTCGCGGCGTCGACCGGCGGGGTCGCCGAGTCGGGGGTGGCGGCGTCGACCGGCGGGGTCGCGCTGTCCGTCACGGAGGCCGCGTCGGCGCCACCGTCGGAGGTGGCGGGCGTGCTGGAGCAGGCCGCCGCTCCGAGGAGAGAGAGCACACAGGCGATCGAGAGCGAGCGGACGAGGGTGTTTTTCACATGAACTCCAGGGGCGAAGAAACGAGCTTGAAGCGTAGTCCAGGCGGGGCCGCGCCACCCACCTTTGAAACCGCGCCGAGACCGAGTCGGCCGTCGCGCGTCGCCGCGTGGAAGGCGAAGGTGGTGAGCGGAGAGGCGCCAAGTTGTTCCGGAGAAACGAGGGGTTGCGCTCCGGTGAAGGCCGCCGCCCGCGCCCACGCGAAGCACGCCCCACCTCCTCGGATCGCGCCACGCGTTACTCGGAGATTGTTACGTGTGCGTCAGGAGGAAAGTGCGTCAGGTCACCCGAAAGGAGCACGCCATCGCGGTCGACGTGCGAGGCTCCGTCGATGAAAAGACCCTTCGTCGTGCTCGCCCTCGTCGCCTCATGGCCAATCTTCGGGGCGGGATATCTGGCGTGCTCCAGCGCGACGCCCGAGGCCACGGACGCGGCGCCGCCGCCCACGGCCACCGCCACGACCCTGCCCACGACCCCGCCCACCGGGACGTCGACCACCCCGCCGGTGGACGCGGCCGCGCCGGTCGACGCCGCGCCGCCCGATGGCGCCGTCCTCGACGCGGGCACGCCGCCCGTCGACGCGGCCGAGGCGGGGTGCGCCTTCCCTGCGCCCGTCATGGACGGCGGCGGGCTCTGCGGCACGTACCCGTTTGGGGCCCCCGCGGTCACGTTCGTCTTCCCGGACGCCGGGGCGCCCGCGTACGACGGCGGAGTGCCGCCGCCAGGCACCTACGACGTGGTGCTGGGCGAGCGGGCGAGCTCCCTCAGCGCCGGGTGGCGTGAGACCCTCGTGCTGGACGGCGCGCGGTTCACGAGCGTCCAACAGCGCAGCGTCGGGGGGACGGACTTCGCCGTGCGGCGCCGCGCGGGCACCTACGCGATCGTCGGGGGAGACCTCACGTTCACGTACGACTGCGGCTACAGCGACGACGTCGAGGACGTGCCCGGGTCCACCCCCGACACGTATCCGTTCACCGTGACCACCGACGGCTGCGACCGCGCGCTGCGCTGGAGCGCGAGCGGCACGATTCACCTCACGCTCAAGCGCCGGCCCTGAGCGGCGGCGCTGTGCGCCTGAGGATAGCCGACTTCGGCCCGCGCCTGGCCGATAGCCAATTTACCGGTTGCCCTCGGCCAGCAGACTCCACGTCTTCGAGGGATCGCAGGTCCCCGACACGTGGAGCACCTCGATCGTGACCGTGCGGCTGTCGTCGGCCCCGTTGGGAAACGTGCCCTCACCCCACTCGAGCGCGGCGACGTCCGGGCCCGTGCTGGCGCTCGTCACGCGGTCGGCCCCGGTGCACTTCTCGCTCGTCGGATCGAGCGGCAGGTACACGCGCAGATCGAAGTTGCTGCCGGCGGGAGAGGTCAGCGTGAGCGTGAGCTTGAGCTTCTTGCCCGAGGTGACGGCGCTGTCGTCCTCGCGCACGCGGAGCTTCAGCCACTTGGAGGTCGAGCCCGTCTGACGCGCGGTCTCCGCGCCCGTGTCGCCGCTGACGCTGCCCATGGCGGTCGCCCCCGCGCAGGCGTTTGGGCTCGCGCAGCCCGTGGGGGTGCCCGCGTCGCCAGTGCCCGCGTCGCCGCCAGTTCCCTCTGCGCCGTCGAGCGCGGTCCCGGCGTCGTCCGCCGGCGTGGCCGAGTCGAACTGCACGACCGGCGGGAGCGAGGCGTCTCGCTGGGGTGGGGTGGTCCCGGCGCCAGGATCGACCGGGTCGTCTTCGACGCGCCCGCCGTCGCCGCCGTCGGCGGCGCTGCTGCAGGCGCCGGCCGCGAGAATGGACCCTACGAACAAGGCTCTCAGGCGAAGATCCATAGGCCACCGTAGCGCGACCGCGCGCGCGGGCCACCTCTCTTCGCCGCGCCGCCGCGTGCGCGCCTGCACCCACCTCGTCGATCTCGAGCTGCTCCGCGACGGCCCGCGCGGTCGTCCGGGTGCGGCAGCCTTCGCGGGTGCGGCTGGCGAGCCGGGCTCGACCGCCACTCCGCACTGGGGGCAGGGGCCAAGGTGGTCCCGGGCCTCGGCGTGCACGGGACAGGTGTCGTCTCGGTCCGGGACCGCGACTGGCACCTTCCCGCCGCTGACGGGATCGGTCCGCAGAGGCGTGTCCAGGTTGGCTCGAGGTGTGCCGTGTCCAGTCTGCTCGTGCATGCCCGCCCTCCGTGCTCCCGACCGGCCCGCTACCTCCTCGGGGAGGAGGCTCGCGTAGACCGGGACCGTCTGCAGGCCAACGGACATGGCGGCGGCGTCGAGGATGACCCAGTCCATCGACGTGTTCCCGATGATGCTCACCGCGGCGCCGTCCGGGAGCTCGGCGGCCGAGAGGAGGCCCGCCGCGATGTGCTCGATGCGGGGCTGGGCCTTCGCCGCGCTCTGGTGGCGATGAGACCTGCGGTGGGACGCGAGCTCACGCCGCCAGCCCGGGGGCCCACGTCGTCGCTGGTGTGAATGGACGGGCGCGAGGAAGCTCGCTTTGCAGGAGAAATATGCCATGTTGCGCAAGCTGAAGGACATTGAAAAGTACACCGTCAGCGCTACCGATGGAGACATCGGCAGCGTGGCGAACTTCCTCTTCGACGACGAGCAGTGGACGATACGGTATCTCGTCGCCGAGACGGACGGGACCTTCGCCGCGCAGCGCGTGCTCATCTCGCCCGTGTCCCTGCGGCAGGTCGACTGGGCGTCCCGGCGCCTCCACGTCGCGCTGACGAGCGACAAGGTCAGAATGAGCCCGAGCATCGACGTGGACAAGCCCGTCTCTCGGCAGCACGAGCGGGAGTACTACCGCTACTACGGCTACCCCTATTACTGGGGTTATTCGGGGCGCTGGAGGATGGGCGCCTCCCCGGAGCTGCTCCTCACCGGGAGGTGGAAGGACGATCCCAGGGTTGGAACCGAGAAGGTCGACGACGTCCACCTGCGGAGCGTCGACGAGGTCCGCGGATACCACATCGAGGGCCGCGACGGGCCCATCGGTCACGTCGAGGACTTCATCGTCGACGACGAGACCTGGCAGGTTCGCTATCTGGTGATCGACACGAGCAACTGGTGGTTCGGCAAGAAGGTGCTGGTCGCTCCACACTGGGCAAATCGCATCAGTTGGGAGGAGCGAAAAGTGCACGTCGACCTCTTTCGACACGCGGTCAAAGGCAGCCCCGAGTGGCACGCGAGCGCGGCCGTCGTCCGCGACTACGAAGCGCGCCTCTATGACTACTATGGTCGCCCCGCGTACTGGAGCAGCGGCGACCCCGCGGTGGGGAGGCCGCAGGTCGAGCCCTCCGCGAAGCACCCCGGCTGAAGGCGAGTCGTGCGGGCGCGGGACCCGCGTCAGCGCGGCTCGTCGAACGCCGTGGCGATGCAGCCGACCACGACTCCTCGGCCGCGCGCGCCGCGTGGCCTTCCGCGCTTGCCCGACCTACACTCGGTGGACGATGCGGCTCTTCTCCTCCGACGGCGACTTCGCCCTGTTCTCCGTCGGGCAGTTCGCGCGCGGCGTCTTCGTGCTCGGCCAGTTCGCGATCGGCGTCGTGGTGATCGGGCAGTTCGGGATCGGGCTCGTGACCATCGGGCAGTTCGCGATCGCGCCGGCGTGGGGAGTCGCGATGTTCGGGCTCGGCGGGCGCGGGAAGCTCGGCATGGTGCGCGTCCTCCCCTGGTGGCAGGACCGCCCGAAGGAGGCCCCGCCGCCCTGCGTGGAGGTCGCGGCCCTCCGCGCCGGGGAGCGCGAGAGCGGGTGGATCCGCGCGCGGACCCACGCGGGGAGCGTCACGACCGAGGACGGCGAGGTGCTCCTTGGCCCGCTGCCCTCCGAGCGGGTCCCGCGCGGGGAGCGCGACGACGTCCTGGCGCACGTCGAGCGCGTCGAGCACGTGGACGGCGGCGGCACCTTCCGCCAGGCCGCCGAGCGCCGGGTCGCGCTGAAGCTCGTCGACCTCTTCGTGCCGGCCCCGCCTCGCTACGTCCCGAGCGCCTTCGGCGCCAAGCCGATCCGTCCGCTCGAGGTGGCCCTGCGGCTCGGCGCGTGGCTCGTCCTCGCGGCCGGAGCGCTCCTCGTGATCCGCGCCGCGGCGCGGTGAGCCGCGCGCGCGCACGCGAAGCCCTCACCTCACGAACGTCGCGAGCCACGCCTCCACGGCGCGCGAGTCGGGGTAGCCGTTGATGCCGGCGCCGGGCCGCACCACGTCCGGACACGAGGGGATGGTCGACGCGAAGCGCTTGGTCGCGACGAGCTTGCCAGTCCGCCGCTCGTAGACCGACACCTCCTCGTCGTGGAGCGTGCGATCCATGCCGACCACGTTCCCGGTGTTGCGGCTGCGGTACGAGCCGCACGAGAGCGAGCGGGTGGTCGTCTTGGTGGCCGAGACGAGGTCGAGGTCGGCGACGGTGGCGGCCGCGCCGAGCACCTTGCTGCCGAGGATGGAATAGACCACGATCGACTTGTTCGCGCTCGGCCGGGCGGGCTCCCCGCCGAAGAGGACAGGCCCCTTCGCGACCGCGCCGAGCTGCGTGTTCACGAAGCCGAGGGCGCTGCCGGTCTCGGGGAGCTTGCCCTCGAGCTTCGTCTTGTCGGGGAACGTGAAGGTGATCGGGACGTCGAACGTGTATTTGGAGCGGTCCTTTCCGAGGACCGACGTCGGCGCGGAGAGGGCGCGCTTGCCGAGGTCGAGCGTCGTCGTGATCTTGGGGCCGCTCGACGGGAGCCGCTGCCCGTCGACCTCCACGACCGTGCCGGGCTCCACCTCCAGGTCGAGCCGCGGGCTGTACTTGTCGAGCTTGCCGCGGCACACCCGGCTGCCGCAGGAGATCGTCTCCCCCTCCACCTTCACCGCGGCGGGCCAGTCGAAGAGGCACGGCCCGGCGAAGTTCTTCTGCTTCGATTCCCTGGGCGGCTGCACGTTGACGTAGATCTGACCTTTGCCTCCGGGCTTGGCGACGACCTTGTCGGCCGGGAACTCGAGGCGCGCCTCGCCGGTGGCCGACGCGTAGGTCGAGCCGCCGGCGTACTCGATGCGCGCGCCGGGCGCCGTCTTCACCTCGAAGGTGATGGTGGCCTGCCCGTAGGTGGGTGACCGCTCGCGGAACGAGACGACCTCCACCTTCGCGGGCTTCTTGCACGCGACCAGCGAGGCACACACGACGAGGAAGCAGCAGGCGACGCTACGGCGCATTCGGCCAGCGTACACGTCCCCGCCGCGCCGGGAAGATGGGTGTCGTAGCTCTCCGAAGATCGCGCGGTTCGCCTCTCCATCGGGGGTGGAGATGCCGTGTCTCCCGGTGGCGCATATCGTGACACGAGGACACGAGCGCCGTCCGAGGCCTGTCGACGCGGCGGCAGCGCCGATCGCTCGCCATGCGCCCTCGCTTCAGCAGTCGACGTGCGCGATCCGGGTCGTCCTCCGCACCGGCGGGACGCGCATGCCGTGGGGCGACAGCTCGCGCACACCGAACGAGCCGCGCAGGATCGTCCGCGGGCCGTCGAGCTCCACGCGCACGGTCTCGTTGCCGCAGCGGATCTCGGCCACGTGCTGGGCGCCCGCCTCCGCCGCGACCGCGGCGCACGCGGCGAACGCCGAGCAGTTCTCCCAGAGCTGAAGGCGCGGCGTCCGGACGCCCCCGTCCGCCGCGGCCGCCGGACAGAAGGGGAAGACCTTCGTGGTCCGGCTCGAGCCTCCCTCGGCGAGCTCGACGAACACGTCGACCCCGACGCGCCACTTGTGGACCGTGTCGCCGTCGTAGCACTGCGCGTCGACCGTCTGCACGGTGAGGGTGGCGCTGCCTTGCAGGAGGACCCCGAGCGCGGCGTCGTCGGCCGCGGCCTCCGTGGGCGCGCTCCCGCCTGCCTGTGTGGGCGCGGCGGAGGGCGGCGGCGCGCTGTCGGCGCGCGCGGGCGGCGGGTCTCTGCGCGTGCACGCGACGACGAGCGAGAGCGAGGCGACCGCCAGGCGCGACAGGAGCATGCGTCAGTCTCGCACGACGTTCCAGCCCGCGACGTGGCCGCGCGCGAGGCCCCCCCGCTGCTACCCTGAGTGGTGGTGCGCCACATCCTCTTCGTGTGCGGCAAGAACCGCCTCCGCAGCCCGACGGCCGAGGCCGTCTTCGCCTCGTGGCCGGGCGTCGAGGTGGCCTCGGCGGGGCTCAGCCGCGACGCCGACACGCCCGTGACCCCCGAGCTGCTCGCCTGGGCCGACAGCGTGTTCGTGATGGAGCGCGCGCACGGCAAGCGGCTCTCGTCGCTGTTCCAGGCCCACCTGCGCGACAAGCGGGTCGTGTGCCTCGGCATCCGCGACGAGTACGAGTTCATGGAGCCCGCGCTGGTCGCGCTGCTCCTTGCCCGCGTCACGCCGCACCTGCCTTCGCGCTGAAGAGCTCGAGCCTCGGGATTCTGAGCCGGTCGGTGATCCGTTTGTCGCCCACCCAGCACAGGGGGAGGGACGGGGGAGTGAATACACACTCACCGACGAGGGCGCACTCCATGGTTCATTCACGCGTCGCAGAAAAAATGTGGCTCTTCACAGCCTGCCTCACGGTCGCGCTCACGGCGACCGGCTGCGATGGCGAGCGCGACGGCGACGGCGACACGGCGCCGGTCGCCGTGTTGGCGCTCCCGCTCGAGGTCGCCGAGCCGAGCGACAACCCGAGCAGCCCGGCGAAGGTGGAGCTCGGTCGACTCCTGTTTTGGGATCCTGTGCTGTCGGGGGATCGCACCACCGCCTGCGCCACCTGCCACCACCCCGACTTCGGCTACGCGGACGGCCGCGCGCTCTCGGTGGGGGTCGGCGGAGCGGGGCTCGGCCCGGGCCGGCGCCCGTCCGGGCCGCCCCACGTCACCAATCGAAACGCGCCGACCGTGCTGAACACGGCCTTCAACGGCCTCACGTGGGGCGGCACGACGGAGCCGACCGCGGCGCCCATGTTCTGGGACAGCCGCGCGAAATCCCTCGAGCGGCAGGCGCGCGGGCCGCTCGTGGCGCTCCACGAGATGCGCGGCCCCGGCCTCGACGAGGCGCAGGTGTTTCCCGAGCTCGTCTCCCGACTCCAGCAGATCCCCGAGTACGTCACGCGTTTCCAGGCGTCGTTCGGCGACGAGCCCATCAGCGAGCAGTCGATCCTGCGCGCCATCGCGGCGTTCGAGCGCACGCTCGTCTCGCGCGGCAGCTCGTATGACCGCTATCAGCGGGGCGAGGCGGGCGCGCTCTCCGCCTCGGCCCAGCGAGGGATCGCGGCCTTCAACCGGAGCGGGTGCGATCATTGCCACTCGGGGCCGATGTTTTCCGACTACGCGCTCCACCGCCTCGGCGCTCCGGACGTGCCGGGCGCGGCGGCCGACCAGGGCGGCGGCGGGAGGGCCTTCCGGACACCCTCGCTCCGCAACGTCACACGGACCGCGCCATACATGCACTCGGGGGCCTTCGCCACGCTCGACCAGGTGTTCAACTTCTACGACCGCGTCGACCGCCGGCTCGACCCGCAGCTCAACGACGTGCGCGGCCCCGACCGCGGTGACGCCGCCGACGTGAAGGCGCTGCTCGCCGCCCTGAGCGACGGCACGTTCGACCAGCGCGTCCCCACCGAGGTGCCCAGCGGCCTGCCGCCCGGCGGCGCGCTGCGCTGACGCCTACCGAAGCGCTGTGGCGCACGCGCCGAGCACGCCGCCCACCCCGAGCGCGGCGACGAGCCCGGCGGGCATGGCCTTCTTCGTCTTCAGGAACGCCGGGAGAAAGCGGCCTACGAGCGCCAGCGACACGACGCCGCCGAGCGCCGCGCCCCCCACCGCGTGCCCACTGCCGAGGAGCCCCGACGCGACCCAGAGGAGCACGCCCGACGCGCCGCCGGCGATGAGCGAGGCGCGGCTCTTCGCCTTCACGTACCCCATGACGCCCCCTCCGAGCGCGACGAGGCCGAAGAGAGAGAAGTAGGCGGAGACGGCGAGGTGCATGCGACTCGCATAGTCCAAAGCGCGCCCCACGTCTCGCGTGGCGCCCACGCCGCGGTACACTACGGCGCGGGCATGGCAAGAACTCCGCTGCGGCGGCTCACCCTCGAGGGCAGGACGTTCCTCTGGCGCCGACTGCACACGCACGCGCCGGCGGGCGCACCGGCGCGCGACTGCGCGGAGCGCGTGGTCGTGTTCCTCGAGGGCGCGAAGCGCGGGCCCCTCGAGCTGCTCTTCCGCGAAGACGCCTCCTGGAAGGTGGGGTATCCGCAGTCGGGGGCGCTGTTCCGCGCCGAGCCGCTGCGCGTGTACGATCTCCACCGCCCCAAGGTCATCGCGGCGCTCGTACGTCACGCGCTCGGCGTGGGCTGGGCGCCCGAGACCGCCCGGGCGCCGTTCATGGTCCAAGACGGCCTCGCGTTCCTCGAGGCGGCCGGCGCGCCCACCGGGTTCGCGGGCGTCGCGGACGCCTGAGCCGCGCGTCGCGCGAGCTCAGAAGTGTGAAGTATGCATGTGCGTGGCCGCTAGGCCGTGGGCTTCGCCTTCGCCCTCGGCTTCGCGCGCGCGCCCAGGAGCGGCGGCACCATGCGATCGACCAGCTCCTTGCCGAACAGGTAAGCGCCCGCGCGCCACAGGCGCTCGTGGCCTTGCACGACCAGCGTCCACAGGCGGTCGCGCTCGTTCACGCCGCGCGCGTCGGCCTTCGCGAGCCGCGCCCGCCCGGGCTTGAGCTGCGTGACGAGCTCGGCGCCGAGCAGGCCGGCCTCCTTCACCTCGGCCGCGCTGACGGCGTGCTTGCCCTTCACCTTCGCCGCGTTCTCGGTGAAGAGCGCCGCGAGGGCCACGAGATCGCGCGCGCCATCGAGCCGCCCTTTCCCTGCTCGGATGGCCTTCACCGTCGCGTAGGAGAAGTGCCCGGTCAGCGCCAGCGCCTCCGCCGTGGCGAGCAGCAGGGTGCGCAGCTCGCTCGCGCGGCGCAGCCGCTCTGCCATGCCCGGGGCCGCGAGCCACGCGGCGATCTGGGTGTTCGCGTAGACCACCGCGAGGGCCACGCGCGCGAGCGAGGTGACCTCGCTCACGTCGGTCTCGGGGAGGTGCGCGAGGCGCAGGCCCTCGGCGCGCACGCTGGCCACGCCGGTCTGGACGTTCTGGAG
Organism: Polyangiaceae bacterium; assembly: GCA_035439005.1. Taxonomy (GTDB): domain Bacteria; phylum Myxococcota_A; class Polyangia; order Polyangiales; family Polyangiaceae; genus JAAFHV01. Next base: position 15,409 of record DAORJJ010000025.1, on the reverse strand, counting down.
GGCCAGCGTCGCGTCGGCGCGCAGGGGCACGATCTCCGAAGGCGCGAGCGCCATCGCCTTCGGGAGGAACTCCGCGTACGCCTCGGCCGCGGGGGTAGGGAAAGGGCCCTGGGCGCCCCCGCGCGGCGAGGCCTTCGCGGGCTTCTCGGCGCGGGGCTTCGCTGCGGCGGGCTTCTTCACTGGCGTGCTTGGGCGCTTCGTCATGGGCTCCTTCGCGCGACGCTTCGCGTGCGTGCGTGCGTGCGTGAGAGCATACACGCACGGGTCGGGCTTGACCCGCTTGACCCATGGCCGACGGAGCTCAGCCGGGCGCGACCTCAGGCCTTCCGGGTGCGAATACCCACGAGCCGGTAGAGAGGGCAGAAGCCCGCGAGCCCCGTGAGCAGCGGGATCACGCCGAGCCAGCCCAGCCACGTGTGCGGCCCCACGAACACCAGCGCGAGGAGAGCGACGCCGAGGACCACGCGGATCACGCGGTCGATCGGGCCTTCGTTGAGGAGTGATTCTTTCATGAGTGCCTCCACCAGGTGAGAGCCACCTCGAGGGCGCGCGGGTGCGCGCGCGGCCTCGATGGCTGAGATGGCCGCGATCCGCTGCTCCGCACCCATTCACCGCGGGAACCGCCCACGCCTTGCTACCGTATGTCCATGCGCCGCGCGGTCTGCTTCGACCTCATGGATACCGTCCTCCGCGACCCCTACAAGGAGGCCCTCACCGCCGCGACGGGCCTGTCGTTGAAGGAGCTCGCCGCCGTGCGGGACAAGGACACCTGGCCCCTCTTCGAGATCGGGGCGATCGACGAGGAGACCTTCACGCGGCGCTACTTCCCCGCCGCGTCGGGGCACACGTTCGACCTCGACGCCTTCCACCGCGAGCGGCGCGCGGGGTACGCGTTCCTCCCGGGGATCGAGGCGCTCCTCGACGAGCTGCGCGCGGGCGGGGTCGCGCTCTACGTCGCGAGCAACTACCCAATCTGGATCGAAGAGGTGCGGGCCACCTTCGCCCTCGACGACCGCTTCGACGCGGTCATCGCGAGCCACCACCTGCGGTGCCGGAAGCCCTCCCCCGAGTTCTTCGAGGGCCTCTTCGCGCGCGTGAAGGAGCCGCCCGAGGTCGGGCTCTTCGTGGACGACAGGCGAGAGAACTGCGACGCGGCGGAGCGGGCGGGCATGCCGGCCCACGTGTTCTCCACCGCGGAGGCGCTCCGCGCGCGGCTCGTGAGCGACGGGTTCTTGCTCGGTTGAGAGGACCGGGGTGGCTCGCGCGTGGGCGCGGCTGGCAGGCTCGCGAGCCTCCTTCGCGACGAGCTCGCCCGAGTCGCCGAGCCGCTCATGTGTCCTGTCGGTCGCGAACACCACCCGACGAAGCTCTGCCGCGGCCGCGGACCGACAGGTCGCCTTCCCCCCCGCGTCATGCGACACTCCCGAGTTCATCCCGCGTAGAACCACGGAGAACAACCATGAGCGAGTTCGAACAGGCGCGCGGCAAGCGGGTCCTGCTGAAGTTCGAGGGGCGTCGTTGCATTCACTCGAGGCAGTGCGTGCTCGCCCGACCCGACGTGTTCGTCCCGAACGTGAAGGGCGAGTGGATCCATCCCGACAACGCGACGCCGGAGGAGATCGCGGCCCTCGCGCTGAGCTGCCCCTCGGGCGCGATCACCCACGAGCGCCTCGACGGTGGACCGGGCGAGGTCGCGCCGCTGGTGAACGTCGCCCGCGTGCGCGAGAACGGTCCGCTCGCGCTGCACGGCGATCTCGAGATCGAGGGCGAGGCCCCGAGGTTCCGCGCCACGCTCTGCCGGTGCGGCGCGTCGAAGACCAAGCCCTACTGCGACGCGAGCCACGTCGCGAGCGGCTTCCAGGCGACCGGCGAGCCCGCGACGCAGGAGTCGGAGGCGCTCGCCGAGCGTGGCGGCAAGCTCAAGGTGACGCCGTTCAAGAACGGCCCCCTGGGTATCTCGGGGAGCCTCGAGATTTGCACGGGGACGGGGCGCACGGTGAACCGCGTGACGAAGACCGCCCTCTGCCGATGTGGTCACTCGTCGAAGAAGCCGTATTGCGACGGCACCCACTCCAAGGTTGGCTTCACGACGGAGTGAGCCGCGCCGGCGTCCGCTCCCTGAGAGACCTCGCGGGGACACCCGGGGCGTGGCCGGGGTGACGGGGCCCTTCGTCATGGCGCCGCGCAGGCCCCCGCGAGATCCCCGCGCTCGCCGCCGTCGAGCACGGCCTGCTCGCGGTTCGTCACCGGCGCCCCGAGCACCTCGCGCACCCGCCCCACGGCCCCGCCCGCGAGGCGCACGCGGCGCCCGATGACGGCGGGCCCCGCGAACCGCGGGAGCTCCTCCTCGACGGTCATGGGGTTGGGCAGCCGATCGTTGCTGCCAAAATACGCCCGGGTGCGGTCTCCGTCGCGCGTCATGTGGCCCACGCACGCCCCTCGCTTCGTCTTCACCCACGCGTACCGCTCGCGCGGGCTCGGCGCGAGCGCGATGAGGGGCTCCACGACGAGCGCCAAGAGGAGCATGGCGAGGACCGCGAAGAACCCCGCGAACGGCGTGCCCACCACCAGCGCGACGCTCGCCGCGCGCGCTCGCCGCGCCATGGCGACGGCCTCTTCGGCGCGCTGGCGGAGCGTGGAGGTGATGGCGCCGAGGTCGATCGCGCGCGCGGCCGAGGCCTGGGCCAGCGCGGCCGGGTGGACCACGTTGTCGGCGCCGCAGTAGTCGCAGCGCGCGATCGGTTCGAGCCCGCCGGCGAGGAGCGGCGCGCCGCAGACCGCGCACGCGGCGGGATCGCCGGGGCGCGCGGGCGGGATGGCGGCGGAGACCGCGAGGAGGCGCCGCCGCGCGTGGCCCACCACGGCGAGGAGCGCGAGCGCGACGGTCGCGTAGACCAGCGAGGGCACGCAGATGAAGAACACGCCCGAGACCCGGTTCGCGATCGGCCCGTCGTGCTCAATCCCCATTTGGACACCCACCACGCTGAGCGCCACGAACGGGAGCGCACCGACCCCGAGCGCGACGAACGCCCACACGCGCGCCCGCAGCGCGCGGCCGACGGCGGCGCGCGCGTCCCCGTCGAGCTGACGCGCGCGGACATCGAGCCGACTCAGCTCGTGCTGGGCTGCCCACAGCCTATCGAGCACGTCGGCGCGCGGCGGCCCCTCGAAGCCACAAGCGCCGCAGCGCACGCCACGGAGCGAGGCGAGCGACAGCGGCACCGGCGCCCCGCACCGCGGGCACGGGCACGTCACCACGGGCGAGCGCCCCTACCACGGGCGTCACGCGGCGCGCCCCGGCGACGAGGTGCAGGCGGACACGCGCCGTGCGGAGCACTGAAAATCATGCCGAATCGTAGGCCGCTGGCGAGGTTTCGGGAAGGCCGCGCCTTCGCCGCCGCGCTCACGGGATGGGCACGAGGGCCGTCTTCGTGTCGTCGAGCTTGTAGCCGGGGAGGCCGGGCGCGAGCTTCTTCAGCTTCACCCAGTGCACGAGGCCGCCGTACATGCAGAAGCGCACTCCCTGCTTTCGCTTCTCCACGGCGTACTTGTCCGCGCAGTCCAGGAAGGCCTGGTTCACCGGATCGCCGAGGCGGTGCAACAGGTATTGCACGCTCCCTGGCTTGATGCGGAGCGGCGTCGGCTGCTCGATGCCTCGCACCTCGATACCAAAGTAGTACGCCAGCGACCACAGCCGGAAGATCTGCTTGGCTATCAAGGGGCCCATGTCGAAGGTCTTGTTGAAGCGCACGAGGTCGGTGACGATTTGGTCCTCCGACCGCAGGTGCGGCGTCTCCCCTTCGGGGTAATACTCGAGCAAGATGACGTGGACGCCGAGCCCCCGGAGGCGCCGAAGGAAGACCTCCATCGTCGCGCGGTCGTCGTGCACCTCGCCGACGAACATGCCTTGATGTGCTCGGAACGGACCGGTCGCGGGGAACACCATGGGGACCTCTTTGCGGAGTCAACGACGACACGCGGTTCGGACGCGGCCGTCAAGCGCGCCGGCTACCTCACGGCGCGGTCGGTCAGCTCGCCCCGCGTCTGCGCCGGCGATAGGCCACGAGCGCGGCCGCGCAGGACGCGACGGCGAGCGACACGCCCCCGCCGGCGGGCGCTACGCCACAGCCGGAGCTCGGGGCGGCGGCCGCGTCGCGCTCGGCGGCCGCGGGCCCGGCGGGATCGTATGTGACGAACACGTGGCTCGTGATCGTGCGCGGCTTGTCGTCGACCACGACCTCGGCGCGCACGCGGAGCTCGCGACCCGCGCTCGCCGCGGCGGAGAGGGTCGCCTCGCTCACCGTGGCCTCGAGCGTGAACGGATCGCTCGTGATCTCGGCGTCGGTGTCCACGGCGCCGTCGCGCACGAAGCGCACGTGGTGCCCCCGCCCGCCCGTGACCGTGGCGCGCACGCGCACGCTCCGCGCGCGCAGGCGGTCGCCGGGGAGCCCGCCCCCCTCCGTGGTGAGCTCCACCATCGGGTCTTCTGGGCCTTGCAGCTTCACCACCGTGCGCCCGCGCTTCACGGCGTCGACGATCGCCGGGGCCGAGAGCTCGGTCGCGTAGACCAGCGTGGTCGGGCTGCCGAGCGGGCTCGCGAACGCCCCGGTCGCCTTGCCCGCGGCGTGGTCGTCGCCGCCGCCCATCGCCGCGGCGTGCGAGCCGCGGTCGAGCAGCACCTCCCACGCCGCGAGGGTCACGTCGAGGAAGAGCCGCGCGCCCTCCTTCTGGCCGCCGGTGCCGAGCTCGTAGCCGCCGACCTTGTCCGGCGCGACGTCGTGCTTCCACGCGCAGCCGATGCACACGTCGCCGAGATCGAGCAGCGGGTGGTTGATGGAGAAGACCGCGCCCTGCGCGAGGATCGCGTCGACCGCGCCGCCGATCGTGACGCCCGGCTGGCCGAGGCGGTGGTCGACGAAGCGGGTCCCGCCGACCGCGTTCGCGTGGCCGGCGTAGGTGGTGAACTCGATGCCAGGCACGAAGAGCAGGCTCGGGTGGCGCGCCTGCGCGTCCGCGAACAGGTCCTGCTGGGTCACCGTGTTGTGGTCGCTGATCTCCACGAAGTCGAGGCCGCGCGAGCGCGCGAAGACCGCGATCTCGTCGAGCGTGGGCTTCGCGTCGGTGCTCTCGCGCGAGTGCACGTGGAAGTCGCCGGCGTAGTAGCGGGCCCCGGTGGCGAGCGCGGGCCCGGGCGAATACGCCTTTCGCTCGGGCTGGGGCGCGAGCGTGGGCGCGTCGCGAAACAGGAGCTGGATACGGTACTTCGCGGGAGAGGCCACGAGCTTGGCTTTGCCTACGACGACCCGAAAGCCCCCGCGATCGAGCGGGCCCGGCACGTACGCGCGGCTCGCGGCGCGCTCGTTCACGACGACGTGCTCGTCCGTGCCGCCGCCCCACCCGCGGTACCCCTGCGCGTCATCGAGGCCGAAGTCGAGGATGTTCGCGGGGGTGAGCGAGTCGTGCACGATCTCGAGCTCCTTCGTGCCCGCCGGCACGTCGAAGGGCACGAAAAAATGCTCGGGCCCGCCCGCGGGCACGTCGCCCTCGAGCGTCATCGTGCTGTCGGCGTGCGCGCGGCGCGAGATCGGGGCGAGCGTGAGCAGCGCGGCGAGCGCGAGGAGCGGGACGGGGCGGCGTCGCATCCACGGAGCGTAGCCGAGAGCCGGGAGGCGGGCGCGGCGTCGGGCCCGCTGGATCGCGCGTGCCCCACCGGCTGGGCGTCGGATCGCTCGGCGCGCCACGAAACCCGCCGTTGCGCACATGTAGGCGGGTGGCGTACTTCGTGCATCGCGCGGCGCATGTCTTCCCCACGCGGTCTGGTCGCCTCGCTCGCCTCGCTCGTGTCCCTCGCCTCGCTCGTGAGCGGCTGCGCCGCCGAGACGGCCGATCCCACGCCCACGACCGACGGCGACTCCTTCGACGCCATCACCTGCCCGAGCTCCGACGCCGACGCGGCCGCGGCGCTGAAGGCGGTCGCCGCGCAGGCCGAGCTCTGCGCACGAGAAGCCCCGGCGCTCCCGCGCACTCCGGACGTGTCGTGGAACCACACGCTGAGCAACGTCGTCGCCCTCGAGCCCGCGAACCACCGCGGCCGCGACGCGCTCTACGCCGAGGGCGATCGTCAGTGGGTGCTCGGCAAGTTCGCCTACGGGCCGAGCGACAAGGATCTGAAGGGCGAGGCCGTCGACATCTACGTGCAGCGCGGCTGCGCGGGCGCGTGGGAGAAGGTCGCGTTCTCGCGCCCAGTGCTCACGACCGAGGACGGCGAGCACGCGCCCGTGGAGGGCGTCGAGGACACCGGCGGCCGCGTGTTCGCCGAGATCCCCGCGGCGCAGCGCCTGGGCGTCGGGCACCACCGCGTCCGCATGGTGGTCGCGGGCGACAAGACCTTCGCCGAGCAGACCATCGAGGTCCTGCCGCGCGGCGCGACCCTCTTCGTGAGCGACGTGGACGGCACCCTGACCGAGCGCCGGCCCGACGATCCTTCGGTCGCGTGCGACGAGGAGTCCGACTTCCCCGCGCTGTGGCGCGGCTTCTCCACGGGCCAGAAGGCGCAGCCCTTCGTTCACGACGGGGCGCCCACGCTCTACCGCAAGCTCGCGTCCCTCGGGTACCGGCCCATGTACCTCACCGCGCGGCCCGAGTGGCTCGCGCCTCACACGCACGCGTTCCTCTCGGAGGCGGCGCGCGGCGACCGTCGCGGCGATCTCCCGCAGGGCGTCGTGCACACGACGCTCGGCCTCACCGGCGCGATGAACTCCGCGGCGGAGGACTTCAAGAAGGCCGAGCTCAAGGCCCTCGTCGACAAGGGCTTCCGCGTGGTGCTCGGCTTCGGCAACCGCCCGAGCGACGTCGCCACGTACAAGACCTACGGCGTGCCGTACCGCTTCTACATCGAGAACCTCGACACGAGCCAGCGCTCCTGCAGCAAGGTCACCGACCTGCCGCTCGCGCCCGCGGGGGTGCTGCGCAAGGGCGACTGGCGCATTCGCGCGTACGGCGCCCTCGTGCCGCTCGTCGAGCAGGCCGCCTCCGGCTGCCGCTGAACACGGCGCGCGCGCCCGTGCCCGTGCTACCTGGTTCGCATGGAGACCGCACCATGACGCCTCGCACTCTCGGCTCGCTCTGCTTCGTTGGGCTCACCGCGGCGGCCTGCGCCACGCCTCCTCCAGCCACGCCTCCCGCGACGACGCCCCCTCCGGCGCCCGCCGCGTCGCCGCCCGCGCCGCACGGCCACGGCCACGGCCACCACGGGCAGGGCTTTCACAAGCGGTTCGACGGCGCCGAGGGCTGGGCGAAGGTGTTCGACGCGCCCGACCGCGACGACTGGCAGAAGCCGGACACGGTGCTCGACGCGCTCGCGCTCACGCCGAAGAGCCTGGTGGCCGACGTGGGCGCCGGCACCGGGTATTTCTCGGTGCGCCTCGCGCGCCGCGTGCCCGAGGGGAAGGTGTTCGCCATCGACGTCGAGGCCGACATGGTGCGGTATCTGGTCGAGCGAGCAAGGCGAGAGGGCCTGCCGGGGCTCGTGGCCATTCAGGCCGAGCCGAACGATCCCAAGATCCCCGAGGCGGTCGACGTCATCCTCGTGGTCGACACGCTCCACCACATCGACGCGCGCGACGCCTACTTCGTCAAGCTGCGGAGCAGCCTGCGTCCAGGCGGCCGCGTCGCGATCGTCGACTTCGCCAAGGACGCGACCATGGGCCCGCCGCCCGAGCACAGGCTCGCCCCCGAGGAGGTGGTCGCCACGGCCGCGCGTGCGGGCCTCACCAAGGTGCGCGAGGTCGCGCTTCCGCAGCAGTACGTGCTGGTCTTCGCGGTCGCGCGGTAGCGCTACTTCTCCAGGAACTTGAGCGTCCCGCCCGTGAGAAACCAGACCTGGGACGGCGTGAGGATCACGCGCGAGGAGATGGGCTCGCCGACGACGAGAGGGGTGAGCGTGCACGTCCCCAAGGTCGCGATCTCGGAGAGCGCACACCTGCCGAGGCCGGTGGGGCCGCCCACGTACAGGTTCGTGTCGTCGAGGTTGAACGTGTCGCCGAGCGGGCCGAGGTTGAGCCAGGCCGCGCAGTCTCCCGCGGTAGGACACGCTTCGAGGTTCCCGTCGCGGAGGATGACCGCGGTCGGGTAGGGGACCGTCGGGCCTCGCGCGCTGGTGCCGATGCGCGCGGCGGGCGTCGCCAGCGCAGGGAGGGTGGCGCCCGTCACGGTCGGCGCGATCGCGCCGGCCCCCAAGCTCGCGTCGCTCCCAAAGTTCCAGTGAGCGCCCCCGGTCATGGGCACTTGGTCGGTCACGATGGTGGTCCTGCCGGAGGCGGTCGTCGGCGCCCCGAGAATAGGGGTCTTCGTGTACGTGACCGCGATCAGTGACCGACTCACGGAGTAGCTCGAGACGAAAATACGCCCGCTCCAGCCGCCGAGGTTGTGTTCTTGCGTCGTGACGGGGGGGAACGCGGTGGGCAGGAACGAGTGCAGCGACGCCTGGAAATTCTGGTGATCTTTGAAGATGTAGAACTTGGTGGTCGACGCGGCGAAATAGTCCTTTCCGGCGTTGTAGGTCGAGACCCCGACCTGGTGCGGAGTCGCGCAGGCGCGGGACTCGCAATACCGGAGAGAGACACCCGCAGGCACCTTGCGGTAGATCACGTGCGTGTCGTTGGCGTCGTAGAGGTCCACGTCCGTGTCGATGGTCGTGGCCGCGGGGAGCACGGGTGGAGCGGCGTCGGCGCCCGAGTCGCTCGCGCCCGAGTCGCTCGCGCCCGAGTCGCTCGCGCCCGAGTCGCTCGCCGCGTCCGCGGTGCTCGAGTCGGCGCTGGCGTCTGAGGGGCTCGAGTCGGGCGTCGCCGCGTCGCTTGGCGGCCCGGTGTCGGGAGGTGGCGCCGCCGCGTCGCTCGCGCCGTCGGCACCTGGTGGTGTCGACGTCTCCGGCGCGCCGACGTCTTGGAGCCCGGCGTCCGCCGCGCCGTCGCTGATCGCGCCCTGGTCGCACGCAGCATACACACCCGGCAGCACGCACAGGACGACCGCGACGCCCGCTCTTCGCATCGTTCGGTGATACGGTATGTTCGGTCCGGACGCTATGTGCGCCGGAGCTTGCGTCCGGCCGCCGCGCGCTCCTTCTGAAGGCCCGGGCGTCGCCACCCTGGGCCACCGTCCGCGCGCGCGAGGTGACGCGCGAGGAGCACGCACACCCACATGCGGAACGGCCTCCAGCGCTCGGCGAGGGCTGCGTACTGCTCGTCGGTCGGCGCCTCGAGCCCGTACGCCGACGCGAGCCCGTGGAGGACGCGCGGCTCCGCCGTGGGCAGGCCGTCGGCGAGCGCGGCGCCGCGAAACAAGATGTGGCTGGCGGTCCACGGGCCCACCCCGGGCAGCTCCTGCAGCTCACGGAGCGCCTCGGTCACGTCCATCGCCCGAAGGCGCTCCGCGTCGAGCTTGCCCGCCCTCGCGGCGGCGCCGATGCCCCGGAGCCTGACGAGCTTCTGGTCGGGCAGCCCCGGGAAGGCCTCGAGCGCCTCGAGCTGGGCCGGTGAAGGGAACACGCTGTGCGCGCGGCCGTTGAGCGTCACCACGTCGCCGTGCTGCGCCGCGAGGCGGGTCTTCAGCGTGGCCGCCTGGGCCATCGGCAGGCGCGCGGCGAGGATGCCCCAGCACGCCGCGTCGTACGGCGAGGGCTTCGCCGCGGTGAAGAAGCCGGGGAACTCGGCCTGGAGCCGCCCGACGACCGGATCGCGCTCGCCCACCGCGAGCCACGCGTCGGGGTCTTGGTCGAGCCCCAGCATGCGCGCGACCTGCGCGCGCAAGGTGTCGTCGTCGTCCGTGCCCGCGGAGTCGAGGACGACGCGGTCGCCCTCCTCGCGGAGACAGACCGCGACGGCCTCGTGGGAGTGGTCGAGCCGGAAGGCGAGCGTGAGGCTCGGGTCTCCCTGGGTCGTGTCGGCCGCGGCCATCCCGGCGCCGGGCGTGAAGCCCGCGTAGAACTCGGCGGCGGCGCGGAGCGCGAACCCGCGCGGGCGCGGGAGGCTGTCGAGCCTGGCGGGAGGCGAGGCGCTCATGTCATCGCACTATGAGCCACACGAGGCCCGCTGTCGCGGCGATTCGCGCGCCCTCGAGCGGCCACGCCCAGCGCTTGTCCTCGAGCAGCGCCCCCGCAGAGACCACGCCGAAGAGGACGGCGAGGCTCCCGAGCGTGAGCACGCGCGCGCTCGCCTCGAGCTTGTAAAACAGGAGGAAGAACGCGGCCACGAGCAGCGCCGCGTACTGGAGCCCCACGTACACCTGCGTGCCGGTCGACACGGCGACGTCGAACTTGCGCGCGGGCGGCGCGACCTTCTCCTCGCTCGCGTCGCGCCACGCGGGCGAGCGCAGCGGCAAGAGCAGCTTGTCGCGCCAGCGCGGGAGCCGCCACATGCGCTCGCCGAGCTCGACCCAATAGTGCACCTGCGCCCAGAGGGGAGAGAAGCTCGCGAGCGGCTTCGTGAGCCCGTAGTGGGGAGTCTCTTCCTCCTCCACGAAGGTGCCAAAGAGCCTGTCCCACACGATCAGAATAGCCGCGTAGTTTTTGTCGAGGTACTTCGCATCACGTGCATGATGCACGCGATGGTGGGAGGGCAAGTTCAGCACATACCCCAGCGGCCCGCGCACGACGCCCACGAGCTCGGTGTGGATCCAGAACTGGTAGAGCGTGCTGATGGCCACCATGAGCGCGTAGGTGAACGTCGGCACGCCGAGGAGCGCGAGAGGCAAATAGAAGGGCAGGGTCGTGAAGTGCGTGACGACCGCCTGCCGCAGCGCGACGGCGAGGTTGTAGTCCTCGCTCTGGTGGTGCACGACGTGCGCCGCCCAGAGCACGTTCACCTCGTGGCTCAGGCGGTGCCACCAGTAGTAGAGGAAATCGACGCCGAAGAACGCGATCGCCCACGGCACCCAGAGCGGCGCGTGGTTCCAGGTCACGAGGCGGTACGACGCGTACACCCGCTCGTAGACCGCGAGCAGCGACGCGGCGACGAAGATGTTCGCGAGCTGCGAGGTCACGCCGCACGAGAGGTCTGTGACCGCGTCGTTCAGCCGGTAGACGCGCCGCCCCCGCCAGCGCGCGACGGCCAGCTCCGCGCCGATGGCCACGAAGAAGGCGGGGATGGCGAGGGCGATCGGGTCGGCCACGGTAGCCCACAGTGGAGCGCGAGCGCGGCGCCGCGGCAACCGTCGCGCGCCGCCGCGGGGCCTCCGTTGGCCCACGCGCGGCCGCCCGGGGCGACTTCGGCGCACTTCTCCGCTAGAACGGGTCGGGACGGGCGCGCGGCGAGGGGCGCCGCGGGAGGTCCGTCGCGGAGGTCCCCCTTGCTTCGAGCACTTCGAGTCGAACCGGCCGAGACGAAGATCGAGTTCGATCTCGTGCAGCTCATCGGGCACGCGTCGTGGCCGGTGAAGGTCACCGTGGTGCTGCTCGTGCTCTGCTCGGTGGGCGTGTGGCTCATCGCCGCGCTGAAGCTCCAGCAGCTCGCGAGGTTGCGTAACTCATCGCAACGGTTCGAGAAATCGGCGAAGGGCCTGGGCTCCGGGGCCGCGCTCTTCGCGCTCTTGGGCGGCGGCCTCGACTCCCCCGGCGCGCGCGTCGTGCGCGAGCTGTCGGACCGGGGCACCACGAACCTCGAGCGCCTCCGCGCCGCGGCCGACCGCGCGATCGTCGACGAGCGCCGTCACGCCCGGAGCCTGCTCTCGCCCCTCGGCTCCATCGCCTCGGCCGCGCCGTTCATCGGCCTGTTCGGCACCGTGTACGGCATCATGGACGCCTTCGTGCGCATCGGCGCCGCGAAGTCGGCGGCGCTGCCCGTGGTCGCGCCGGCCATCGGCGAGGCGCTCATCTCGACCGCCATCGGCCTCGCCGCGGCGATCCCCGCGGTGGTCTTCTACAACGCGATCGACAAGCGCGTGGCGGAGCTCATCGCCGAGCTCGAGGCCTCGGCCGCCGAGTGGGTCGCGCTCATCGCCGAGGACAAGGCCGACGTCCCCATCCCGCTCGTGTCGGTGCGGCCGCCCTCGATGCGGGCCCCTTCGACCTCCCACTTCCCGCCGCCGGAGCGTGGCTGAGATGGCGCTCTCCGGCGGGGGCCGCAGGTCCGATGGCGGGGGCGGCGGCTTCACCGACATCAACGTGACGCCCCTCGTCGACGTCATGCTCGTGCTCCTCATCGTGTTCATGGTCACGGCGCCCCTCTTGACCACGGGGCTGCACGTCGATTTGCCGGACGTGAAGGCCGCGAACACGCCGCTGAAGGACGCGAAGCTCGTGGTCACCATCACCAAGGAAGAGAAGATCCTCTTCGGCGAGCGCGACGTCACGGCCAACCTCGAGCAAGAGCTCCAGCAGAACGCGCGCGTGCAGTCGGAGCACGAGGTGTACATCCTGGCGGACAAGGAGGCGCGCTACGGCGTCGTCGCGCGCGCCGTCGCGGCCGCGCGCACCGCGGGGGTGACCTCGCTGAACCTGCTCGTCGAGCCCGAGGAGGAGCCCAAGCCGTGATCGCGGCGCATGCGTTCCGTCCGGGCGAAGTGGCCGTCGCGGCAGGCGCGGCGCTCGTGGCGCAGCTCGCGGTGGTCGCGCTCTTCCTCTTGCCGCCGCCCGCGCCGGTCACGGTGTCGATCTCCGACGACAACGCGCGCCCGCTCGCGGTCTCCATCACGCCCGTGGCGCTGCTGAAGAAGGGCAGCCAGAACCCGGGCAAGCTCCCCTCGGCGTGGGAGCGCAAGGCCAAGGTCACGAAAGAAGAGACCTCGCAGCCCTCCCCGCACGCCGACGTCGACACCCCGCTGAAGAACCCGCGCGACGCAGGCGCGGGCGCGCTCACCGACGCAGGCGCGAGCGTCGCGACCTCGGCCGAGGGCGACGGCGGCGCGGGCGAGGCGGGCGCCTCCAGCACCCTTGGCTCGGCCGCCGGCTCCGAGCACGGCACCGAGACCGATCCGCTGAAGGGGCGCGCGGCCGATCTCTACCGCGCGCAGCTCGCGTCGTGGTTCCTCGCCCACTTCCAGATCCGCGGGAAGGTGCCCTTCGAGACCCTGAAGACGCTGCGCGGCGAGGCCATCGTCTCCATCGGCGCCGACCGCCGCATGGGCGGGTATTCGGTCATCGGCCTCAGCGGCAACGCCGCCTTCGACGCCGAGGTCGAGGCCACGCTGGCGCGCGTGCGCGCGAGCGGCGGAGAGCTGCCGCCCCCACCTCCCAATTACCCAGATATGCTTGGAAAGACGCTGTCGGTTGGATTCCGATGCACAGTCCGGAGTCAGTGCGAATGACGCGAATGAGCCCTCGTATCCCCCGTTCCTTGCGCACGCGGTCGCCCGCCCGCGCCGTCGTCTCGGTCGCCGCGCTCGCCGCGCTCGCCTCGGTCACGCCGGAGGCCGCGGCCCAGTCGGGCTCTCCGCCACCCGACGACTCGGTGCTCGGCACGGTCGAGGTGGACGGCTCCGCCGGCGGCATCGCCCCGCGCCCGAAGCTCGGCCTCGTGCCGATCCCTCCCGCGGGAGAGGCGGACAAGACCGCGCGCGACGTCGTGCGCAACGATCTCGACCTGTCGGGCGCGTACGAGGTGCTCGCCGACGACAAGGCCCCCGACCCCGCGGCCACGCGCGACGCGCTCATCGATCTCGCGGCGTGGCGTGGCAAAGGGGCCGAGGCCGTCGTGCGCCTCACGCTCGACCCGAGCGCAGCCACGCCGACCCTCGTGGCCGAGGCCTACCTCACCGCCGGGGCCGCGCCGCTGCCGTCGGGGGCCGACGCGAGCGCCGCGCCGAAGCCGCTCTACCGCGGCACGTTCCCCGTGGGCGCGAGCGCACGCGCCGCCTCCCACCGCGCCACCGACGCCCTCCTCGGCGCGCTCACGGGCAGGCCAGGGGCCTTCGCGAGCCGGCTCGCGTTCGCGCAGCGCGCGGGCCGCTGGCAGACCGCGCAGACCATCGATCCCGACGGCTTCGGGCAGGTCCTCGAGAGCCCCACCGACTCGACCGTGATGTCCCCTGCGTTTGGCCCTGGCGGCCGGCTCTTCTACCTCATCAGCCGTGACTATGCGCCGTTCCACGTGGCGACAGGCACCGCCGGCACCATCCTGCCGTTCAACCTGCCCGGCTCGGCGCTCGGCCTCGCGTTCTCGTCCGACGGCACGCGCACCGCCGTCACGGTGATGCGCGACGCCAAGTCGCTCATCATGGTGGGCGAGCCGAACAACGCGGGCAAGCTCACCGCCGCGCCGGCGGCGCCCCTCGCCCACCACCCGGCGTTCGGGCCGCTCGGCAAGATGGCCTACGTGGGCGGCACGCCCGTGCAGCGCGTGTACGTCGACGGCGCGCCGGTCTCGCCAGGCGGCTTCATGGCGAGCGCCCCCTCGTTCTGCGACACGGCCCAGGGGCTCTTGCTCGTGTTCACCGTGGAGGTGCAGGGCGGGGCGGAGCTCGTCGCGACCGACACGCGCGGCGGCAACCTGCGCCGCCTCACGCAGCGCCAAGGCGAGAACCGCTACCCCGCGTGCAGCCCCGACGGGCGCATGGTGGCGTTCTTCTCGACGACGAAGACCGGCGCGGGTCCAGGTCTCTACGTGATGCCCGTGCTCCGCCCGTGGCTCGCCCGCAAGGTGGCCGACGGCGCCGGGCAGTCGGTCGTGTGGGAGCGCCTGCCGCCGGCGAAGTGAGCTGGCACCCCGCGGTTGACAGGCGTCGAGGTCCCCGCGTCTACTTCCACGTCCGCTCGAGGCAGGCGCGAGCGTTCCCTCTTTTCCCCAGGAGCGGTGTCATGGCGACTCTGTCAGCGGCTCAGTTCGGCGCCATCTTGGGTATTCCCGCCCAGACCACCTGGCAGCGGAGCCAAGCGGCGCTGGGGTGGTACAACGTCTCTTGCAACGACTGGGCGCTGACGGCCGGCGTGGGGGACCGCCGCGGGGCCAACGTGCTGGCCGCCATCAACGGCGACAACATGGCGGGCGCCCTCGGGCTGGGCGTCGGCGAGCGCCGGCAGTTTCTGGCCCAGCAAGACGCGGGCGTGAATTTCGCGTGGAGGTCCTGGGCGCAGCGGCAGCGCCGCAAGCACGCCGGCGGAGGGAAATACACGACCCCCTACATGGTCGAGAAGACCATGAAGAAGCTCATCGCCTACAACGGCATGATTGTCACGGCCGCGCCGACCGACTACTACATCTGCCAGCACTGGCCCATCGCCGACGGCGTCACGTACGAGCACTGGTGGCTCGAGGCGCGCGGCGTGGTCATCGAGACGTTCACCGGCAATCCGCTGCGCATCTATGGCCCTCGGCGCCCCGAGCAGAATCACTACGCCGTGGTGCGCGTCGGGGTGAGAGAGCTCTGGGTGTAGTTCCGAAACTGCCGTTCATTTTCGGGCATTCCTGTCGATGGGCAC
>DAORJJ010000024.1:0-26215 GCA_035439005.1 Polyangiaceae bacterium | reverse complement strand
CGCGCGGCGCGTCCCTGGTCGCCAGCAACGACAGCTCCACCTACGAGGGACCGTACACGCCGCCGACGGTCGTCCCGTACGAAGGCGGCCGGATCCCCAAGGACGCGACCATCGAGGAGCGCACGCGCAAGGGCCTGCTCGTCGGCGGCATCGTCGTCGCGGCGTCGGCGTACACGATCTCGCTGGCGTACGCGCTGAGCACCTGCAGCGCGCAGCAGGCGTGCCGCGCGGGGAGCGACTGGCTCTACGTGCCGATCATCGGCCCCTTCGTCACCTCGGCGAAATCGCCCACCACGGGCGGCGCGGCGCTCGCGGCCTTCGACGGCGCGCTTCAGCTCGGCGGCGTCGGGATGGTCGTCGCGAGCGCCCTCTTTCCGCAGAAGGTGGTCGTCACGCCCGGGCACGCGTCGTGGAAGGTCGAGCCCGTGCACATGGGCTCGGGCATGGGCGTCGGCGTCACGATGACCCACTTCTGAACGGGTAGGTGTCGTCCGGGGCGGAGGGGACCAGGGCCCCATGGCTCTCGCATCCGCCCGTGGTAGGTTCACGCATGCCGTCTGGAACCTTGCGCGTCCTGATCGTCTCCGTGCTCCTGGCCGTGGGAGCGCCTGTCGCGTGTGTTGGCTCCGATCCCGTCGCGACCACGGACGGAGGGGCCGACGGCGCCACGCCGCTCGACGGCGGCGGGGGCACGGACACCGGCGGCGCGAGCGACGGGCAGGCTTCGCTCGACACCGGCGCTCCGGACGCGCCTCCGGGCGACGCCAACGCAGGCGACGCCAGCGCCGGCGACGCGGGGGCGTGGTCGCCCAGGAGCTTGCCTGGGCTTTCGCTCTGGCTGGACGGCGCCACCGGGGTCACCTACGACGGCAGCGCCAAGGCGACGAGCTGGCTCGACCAGTCCGGCAATGGCAACAACGCGACGGTGCTCTCGCCGTGCGCCGGGCCGTCCAGGGCTGCGGCCTCGCTCGCCGGTCGCGACACGCTCGCGTTTGACGGGACCCAGGCCGGAGGCACATGCCTGGGCGTCGCCGACAGCGCGAGCCTTCAGTTTGGCGCCGGCGATTTCGCCGTCTTCGTGGTCGCTCGCTATTCGAACATTCCCGGGATCATCGAGGCCAAGCCCACCGCTTCGTTCTGGTCGAAGCGTGAGCAGGCCTCGCCGTTCCGTGGAGTCTGGCTCGTCGGGAATACCCTGTCGGAGTCGAAGCTCCAGCTCTGGCAGCAGAACCTGACCGGAAATCAGGCCATCAGCGGCAGAGCCGGCCTGAACGACGGCGCCTTCCACCGGTTTGGCGGAACCCGTCGGAGCCTCGCGTTCGAGGTGTGGGTCGATGGCATGTCCGAGGCCAACGTCGCGCTCCCCAATGCCGACGATGTCTCGCAGGTAGGGCGGCCCCTCTTCATCGGAGGTGCGCCCGAGCTCCCCAAGGGTTGGCTCTCGGGGAACGTGGCCGAGGTCGTGGGGATCAAGGGCGCCCTCACGAATGCGCAGATCGCCCAGCTCGACGCGTACTTCAAGAACAAGCACGGGCTCTGAGGCCGCGCCCAGCGAGCGCCCGAGCGCTCGTTGACCGACTCGACGCTCCCCTCGTGGTAGGTTGAACCATGCCTCTCCCGCGACCGAGTCGCCTCGTGCTCTGGCTCGTCGGCGCGCTCGCCGCCGGCGCCGGCGCCTTCCTCGCGTGCTCCAGCGATCCCGCGCCTGCCCCGGCGGACGCGGGCGTCGACGCGCCCGTGGCCGACACCGCGCCGCCTCTCGACGCCGGCCCGTTCGTCGACGCCGCGACCGACGCGCGGCCCGACTCGGGGTGTGTGGTCGATCGCGGCCCAGGCGACGCGGGCGTCGACCTCGAGGCGGGCGTCGACGGCGGCGATCCGGTCGGCGACGCCGCGTCGTTCACGCTCGCGCAGGCGATGGCGGGCTTCCCGGAGCACGACGGCGGCGTGCTCACCGCGCGCATCACGACCGAGCTCGGCGAGATCGTCTGCCGGCTCGACGAGGCCGCGGCGCCCGTCTCGACCGCGAACTTCGTGGGCCTCGCGCGCGGCACGCGGCCGTTCCTCAAGAGCGGCCAGTGGACCGTGGGCAAGTTCTACGACGGCCTGATCTGGCACCGCGTCATCCCCGACTTCGTCATCCAAGGCGGCGATCCGCGCGGCACGGGCACGGGCGGGCCGGGCTACTCGCTCCCGAACGAGAACCACGCGCCGCAAGACCTCGGCGTGCTCTCGATGGCGGCGTCGAACCCCACGCCGGAGGAGTTTCTGCCGAGCGGCAGCCAGTTCTACGTGGTCGTCGGCAAGGGCCCGAAGTCCGACTACAACGTGGTCGGCACCTGCTCGGTCGAGACGGCGAAGGCCATCGCGGCCGTCGAGCGCCGCACGAACGACAAGCCCGTCGTGCCCGTGCACATGAACGTGTCCATCGAGCGCTGCCCGCGCTGACCCGCGCGGGGCGTGGTGAGGCCCCTCAGCGGCGCCGGCGTCGACGCCGCGCCATCGCCATCGCGAGCGCGCCGACGCTGGCGAGGACCGCCGCGCCCGAGGCGGTGCCCCCGGTGGACGCCGCGCAGTTGCTCCTCGCGTCCACGTCGTCGCCGCGCTCGGTCGCCCGGGGCTCGGACGCGTCCGCCGGCGCCTCGGCGTCGCCGCACCCCGCGTAGACCGGGCACAGCTCTCCGAAGGCCTGGCGCGTGGTCCCGAGCAGGCTCTGATCGGCCGCCGCGGCGAGCACGAGGTCCTCGGTGAGCGCCGCGTGCTTCAGATCGGCGCGCATGCGCGTGACCCGGACCTGCGAGCCGACCGCGTCGACCAAGACCCGGAGGTCCTCGGCGCGCACCTCCTCGGCGGTCTGCGCGCGCCCTCCGTCGACCGCCGGGACGGGCGCGTAGTCGCCCGCGGCGGGGAGCGGCTCTATGGGGCCGTCGCCGCCCGAGATGGCGTCGCGGATATCCCGGTTGGAGAACGCGACGCTCGACTCGAGCTCCCAGCCACGACCGCCCGCGGCCGCGGCCCGCTCCGCGCGGAGCTCCTTGAAATTGCTCCCGTTCCTCGCCCAATCCCAGACGAGGTCCCGCGCGAGGATCGTGAACATGGGGAAATTCGTCGCCTCGTAGCGCCCCTCGGCGAGCACCCACAGAGAGAGGCCGACGACCGCGCCGGTGCCCGCGGCGACCATGCGCAGCGGCAAGGTCACGCTGACGCCCGGGGTGGTGACGCGCACCGGCCGCATCGCTCTCACGGTCGCGCCCGGGCGGAGCTTCATCGCGAGGAAGTTCCAGTGCTCGGTCACGTAGGCAGCGACGACCGGCTTCACGTCGTCGGGGAGCGCGAAGCCGTTCGCCTGCAGCCAGTCGTTCAGCGCCTGCGGGCTCGTCGCCTGGAGCTGCACGGTCTCGTAGGGGCCGACGACCTCGGACCTCGTCACCGTGACCCCAGGGTCGGGCGTGGCCGCGTCCGGCTTCGGGGGCATCGACGTGTCCTTCTTGCCGCAGCTCGGCGGCAAGGGGCAGGTCCGCGGCGGCGGGCTCACGGTGACTCGGGTCATCGCGTCGAGCGCGGAGAACACCACGTCGGCGGAGAGCCCCACCTCGGCCTCGCCCGCGATCGGGAGGACCCAGGCGAACGACTCGGGCGCGCCCTGATAGCGAATCTGATCGTAGAGAGTCGAGCGCCCCCTGCCGACCGACAGGATCATGCGATGATCCGTGACGACGGTGTTGCTCTCGGCCGGGACGAAGCAGCCGCCGCACGCCTGGGCGGGCCGCTCGGCGAGCGCCCCCACGCCGATCACCAAGGCAACGAGCGCGGCGAGGTGGCCGTGGCGGCGAGGAGACATGCGTTCACCGTAGCAGGGCGACGTCATCACGCTGCTCCGCCGCGCACGGACACGCGCGTCCCCGTCGAGATGACCGCAGGACGGCTCCCGGTACGTGCCGTGGTTGTGAGGAGCCTGCGGGGGTTGTTAGCGTCTCTCTCACCGTGGCCACGAAGAAGAAGAAGTCGAATCCTTGGGCCGTGCGACTCGCGAGGCTCGCGAAACAGATCGCAAAGGCGAAACCGAGAGAGCTGCATCGCATGCTGTTCGACGCGTTCGAGATCGTCGCAGCCGCGGGCGACGTGCGGCGCGCGACGAGCCTCGTCGAGTGGATGTACGGAGCGCGGGCCCCCGCCCCCACCGCCGTCGCCTCGGCGCTCTCGACCGCCGCGCTCGATGGGTTCTGTCACGCGGCGAAGCTCGGCGACCGCACGCGCGGGCTCCCGCGCCACGAGCGGACGGTCACGTCGACGGGCTCCCTCGCGGAGCGCGTCGCCGAGGCCGAGACGACCGTGCGCGGGCGGCTCACGATGAACGCCTATGGCGGCGCGGCACCGGAGACCGAAGCGTGGAGGGAGAAGGAGCCGGGCGATCCGTGGCGCCGGATCGACCAGTGGCGCCGCATCCAGCGGCTCGTCGAAGAGGGGAACGAGGGAGATGCCCTCGGCCGAATCGCCGAGCTCCTCGACGAGCTCGGACCGGACGAGCGTGGCGCGGGGTACGGCGACGAGCTCGTCCTCGCGCTCGATCTGGCGCTCCGCAACGGCGGCGAGGCACTCGTCTCCGCGTGGCTCGCGCGCCATGGTCATCGGCTCGAGAGCGGGTCGTTCTTGATTCAGTCCGCGCTGTGTCTGCCCGCCGTCGCGGCGAGCATCGTGCGGGGCGAACTACGGGAGACGATCGGTCTCTCCGACGGGGAGCTCGACGCTGCGATGAAGGCGCTCGATCAGGCGCTCACCGCCGCGATGTCCGCCGAGCCGCCGAAGGCGACCCCGAGGGTGCAGAAGCGCCGCGTGACCTGCGAGTACAGCCAGGTGCACCTCGGCCCCGAGACGCTCGACGCGGTCGAGAACGAGCACGTGCACTTTCAGAAGCCCGAGGACAGCGCGAAGGGGATGTCGCTCTTCCCGACGATGGTCGGCATCGCCACACCGACCGACACCGACTACGTCGACGCGGAGATCTCGCTCTCGACCGAGACCACGCCGAAGCTCGACGGCGCGATCCAGGCGGTCGCGTTCCCGCTCACGGTTCGCGGTCCGCTCGTCCTCTCGAGCGCGACCGGCGACGACGCGGATCCTCTCGTGATCCCGAGCGGCACCTACGACGTCCTCGCGAGGTTCGTCCCGAAGAAGGTCACGAAAAAAACAGCGCTGCGCACGTTCACGTTGCTCTTGTCGTTTCACCCAGCGGGCGCCCTCGGCGCACCGAAGACGTTGCGCATGGAGTCGTAGCGCGAGCGAGCTCGCCTCCGAGCCGGCGACCGCGCGCGCCGATCACCGGGACCAGGGCTGCCGCGTCGCCAGGAAGTCGCGCAGCCCGCGGGGCAGGTGGGCCGCCACGCGCGTCGCCAGCGCGAGCGGCTGCGGGTAGTCCAGGGTGGCAGGCGCGCGCGGCAGCCGATCGGCGAGGAGCCGCGCGACGGTCGCGACGTCCACCAGCTGCGGCATGGGGTGCTCGGAGCGCGCCGTCATGGCCGTGCGCACGAAGCCGAGGTGGACCGCCGTGACGTGGACTCCCGTCCCGAGGGTGTCCATGCGCAGGCACTCGAGGAGCATCGAGAGCCCGGCCTTCGGCGCCGAATACGCCGCGGCGCCCGGCAGCGCCCCGAACGACGCGAGCGAGCTCACGCCGACGAGGTGGCCGCGCCCGCGCGCGACGAGCTCCGGCAAGGCGGCCGTCAGGGTCGCGGCGGCGCCGCAAAAATTCGTGTGGCACGCGTCCCCGATCGCCTCCCACGCGTACGACGGCGCGCCGCGGTCGACGATCCCGACGCCGGCGTTCGCGACGATGAGGTCGAGGCCACCCACGCGACGGTCCAGCGCGCGGATCAGCTCGACGGTCGCGCCGGTCACGCTCACGTCGAGCGTGTGCGCCTCCGCGCGCCCGCCCGCGGCCTCGATCTCGGCCACGGTCTCGTCGAGGGCGCCCCTCCCGCGGGCGCACACGTGGACGCGCGCCCCGCGGCGGGCGAGCTCGAGCGCGAGCCCGCGGCCAATCCCTCGCGAGGCGCCCGTGACGAGGGCCTCGCGGTACGTGAGCCGCGCCGAGGACATGCGCCGAACCTACCGCGGTTCCGCGCCGCGCGCCCCGTTCGCGCGAAATCACACGGTCCTCGAGCAGAGGATAGGTCGTATCTATCGCCTCGGGCAGAAGCTCCCGATCGACGTGTACAACCTGGTGAGCGAGGAGGGCATCGAGTCGAGGATCGCGGAGCTGGTGGCCAAGAAGCAGGCCGTGTTCTCGGCGCTCTTCGACGGCGCGAGCGACGAGGTGCGCTTCGAGGGCAAGTCGTCCTTCCTGGACGGCGTGGGGAAGCTCGTCGAGCCGCTCCCTCCCGTCGAGGTGCCCGCCGAGATCGAGGCCGCGCCCGAAGAGGCAGAGCGCCTGGAGGACGCTCAGGCGAGCGAGCCTGAGGCGGCGCCCGCCCTCCCCGGCGACGGGCAGGCCGAGCCCGAGCCCGCGGCGACGGCGCCCGAGCGGTCCACCCCCGGGCCGGCCGCACCTCCGGCGGCTCCCGCGACGAGCGCAAGCGGGCTCGGGAGCGGGTCGATACGCGTCGAGCGCACCGACGGAGGCGGGATACGGATCGAGGCGCCTCCGGAGCTCGCCCCGGTGCTCGCGGCGCTGTTCGCGCAGCTCGCCGAGTCGCTCAGGGGGGTGATCTGAGCGGCGAGCGCTGGTGGAGCAGATCGCCGAGGCGAAGCAGTCGCGATAGGCTTGCCCGCATCTCGTTCGCGCCCGTCCTCCGCGAACATCCATTGCCTCGCCACTGCGGTCGGCCTACACGCCGCGCATGACGGTTGGATGGAACTTCGAGCGCCGCCGCGACACCTGCACGCTCTTCCTCATGGGCGTGTGGCTGCTCGTGAGGGGGCTCGCGGACGGCTCGACCAGCCTCGAAGGGGTGCGCGCGCGGATGCGCCTCTCGCCCGAAGAGGCGCTCTTCGCGGCGAGGCGGCTCCACGAAGAAGCCCTGCTCGTGTTCGACGAGGCCGGCCCGGTTCGCTCGACCTCGCGCGGGAACGAGCGGGCGGTGACGCTCATGGCGGGGGTGCGCTCGAAGGCGCAGCGCTTCGGCGACGTGGAGCGCACCCTGAGCGCGGGTGGGCCGCCGCTGGCCGTGCTCGCCGCGGTCCTCCGTGCCGACGGCGCGCCGCTCGCGTGTGGCGCACCCGACGAAGATCCGGACGGAACCTATCGGGTGGCGCTCGTGGACGACGGGGTGTCGATCGAGCGGCGGCAGGCCGACGGCACGTTCGCGGCTGTCACCTGAGCGAGCGAAGCGCCCCGCTGGCGGCGGGTTCGCAGTGAACTCCGTGTCCGCGACGTTGCCACGCGAGCCAGCACCAACCAAAGGCACCTTGCCTCTCTCTCGATCCATCCGCGCGTGGGAGGCCTCGTCCTCGCTCATGTTCGCAGGGTGAGGCACAGCAGCGCCCTCGCGCCGAGCCGGGCGGGCGGCTACCCTTGTGGTCGTGCAAGCGGACGACTTCGACGACGCCGGCTTCTTTCGCGCGCTGGCGAAGGCGGGCGTGCGGTACTTGCTTCTCGGCCGTCGGGCCCTCGTCGCGCTCGGCGCGCCGGTCCTCACCAGCGACTACGACCTCTGGATCGAGCTCGATGACACGGAGAAGCTGAACGCGATCGCGCGCACGTTCGACCTCGAGCCTACCTGCGATCCGGCGGAGGCGCGCGCGCGCGGGCGCTACGTGCTCGAAGGCCCGGAGCGGGTCGACGTGATGGTGGCGAGGGCGAAGAGCACCGCGGACGGCGTCGTCCTCACCTTCTCGGACGCCTACGGGCGGCGGACCATCCTCTCGCCGGACGGCATCGCCCTCGCGATCCCGTGCATCGACGACCTCATCACGACCAAGAGGTGGGCGCTCCGCCCCAAGGACGTCCTGGACATCAACTTCCTTGATTCTCTTCGGGAGGCCGGCCCGTGACCGCGCGGAGATCGGCCGCCGAGATCGCGCACGCGGTCTACGAGGAGCCCCTGCCGCTCGCGGAGTTCGAGCGGCAGCTCGCGGCGATGCTCGCCGATCGCGAGGACAAGGAGAGCATCGCCGAGCTCATCGCGTGGTTCAGGCGGCGCTACCCCACGGTCGAGGCGCGCCTCGCGTACGCGCGGCGCCACGCGAAGCGATCTGCGAGTGGGCGCGGTCTACCAACGGCGTAGAGCCTGCACAGAGGAGGAAAGCGAGAGCGCCCGAGCCCAGCGATATGGCGACCGCACGGCGGGGTCCTACGGAGGAGCCGCTCGGACGGCGAGGACGTCGTCGCGAACCAGCGTCGCCACACGCAGCCGCGCCTCTTCCTTCACTGGAGGGCACGCGCGCCGTCCCGTTCACGCCTGCTCGCGAGACCTTCCTGTCCTCACGGCACCAGATCGTCGACGGGGAACGCCCCCTTGGTCGTGACCATGCGGCGCACGAGCTTCGAGGCGACCTCGTCGTCGGGCGCGTACGGGCGGAGCTCGTCGAGCGCCTTCGAGAGGCTGTCGCGCTCGCCGGTGGCGCCCATGGCGATCGCGCGGCCCCGGAGCAGGTGCGCCGTGAGCTGGGCGAGGCGCGCGTCGCGGCCCGGACCTGTGACCTCCGTCACCAAAAAGAGCTTTCGTTTCGAAGATTTATCCATCGCGGCGCGCCGGTCGCTCACGCCCTGCGGCTCGGGCTCGAAGCGGCAGAAGAGGCCGTCGGGGATGAGGTGCTTCGCGAGGGTCGGCTTCCACTTGGGCTCGTACGAGAGGAGCAGCGGGCGGTCGCTCGCGAGCGAGCTCAGCGACCACTCCTCGGGCAGCGTGCCGAGCGCGAGATCGCGGTAGAGCCCGGCGAGCTTGGGCTCGCGGTTCACCGAGGCGCGCGCGAGCGGGCCCTTCAGGTCGAAGGTGGGGAACAGCGTGAGGTCGTCGCGGAGCAGGCCGGTGGCGCGGGCGGCCTGGAGGCGCGTGAGGACGCGCGGGTCGGAGAGCAGCACGACCGAGGTGGGCGGGGCCTGCCCGAGGGCGCTCGTCGCGAACGCGTACGGCGCGTGGCGAGAGAGCGCGGCCCGGCGGAGGAGCGCGTCGTCGGCGGCGCGCACCGGCAGGGTCCACTCGAGCACCACGAGGAGCGCGGCGCTCGCCGGGGCGAACGGCACCTTCGCGGCGCGGATGCGCGTGACGAACTCGTAGAGCCCCGCGCTCGCGAGGGCGCCCGTGGCCGCGATCGCCGCGAGCAGCGGCGCGGCGAAGCGCACCGGGCCGTGCGGCAGCCCGAGCCCGTACGTGAGCGGGTAACCCGCGGTGAGCGCGAGCAGCACCGCCGCGCGGAGGCGCGTCTCGCGGCGGCGGAGGCCGAGCGCCGCCCCGAGGATCGCGGCGGAGACGAAGAGCCAGCCGAGCTCGTCGCGGGCGAGGAGCTTCCAGGGGATCGCGCGCGGGTCGACGCCGCCCTCGCCGAGCGCGTGCTCCCACAGGCGCGCCGACGTGCCGAGCCGCTCGGGCCCGGCCTTCACGACGAGCCCGAGGCCGAGCGGGAGCAGGCCCATGGCGAACGCGAGCCCCAGCTCCGCGAGCTCGCGCCGCGTCGGCGCGCGCAGGGCCGCGCGCGTGTCGCGCGAGGTGAGCGGCACGAGCAGCACGCCGAGCGTCATGAGCCCCACGAGGGGCTCCCACCCGAGCGCCGCGCCCGCGACCAACGCCTTCCACGTGGGCGGCGTGCGGGGCCGCAGGGTGAGCCACGCGGCCAGCAGCACGAGGCACGCGCCGGTGACCGTGCCGCCCACCGCGGAGCCCTCGAGCTGCCACGGCGGGGTGTTGAGCGCGGTGATCGCGGCGAGCGCGGCGACCGCGAGCGCGAGGCGCGAGGTGCCCCCGCCACGCGCCGCGCCGCGCGGGCTGGGCTCGGCGAGCAGCGGCGCGCCGAGCGCGTACACGAGCAGGCCCGCCGCGCCCGTCACGAGCGCGCACGCGAGGCTCGCGCGGAGGGCGCGCGTGCCGAGCGGAAGCGCCAGGAGCGGCGCGGCCACCCACACGTCGAGCGCGCGAAACACGCCCGTGAACGAGAGGCCCAGCACGCGCAGCGCGCCGTCGTCGAACGCCGGATCGGGCACGGTGCGCGCCCCGAAGACCGCGACGAGCAGGGGCCCGGCGAAGCTCGCGACCCCGAAGAGCGCGCGCACGCGGGGGCTCTCTCCGGGGCTCGGGCGCGGCGTGGGGCCTTCGGTCACGGGCGGACCTTACCAAAGCTGGGCACCGAGGGGAGTTCGCTGCGAGCCGGCTCGGGCCTCCCACGTTCCCACGACGCGCCGCACAGGTGCTAGGAAGGGGCCCAGCGCCCGCGTGGGCGCCGGTCACCGACGGCATGTCTGCTTTTCCCGAACGCGAGGTCACTCCGTGGCAAGGTTCATCGACGAGCTCAAGCGCACTCACCACAACGCCGCACTGCGCGGCGCCGACGTCGGCCAGGAGGTCGTCCTCTTCGGCTGGGTGGCGAGCTACCGCGATCACGGGGGGTGCGTGTTCGTCGACCTGCGCGACCGCGAGGGCATCACCCAGCTCGTGTTCGACCCGAACCTCTCCGGCCACGGCGACGCCCCGAAGGACGCGTACGACCGCGCGCAGGCCCTCCGCAGCGAGTGGGTCATCGGCGTGCGCGGCGTGGTGGTGAGCCGCGGCAAGAACGCGAACCCCAAGATGGTCACCGGCGAGGTGGAGATCCACGTCATCGAGCTCGGCGTGTTCAACAAGTCCGAGACTCCCCCCTTCGAGATCGCCGACAGCATCGACACCGGGGAGGAGAAGCGCCTCCAGTACCGGTACCTCGATCTCCGGCGCGCGCCGCTGCAGAAGACCCTCCGCGTGCGGCACCGCATCAACCAGACCGTGCGGCGTTACTTCGACGACAAGGGCTTCCTCGAGCTCGAGACGCCCTTCATGGTGAAGTACACCCCGGGTGGCGCGCGCAACTTCCTCGTGCCGAGCCGCCTCCACGCGGGCAAGTTCTACGCCCTCGCCGAGAGCCCGCAGCTCTTCAAGCAGCTCTACATGGTGGCCGGCTTCGACCGGTACTTCCAGATCGTGAAGTGCTTCCGCGACGAGGACCTCCGCCTCGATCGCCAGCCCGAGTTCACTCAAATCGACGTCGAGATGAGCTTCGTCTCCCAAGACGACATCTTCCGCACGATGGAAGGGCTCGTGTGCACGATCTGGAAGACCGTGCTCGGCATCGACCTCACCGAGCAGTACCCCGGCGGGCGCTTCCCCGAGCTGCCCTTCGCCGAGTCGATGGAGAGGTACGGCAACGACAAGCCCGATCTCCGCTTCGGCCTCGAGCACACCGACATCACGGGCCTCGTCATCGAGCAGGCCGGCGGCGGGGTGCCCTTCTGGAAGGACATCGCCGACAAGTTCACGAGCGGGCAGTACCGCCGCGATCTCCCGGCCGAGATCGTGAAGGCCATGCGCATCCCCGCCGAGCACGCGGGCAAGCTCTCGCGGGCCGAGCTCGACAAGCTCGAGGACTTCGTGAAGGGCATGGGCGCGCGCGGCCTCGCCCGCGCCAAGGTCGACGCGACAGGCAACTGGACGCAGTCGCCGCTGGCCAAGATGATTGGCGAAGACCTGCGGCTCGCCGTGAACGCCCAGACCGGCGCGAAGGAGGGAGATCTCCTCTTCTTCCAGTTTGGCAAAGAGTCGGTGGTCCACACCGTGATGGCCAATCTGCGCATCCACCTCGGCAAGAAGCTCGGGCTCATTCCCGAATACGGCCACGGCGGGACGTTCAACTTCCTCTGGGTCGTGAACCCGCCGCTCTTCGAGTACGACGACGAGAAGAAGACCTGGGCCGCCGCACACCACGCCTTCACCCGCCCCCACGACGACTGCGTGGCGCTGCTCGACACCGATCCGGGCAAGGTGCTCTGCTATCGCTACGATCTCGTGCTGAACGGCTTCGAGATCGGCGGCGGCTCGATTCGCCTCCACGACCCCGAGGTGCAGGCGAAGGTGTTCGCGGCGCTCGGCATCGGTGGCGACGAGGCGCGGCAGAAGTTCGGCTTCCTCCTCGACGCGCTCAAGTACGGGGCGCCCCCGCACGGCGGCGTGGCCGTGGGCATGGACCGCCTCGCGATGCTGCTCTCGGGCGCCGAGAGCCTCCGCGACGTCATCCCCTTCCCGAAGACGCAGAAGGGCACCGATCTCATGACCGACGCGCCGAACCACGTGCTGCCCGAGCAGCTCGCCGAGCTCCGCGTGCGCACGGTCGAGCCGCCGGCGCGCGAGTCGTAGTGGGAGCCCTCCCCGCGAAGCGCGCGCGTCGAACGGCGCGGCGAGGGCGCGCGCTCGCCGCGGGCGCCGGCGTGGCGGCGGGCCTCGTCGCGGCCTTCGCGGCCTCCTTCGCCGCGTGCGGGGGCGATCCCATTTACACCTACCAGGGCCAGCGCTTCGACCCCGCGAAGGGCTGCCTCGACCGACCGACCGCGCTCGACGTGGTCGAGGGGCCGACGGAGCCCCGGGAGTGCCCGGCCGTGTGCCTCGTGCAGACGCCCGCGAGCGGGGCGCGCACGGCCTACGTGGCGTTCACGTGCGCCCCGTACCCGCCGGAGTTCGACGCCACCGGCACGGATCCGCTCTGCGCGCCCGCGCTCGCCGCCGCAGCCCGCCGCGACGGCTGCCTGCCCGAGGGAGGCGCGCCCGACGCCGCGCCGGACGCGTTCGTTCCGGACGCGAGCGCGCCCGAGGCGAGCGCGCCCGAGGCGAGCGCGCCCGAGGCGAGCGCGCCCGAGGCGAGCGTGGACTCGGCGGTCGAGGCCAGCGCCGACGCCGCCCTCGACTGAGCAGCGCGCCCCTCAGCTCGCGTCGAGCACGTCGGCGACGGCCATGAGGGTGGTCATGTCGTCCGCCCCGGTGGGCAGATCGGGCAGGGCGATCGCGGTGGCGCCGTCGCCCGCGCGCACCTCGAGATCGCGAAGCAGGGCCAGATCACGCCCCGCGAGCTCGAGCTCGACGGCCGCAGCGGCTTGGAGCTTCGCGATGGCGCTCTGCAGCGCGGGGCTCGGGCTCGCGCCGCCGAGGGAGCTGTCGGGCATGGCCTTGCGGCCGTTCAGCGCGCGGCTGCGGTTCAGCACGAAGCCGCGGAAGGGCAGCGACAGCTCGCGGGTCTTGTCCTGGAAGTAGTGGGCCTCGGTGAGCGTGGTGGGCGCCGGCGAGGTGACGAGCAGGAAGGCGACGTTCGGCCCGCTGAGGAAGTCGCGCATGGTGTTCACCTCGACGTTCAGCACCTGGAACAGCGCGGAGAACGTCGAGAGGAACATCGTGAACTCGCCCGCGAACTCCTCGCCGAACACGGCGCTCATGACCGTGTGGATGACCTTGGAGGCGGCGCGCGCGACGAAGCCGTCGGAGCTCGGGAGGAACGCGGCGATGGCCCGCGAGTCGACGAGGCGCGAGAGGCGCTTCGGGGCCTCGAGGAAGTCGAGGGCGTGGCGCGACGGCGGGGTGTCGAGCACGACGAGGTCGTAGCGCCCCTCGTTCACCAGGCGGTAGAGCGCCTCCATCGCCGTGTACTCGTGCATGCCCGCGACCATGGTGCTCACGTGCTTGTAGATGCGGTTGTCGAGGACCTTCTCGGCCTCTTCGGGCGACTTGGTGAGCCGGCGCACCGAGGCGTCGGCGACGAGCTTGTGGTCGAGCATCCACGCGTCGAGCCCGCCGGGCGCGGCGATGCCCGCGACGCGCGCGCGGTCCGCGGGGAGGGCCACCGGCTCGGGCGGGTTGCGCTCGACCCCGAGGGTCTCGGCGAGGCGCTTCGAGGGGTCGATGGTGAGCACGAGCACGCGCCGGCCCGCGCGCGCCGCGGCGAGCGAGAGGGCCGCGGCGGTCGTGGTCTTCCCGACGCCGCCGGCGCCGCAGCACACGATCACCTGGTGGGTGCGGAGGATCTCGGAGATTCGCGGAACCGCAGGGGTCTTGGGGGGGCTGTTGGGGGGGCTCACGGGGCTCCGTCGCGTCGCGTCGCATGCGGGGCCTGCGGAGAGAGCCGCCAGGCGTTCTCGGTCGCGTCGGTGAGCGCGGCCACGACGTGCGCGTGCGGCACCTCCGGCAGGACGTAGATGGTGGCGTCGGTGCTCGCGCGGAGCCGTGTGGTCTCCCGGTGCGCGAGCCCAGGGCGGTGGAAGGTCTCGGCGCCGAGGACGTCGTGCTCGGCGAGGACGGGCGCGAGCGCCGCCCGCTCCTCCGGGGTGTACGCGTCCACCGGGAACCGGTTCAGGAACACGCCGCCGATGGGCATCTCGGTGCGGCGCAGGCCCCCGAGCAGCTCGAGGCACTCGCTCACCGGCAGGGTCTCTGGGAGGGTGACCACCCACGCGGCCGACTGCTCGGGATCGTTCAAGTAGCCCTTGCCCTCGCGGAGGGCGTCGGCGATGGGGCCGCCCGGCACGAGGCGGAGCAGGAGATCGGGCAGGCCCGTGAGCGACAGCGCGTGCCCGGTGGCGGGCATGTCGACGATCACGACCTCGTGCTCGTGCCCGCCGTCCGCGTGGGTGAGGCGCAAGAGCGCGAGCAGCTGAAAGAAGATGCCCATCTCGCGGAACGAAGGCCCCGCGGAGAGGAGCCGCCGGATGGCGTCGGAGCCGAGCGCGGCGCGCGCGAGGGTCGACGAGCGCAGCACCTGCCGCAGGAAGAGGTCTTGGCCCGTGCGCGCGAGGAGCACGACGCCGCGGATGCCGGGCGCGAGCTCCTCCGGCTGGACGGGGAGCCTGTCGCGCCCGAAGTAGCGCGCCAGCGGCGAGTAGTCCTCCGGATCGTCGCCGAGCTCTGCCACGAGCACGCGGCGGCCGCGGCGCTGGGCGATGTGCGCGAGGGCGGCGGTGACGATCGAGCGGCCCACGCCGCCCTTGCCGGTGAGGAGGAGGATCCGTTTGTTCTCGAGCGCGTCCAACGGAGCCCGAGGTTACCACCCTCGGCGGGGGCACGGCGGAGCGAATTGGCGCGGTCGGCGGCGAGGACGGGACGGCGCGCGCGGGTTTACGAATCTTTGCGCGCCGCGCGGCGGACGGGGCGGCGCGCCGGGGCCACGCTGGAGGGGTGAGCCTCGCGACCCGCGTTGAACCCAGCTATCGTGCCGAGCCGATGCTCCGGCTCCTCCTCGTGGACGACGATCAAGATCTGGCGCGGCTGCTCGGCGAGTACTTCGCGAAGAACGACGCGGAGCTCGCCCACGTGCCGACCGGCGAGCTCGGCCTCGCGCGGGCGCTCGAGGGCAGCTATGACGCCGTGCTCCTCGACGTCATGCTCCCGGGCATCGACGGCTTCGAGGTGTGCCGACGCCTGCGCGAGCGCTCGGAGGTGCCGGTGGTCATGCTCACCGCCCGCGGCGACGACAACGACCGCATCGGCGGGCTCGAGCTGGGCGCCGACGACTACGTCCCCAAGCCGTTCAACCCGCGCGAGCTCATGGCGCGGGTGCGCGCGGTGGTGCGGCGCACGAAGAAGCCGGAGGCCGGCCGCGACCGCCTCGAGCTCGGCGAGCTCGTCGTCGACGTGCACGGCCACGAGGTCTTCCTGGCGGGCAAGCCCGTGCAGCTCACGTCGTTCGAGCTGCGCCTGCTCACCGCGCTCGCTCGTCGCGCCGGCGAGACCATCGCGCGCGAGGAGCTCGCCACCCAGCTCAAGGGCGGCACCTACGACCCCGCGGTCGACCGCTCGCTCGACGTGCACATCAGCCACCTCCGTCAAAAACTCGAGAAAGATCCGAGAGATCCGCGCCTCATTCGCACCGTGCGAGGCATCGGCTACCTGCTCGTGAGGCCGAGTTGAGGGCGGGGCGCTGCGGCCCTCGCCGTCGGGGCTGGAGCGCGCGCCTGAAGACCCGCCTGCTGCTCTGGTTCCTCGCCGCCATCGTGCTCGCCTTCGGCGTGAGCTCGCTCACCCTCGGCCTCACGCGCCCCGACAGCGAGGGCACCGCCACGCAGGTCGTGGCGAGGCGCGTGCAGCTGCGGCTCGCGAAGGAGTGGGACGACACCGCCGCCTGCGAGCGCTACGTGCGCGAGCTCCGTGACGCGACGGGGCTCGACTTCAAGCTCGTGCGCGATCCCCAGGTGCTGCCCCGGCGCTCCCGCCGGCACCGGGGATCGCCCGGGATGACCTTCGACGAGGGGGTCGCCTACGTGCCCATCGTCCGCGGCGGCGAGGTCGTCGGCGCGCTCGCGCTGCGCTCGTCGGCGGGCGCGCCCGGCCCGCTCCGGCTGGTGCTCGGGCTCCTCGCGGGCGGCCTCGTGCTGAGCGCGGTCGCCCGGAAGGTGGCCAAGCGCATCTCCCGCCCGCTCGAGCAGGTCGCGCAAGCGGCCGAGCGCTTCGGCAACGGCGAGCTGTCGGCGCGCACCGGCCTCGACCCCGACGCGCGCTCGAGCGAGCACATCGCCGACGAGGTCCGCGAGGTGGCTTACACCTTCGACGAGATGGCCGCGCGCATCGAGCGCGTCGTGCGCGATCAGCGCGAGCTGCTCGGCGCGATCAGCCACGAGCTCCGCTCCCCGCTCGGGCGCGCGCGCGTCGGCCTCGAGCTCGTCGCCGAGGACGTGAGCCCGGACGCGCGCAAGACCCTCGAGGGCATCGATCGCGAGCTCTCCGAGGTCGATCTCATCCTCGGCGATCTGCTCGCCGCCGCGCGCGCGGGGCTCTCCGACGTGCGCCTCGAGCAGGTGGCGCTCTTGCCGTGGCTCCGCGGGCGGCTCGCGGCCCTGTCGCGCCCGGATCTCCCGCCCCTCGAGCTCGACGCCGGCGCGCTGGACGCGAGCGGCGCAGAGGCGGGCGAGCTCACCGTCGCGTGCGATCAGGCGCTCCTCGGCCGCGCCCTGTCGAACCTCGTGAACAACGCCGCGCTGCACGGGCACGACGCGGGCGCGCCCATCACCGTGGCGGTCGAGCGCGACGCCGCCGAGGTGCGCCTCCTCGTGCGCGATCGTGGCCCCGGCATCGCGACCGATCTCTTGCCTCGCGTGTTCGAGCCGTTCGTGAAGGGCGACAAGGCGCGCACCCCCGGCAAGGCGGGCGGCTCCGGGCTCGGCCTCGCGCTCGTGCTGCGCATCGCCGAAGCGCACGGCGGCCGCGCCTTC
The DNA here is from genome assembly GCA_035439005.1 of Polyangiaceae bacterium. Lineage (GTDB taxonomy): Bacteria > Myxococcota_A > Polyangia > Polyangiales > Polyangiaceae > JAAFHV01. Next base: position 9,075 of record DAORJJ010000024.1, on the reverse strand, counting down.
GCCGAGAACCACGTCGACGGGCAGGGCGCGGTCGACGGCGCGATCGTGGGCCTCGCGCTGCCGCTGCGCGCCTGACGCCCGCGCCAAAGTTGGCCCGCCGCGGCGCCCTCCGTAGCCTTCCAGCCATGCGGGCGTTCGTCCGGGGCTTCGGGTGGTTCGTCGCCTCGCTCCTCATCGCGGGTCTCGTGCTGCGCGCCACCGTCTTCGACGTGTGGTCGGTCGCGGAGCGGGGCGAGCCGACCCTCGCGCCGGGCGACGTCGTGCTCGTCCTCCGCGAGTCCAAGGTGGCCCCGGGGAACCTGGCCCGGTGCGGCGGCGGGGCCACCGGCGTGACGCCCTACGCCGTTCGCGTGCCCGTCGAGCCCTCGGGCGCCACCGACCGCGACGACTTGCCGAAGCCCACGACGCTCGTAACGCCACGAAAAAAAACAGGAAAGCGCGCGAGGTCCGCCGCGCCGAGGCCGGCCAAGGTCACCCCGCCGGCGGCGGAGGCGCACGCCGGCCTGCCCGCGCCCGTCACGAATTCTGACGCCAGCTGCCGCCGCGTCGTGCTCAGACTGTGGGGAGAGAAGGGGCCCCTCGACCCCGAGCGGCGGCTCACCCTCCTCGATTGAAGTTTGCTACCCTCCCCTGAAGATGACCTGCGAGCTCGGCGTCACCTGCGGCCAGTGCGACACGTTCTCCCTCTTGGGGGTCCGTGGCTGTCCGCAGTGCGGCAACACGCTCGCGGTCGGTCAGCCGAAGGGGCGAGGCGACGGCGAGCCGCCGATGACCGAGCGCACGCTGACGCCCCTCGAGGCCGCCATCCCGGACGCGGGCGGCGAGGAGGATCCGCCGACCGATCGCGGCGCACGCCTCTTCGAAGAGCCGCTCAAGCTCCGGCGCGGCGACCCCGTCCGGTTTCTGACGCCCGCCGCCGCTAGCCAGACCCACCACTACGGCCGCGCGGACCTGGCCGACGACGCATCGTCTCCAAAGCTCTCCCTCGAGGAACTCATGGACCAAGCAAAGAACTTCGTGTGCCGCTCCTGCTCGACCCCTGTGCCCCTGGGGCACAAGTTCTGCGGCCGCTGCGGCGCGGCGGTGCCCCCGGAGATCATGGGCGCCCGCACGCAGTTCTTCGGCCAGCTCCAGACGCCGGGCCGCGCGAAGCTCATCCTCATCCGTGGTGAGGGGGTGGAGGGCCTGAGCTACCACCTGAACGCGGAGAGCCACTCGGTGGGGCGTCGCGGCGAGCTCGTGTTCGCCGACGACCCGTTCGTCTCGCCGAAGCACGCCAACTTCTTCTACCGCCAGAGCAAGCTCGTCGTCCGCGACGAGGGCTCTCTCAACGGCGTGTACGTGCGCGTGCGAGGCTCGGTCGAGCTCGTGCCGGGCGATCTGTTCCTCGCCGGCGAGCAAGTGTTCCGCCTGGAGGGGCCGCCCGCCGAGACCGACGGCCCCGAGGCGGACGGCACCTATTTCTACTCGTCCCCGAAGCACAGCATCCACTTCCGGGTCACCCAGATCCTGCACGGCGGCGCCCCGGGCGCGACGGTCTGCGCGCGCACGCACAGCCTGCAGATCGGCCGCGAGGGCGGCGAGCTGAACTTCCCGGTCGATCTCTACATGAGCAGCAACCACTGCAAGATCGAGGAGAGCGGCGGGCGCTACATCCTGAGCGATCCCTCGAGCCGCAACGGCACGTTCGTCCGCGTGAAGAACGAGCAAGAGCTCGAGCACGGCGACTACGTCTTCATCGGCCGCAAGCTCCTGCGGGTCGAGATCACCGCCGCGTAGCCCGTTACATCGGTTTTATTCGCCCGCGACGCGCGCCGAGCCCGGCGCGCGGCGTGGTACCTTCGCGCGCATGTCCGCGCAAATCCCCCGTGAAGGCCGCGAGGCCGAGGCCATCCTCTCCGACCTCGAGGCGTTCCGAAAGGACGACGCGCGCTGGCGCGACGGCAAGGTGTTCAGCCTCGTCTACGACGCGGGCCCGGCGCACGCCGAGCTGCTGAAGCGCGCGCACAACCTCTACTTCTCGGAGAACGGCCTGAACCCGATGGCCTTCAAGAGCCTCCGCAGAATGGAGGCCGAGGTCGTCCGCATGAGCGCCAACATGCTCTCCGGCGGCCCCGAGACCGTCGGCACCATGACGTCGGGCGGCACCGAGTCGATCCTCCTCGCCGTGAAGGCGGCGCGCGAGCGGGCGAAGAAGCACGCGCCCTGGGCGCGGAGCCCCGAGCTGCTCATCCCCGAGAGCGCGCACGTGGCCTTCGACAAGGCCGCGCACTACTTTGGCCTGAAGCTTCGGCACGCCCCGCTGGCCGACGACTTCACGGTCGACGTCGCCGCCGTGCGCCGCATGGTCAACCGCAACACCGTGCTCATCGTGGGCTCGGCGCCGCAGTATCCCCACGGCGTGATCGATCCCATCGGCGAGCTCGCGGCGATCGCGCGCTCGCACGACATCCCCATGCACGTCGACGCGTGCATCGGCGGGTTCGTGCTCCCGTGGCTCGAGCGGCTCGGCGAGCCCATCCCGCCGTGGGACTTCCGCGTCGACGGGGTCACGTCGATCTCCGCCGACCTCCACAAGTACGGGTACGCGGCCAAGGGCGCGAGCGTCGTCGTCTACCGCGACATGAGCTACCTGAAACACCAGTTCTTCGTGACAACCGACTGGCCCGGCGGCATCTACGCGTCGCCGAGCATGCCCGGCACGCGGCCCGGCGGGACCATCGCCACCGCGTGGGCCGCGCTCCAGGGCATGGGCGAGGAGGGGTACCTCCGCCACGCCGCGCGCACCCTCGAGGCCAAGAAGAAGCTCATCGCGGGGCTCGAGGCCATCCCTGGCCTCGCGGTGCTCGGGCGCCCGCAGTCGACCATCGTGTCGTACATCTCGCTCGACGCCGGCCTCGACATCTACGCGGTGGCCGACGCCCTCGAAGATCGCGGCTGGTCGGTCGATCGCCAGCAGCGCCCGAGCTCCATCCACTGCACGCTCATGTCGCGCCACGCCGACATCATCGACGCGTACGTCGGCGCGGTCGCCGACGCGGTGGCCGAGGTGCGCGCGGACCCGTCTCGGAAGAGCCGGGGCAACGCCGCGATGTACGGGATGATGGCGAAGATCCCCTTCCGCGGCATGGTCCGCAAGGCCGTCGAGAAGGTCATGGAAAACATGTACAGTGCACGAGACGCGGACGTCGACCTCGGGGCCGCGACCTCGGACGGCCCGGTCATGAAGGCCATCAACGAGTACGCGCCCAAGGCGCTCGAGCTGCTCGACACGCTGAAGTCTCGCTTCGCCCGGCGCTGAGCGACGTCGCCGGGCGGCGAGGTGGCGCGCTCGCGTGTCGCGTCAGGCCCAGCGCAAGAGCGCGGTCGGGAACGCGCGGGTGGGGCGGGGGCTCGCGGGCGTCACGCGGGCCGACACGCCGTACGCGCCGCTCTCGACCGTGGGCACCTCGCCCACGTAGCGGTGCTGCCGCCCGACGCTCTCGAGGTGCGCCATGCGGACCGTCGCGCCGCGGGGCAGGTCGTGCCCGCCCTCGGTGGGCCCGTGGTACAGCTCGACCACCACGTCGGCCGGCGAGAGCTCGCCGAGCGCCACGAGCACCTCCACGCGGGCGGGCTCGCCGACCCGCAGCTCGGCCGGCGAGCGCAGGGCGACGTCGAGGATCGCGACGCCCTCCCAGCCGGCCCGCACGCGCTCCTTCCAGGCGACGAGCTGCCGCGCGCCGGCGAGGCCGCCCTCGCGGAGCCGCCGCGACGAGGCGATCGAGGGCACGTAGAACCGCTCGGTGTACTCGCGCACCATGCGCGCCGTGTTGAACGAGGGCACGAGGCACGCGATCGCCTGCTTCATGCGGCGGATCCACTCGCGCGGCAGGCGGCTCTGCGGCTCGCGATCGTAGAACAGCGGCACGACCTCGCGCTCGAGCAGGTCGTAGAGGATCTCGGCCTCGCGGTCGTCGCCGTCGCCGTCGTCGAACTCCTCGCCTTGGCCGATGGCCCAGCCGACCTCGCGCCCGTGCGCCTCGTAGGCCTCGGCCCACCAGCCGTCGAGGATGCTCAGGTTCAGCGCGCCGTTCGCGGCGGCCTTCATTCCGCTCGTGCCGCTCGCCTCGTGGGGACGGCGGGGGTTGTTGAGCCACACGTCGACGCCGGCGACCAGGGCGCGCGCGATGCGCATGTCGTAGTCCTCGACGAACACGACGCGGCCGCGCAGCTCGGGGTTCTGCGCGTGCTGCACGATCGACCGGATGAGCTCCTTGCCGCCCTTGTCTTGCGGGTGGGCCTTGCCCGCGAACACGAGCTGCACGGGGCGCTCGGGATCGCAGAGCAGCCGCTTGACGCGCTCGATGTCTCGGAAGAGCAGCGCCGCGCGCTTGTAGGTCGCGAAGCGCCGCGCGAAGCCGATGGTGAGCGCGCGCGGGTCGAGCACCTCCTCGAGCTCGGCCTGCGCCGCTGGCGACGCGCCGCGCTTGTCGGCCGCGGCGCGCAGCCACTGGCGACAGAGCTGGATGAGCCGGTAGCGCCGCGCCTCGTGCGTCTCCCAGAGCTCGGCGTCGGGGATGGCCCGCACGCGCGCCCAGAACTCGGGCTCCGCGAGCGCGTCGACCCAGCGCGGCCCGAGGTACCGCGTGAAGAGCGCGGCCATCTCGCGCGAGATCCACGAGGGCGTGTGCACGCCGTTGGTGACCGAGAGGATCGGGACCTCGTGCTCCGGCAGCTCGGGCCAGAGCTCCTTCCACATGCGGCGCGAGACCTCGCCGTGGAGCGCGCTCACGCCGTTGCGGTGGTCGGCGTTGTGGATGGCGAACACGGGCATCGAGAACGGCGAAGTGGCGTCCTGCGGATCGGCCCGCCCGAGCGTGAGCAGCTCACCCTCGGTGAGCCCGAGCGCCGCGCGGTAGGGCTCGAGGTAGCGCGTGACGAGCTCCGGCGCGAAGGCGTCGTTGCCCGCGGGGACCGGCGTGTGGGTGGTGAAGACGTGGCCCGCGCCGCAGGCCTCGTTGGCGACGGCGAAGCCCACGCGCTCGCGCTCCATCGTGCGCCGCACGCGCTCGAGCGCGAGGAAGGCGGAGTGACCTTCGTTCATGTGGCACACCGTCGCCGTGAGGCCCATCGCCTCGAGCGCGTGCACGCCGCCGATGCCGAGCATGATCTCCTGGCGCACCCGGAACTCCTGGTCGCCGCCGTAGAGCGGGCCGGTCACGCTCCGATCGATCGGGGCGTTCTCCTCGAGGTTCGCGTCGAGCAGGAAGAGCGGCACGCGCCCGACCTGCACGCGCCACACCTGCGCCTTGACGACGCGGTCGGGGTACTGGACGTCGAGCACGAGGCGCGCGCCCGCGGGACCGAGCACGGGCTGGACGGGCAGCCGCGTCCAGTCGTTGATGGGGTAGCGCTCGGTCTGCCAGCCGTCCGAGTTGAGCACCTGCCGGAAGTACCCCTCCGCGTACGCGAGGCCCACGCCGACCAGCGGCACGCCGAGGTCGCTCGCGGTCTTCAGGTGGTCCCCGGCGAGCACGCCGAGGCCGCCCGAGTAGATCGGCAGCGACTCGTGGAGGCCGTACTCCATCGAGAAGTAGGCGATCGTGGCGCCGCTCGCCTCGGGGAAGGTCTTCTGGAACCAGCCCTCGCGGGTCATGTACCGGTCGAGGCCTTGCGCGACGGCGTCGAGGTGCGCGAGGAACGCGTCGTCCCGCGAGAGCGCCTCGAGGCGCGCCTGGGGCGCGCGCGACAAGAGCTCGATCGGGTTCGCGTGGACCGACTCGAACAGCTCCTCGTCGATGCGGAGGAAGAGCGCGCGCGCCGAGGGCGTCCACGTCCACCACAGGTTGTGGGCGATGGTCCGCAGCGGCTCGAGGTTCGTGGGGAGGCGAGGGATGACCGTGAAGCGCCGGATCGAGGGCATGCGCGTAGCCTAGGACCGCCCCGCCCGGAACGCGAGCAAAACGTAACTCACACATGAGTGACTAAAAATTTGTGAACAAAAACAAGCACGTAACTGCGCCACCGGCGCAGCGCACCCCACGGCCACGCGAGCGAGACGGTCCGAGGCGCTAGCGCACGCTGATGCCCGTGGGGCCGAGCACCAGGTAGGCGATCACGAGCACGAGGAGCATCGCGACCGACACGAGCACGTAGTTCACGCGCGAGCGCGCGGTGCTCCACCCGTCGGCGTAGAATTTCCCCCGCGAGCGTCGCCGCAGCTTCCGCTGCACCCCCGACACGAGGTCGGGCACGGGGACCTCCGGCGCGGCGAGCGAGCGCTTCAAGAGCTTGCGCATCGCCTCGTCGCCGACGGCGTCGTCCGGCAGGTCCTCTTCCGCGCCGTCGGCCGGGTCGCGGTCGTCGGCCAGGTCGGGCGCGGCGGCCTGTTCGACCTCGTCGGGCGCTTCGAGAGGCGGTTCGTTCGGGGCGGTCTTGTCGCTGTCCGTCATCCGATCTTCTCTCCGAGCTTGGCTTCGACGAGTCCTCGTAGCTGCGTGCGCGCGCGGAAGATTCGGCTCTTCACCGTGCCGGTGGGGAGGCCCGTGATGGCCTCGATCTCTTCGTAGCTCAGCTCCTCGACGTCTCGCAAAATGAGGCACTCGCGGAAGCCCGGCTCAATCTCCGCGATGGCCTCCTGCACGATGCGCTCGATCTGCTTGCCCGCGAGCGCCTCGTCGGGGCGCGCGATGTGGCCGGTGTTGGAGCCGCGCCCCTCGCCGAGCGGCATCCGCTCCGCGACCGCCTCGAGCTCGTCCTGCTGCTTGGAGTGCCGCACACGCAGGTACTTCACCCGGTTTTTGCAGTGGTTGATCGCGATTCGGTAGATCCACGTGGTGAACTTCGAGTCGCCGCGGAAGCTGCCGATCGACTTGAAGACCTGGATGAACACCTCTTGGGCCACCTCCTCGGCCTCGGCGTGGTTGCCGAGCATGCGCAGGATGAGCCCGAAGATGCGCGCCTGGTACGCGCGCATGAGCTCCGTGAACGCGTGCTCGTCGCGCAGCATGATGCGCTCGATGAGCTTCGCTTCGACGTCTTCCGGTAAGGCCACAGGCTCCGCGCCCACGCTACCACGACCCCACCGCTCCGGCTCCGGGCGGGACGCGACCTCGGCCCTCGACGGCCGCGCGGGGAGCGGCGGGAGCGCGGCGACGGCGCTCTCGGGGAAGGGTCGGCGAAGAGACACGCCCTCCACGACAGCGGCGCGCGCGCAAAGTTCCGACGTGAGCGGAGCGCGCGTCGTTGACCTCGGGGTGACCGGCCTCGTAACCTCGCGCACCGCGGCATGAAGCGGACCCTCCTCGCACTCGTCACCGGGCTGTCGCTCGCCGCCACGCTGGCGGTCGGCTCGGCGTCCGCCGACGGCCCGCCGCCCGCGCCGCCTGCCTCATCGCCCGCGCCGCCTGCCCCTGTCCCTGCCTCGGCGTCGCGCGACGCCGGGGCGACCGACGCGACGCCTGCGAGCGCCTCGGACGCCGGTGCGCTCCCCGTCGCCGCGCCCACGCCGCGCGCGAAGACGCCGTCGCTCGACGCCGCCGAGGCGCCGATGGTGCGGGCGCGCCGCCGCCCCAAGCCCCGCTATGGCGCAGCGGGGTGCGGGCTCGGTTCGGTGATCTTCGGCACGAAGCCGGGCCTCGCGCAGGTCACGGCCGCCTCCACCAACACCCTCGGCATGCAGACGTTCGCGATCACGAGCGGCACCATCAACTGCGACTCGATCGACGACCACGAGACGATCGAGAACTTCGTGCGGATGAACCGCGAGGCGTTCATGAAGGACGCCGCGCGGGGCTCGGGCGAGACCATCGCCACGCTCACCGCCATCGCCGGCTGCGCCGATCCGGTCGCCGTGGGCCGCACGATGAAGGCCCAGTTCGGCCCCATCTTCAGCACCTCCGGCGGCCAGTCCGAGCGCATCGCCCGCTCGGTGCGGGCCATCCTCCGGGCGGACGCGCAGCTCGCGTGCGAGAACCTCCCCGAGTGAGGGCGGTCGCCCGCGCGGCGGCGGCAGTCTTCTCTCTCTCGGTCGGCGCGCTGACGGGCCTCGCGGCGGACGACGCGCGCGCGGACCCAGGGCCGGCTGGCCTCGCGCACCTCGCGCACCTCGCGCAGGCCGAGCGCGAGGCGCGGCGGGGGCGGCTCGGCGAGACGGCGGAGTGGCGGCGCCTCGTGCACGCGCACCCGACCGCGTCGAACGGGTGGGAGTCGGAGCCGGACGGTCCGGCGTTCTACCTCTCGCCCCGCGGCAGGTTCGACCCGGAGGCCGAGCTCTTCGCGACCCTCGCCGCGCTCTACGCCGACCCGTCGCGCGGCGACAAACATGCACTGTGCATGTTTCCGGCGAGGGCGCGTTTTCTGGCGGAGGTGCTCGCGCTGCGCGGGCTGCCGTCGCCCCGGTGCGAGGCGCGCGACGCGCTCTTCGCGAGGCTCCGGCCGCGGCGCGTCGTCTTCGTCTTCAGCTCGTACCACGTCGACAGCCCCGCGTCGGCGTTCGGTCACGTGCTCCTGCGCATCGAGCGCGACGATCGCGGGCTCCTGCGGCCGGACGCGCCCCGCCACCCGCTCGCCGACATCGGCGTCGACTACTCCGCCGACGTCGGCGCCGAGAACGCCGTCACCTACGCGCTGAAGGGCCTCTTCGGGCAGTTCCCCGGCACCTTCAAGGCGCTCCCGTACGCGGCGAAGGTGCGCGAGTACCAAGACTACGAGTCGCGCGATCTGTGGGAGTACGAGCTCGACCTCACCGCCGACGAGAAGCGCACGTTCCTCGAGCACCTCTGGGAGCTCAGCGCCACGAGCTTCGACTACTTCTACCTGTCGGAGAACTGCGCCTACCACGTCATCGCGCTGCTCGACGTCGTGCGCCCCTCCGCCGGGCTCCTCGCGCGGCTCGGCAGCCCCGCGCTGCCGACCGACGCGCTGCGGGCGGTGTGGGAGGCGCCGGGCCTCGTCTCCCGGGTGCGCTACCGGCCCTCCCTCCGCACCGTCGCGCTCGCGCGGCTCGGCGCGCTCGCGCCTGCGCACCAGGCGCTCGCGCGGTCGCTCGCCGCGGGGGAGCGCCATGACGCGGCGCTCGCGGCGCTCCCGGAG
>DAORJJ010000023.1:0-26720 GCA_035439005.1 Polyangiaceae bacterium | reverse complement strand
CGGTGATCCTTTCTTCCGCCGCCACCTTCTTGAGAAATCCCCGCGTTCCCTTCGCCTTTTCTTCCTGCACGCGGGCCACCAGGCGTTCGCGCCGCTGCTCGGGGCGATCGACGCGACCCACCGCAAGGTGCTGCGCGGGCGCGTCTTCGTCGCGCCGTGGTCGGAGCTCGAGCCCCGCGAGACCGAGCTGGCCGCGTGGCGGCAGACCCCGGCCTGCCTCGTGCACCGGGGCGCGCTCCACCCGGCGCTCGTCACCGAGACCCACACGCGCCGGTGGGGAGCGGCGGCCGACGGCGGCGTGGACATCCCGCGCACCGCGCTCGCGATCGACCGCACCGGGCGCTACGCGCTCTTCGCGCTCGGCGACCGCACCACGGCCAAGGCGCTCGCCGACGCGCTGCTCGCGGCCGGGGCGAGCGCCGCGGCGGAGCTCGACATCAACTGGTCGTACACGCGCTTCTTCCTCTATTCCCACGCCCACGCGGGCGGCGCGCCGCGCATCGTCCGGTCGATCGGCACGAAGGGGCAGCACCCGGCGGCGTCGTACGTGGAGCGCCGCTCGGAGCGCGACTTCTTCTACTTCGCGCGCCGCGCCCGCTGAGGCCACGCGCCCCTTTTCGAGACCACGCCCGTGCCCTAGCGTGCGCGCCATGCACCACGGAGCGAGCCCCGAAGGGGCGAACGAAGGTCGATGGCGAGCCCGAGCCGAACGCGAGGTCTCGCAGTGAAGACCGAAGCGATGGCGATCCTGTCCACGGGGGACGCGGACGTCCTGCAGCGCATGGAGATCGAGCTGCCCGAGCCGGGCCCGCGCGAGGTGCGCGTGCGCGTCCGGGCCGTGGCGCTGAACCACCTCGACGTGTGGACGCGGCGGGGCCTCCCGCACCTGCGCTACACCTTCCCGCACCGGCTCGGCGCCGACATCGCCGGCGAGGTCGAGGCGCTCGGGCCGGGCGCGGTGGGCCGCGTCGGTCAGAAGGTGGTGCTCGCGCCGGGCGTCTCCTGCGGCGTGTGCGCCCGGTGCGCGGGCGGCGAGGACAACCTCTGCCGCGAGTACAAGATCCTCGGCGAGAGCACCCAGGGCGGCTACGCGCGCCACGTGGTCGTGCCCGACCGGAACCTCCTGCCCTACCCCGACGGGCTCGCGTGGGAGGAGGCCGCGGCGATCCCGCTCTGCTTCCTCACCGCGTGGCAGATGGTCGTCCGCAAGGGCGGCGTGCGCCCGGGACAGACGGTGCTGGTGCAGGCCGCCGGCAGCGGCGTGTCGAGCGCGGCCATCCAGCTCTGCAAGCTGCTCGGCGCGGAGGTGATCGCCACCACCCGCTCGCCGGAGAAGGCCGCCCGCGCGACCGCCCTGGGCGCCGATCACGTGATCGTGACCACCCGCGAGGACCTCGTCAAGCGGGTGCGGGAGCTCACGCAGCGCCGCGGCGCCGACGTGGTCATCGAGCACGTGGGGGGCGAGGTGTTCGAGCAGAGCGTGCTCGCGGCCGCCTGGGGCGGTCGGGTCGTCACTTGTGGCGCCACCTCCGGCTTCTTTCCCAAGCTCGACCTCCGCCAGATCTTCTTCCGGCAGGTCGAGGTGCTCGGCTCCACCATGGGCAGCCGCCGGGACCTGTTCGACGTGCTCGCCCTCGTCCAGCAGGGGAAAGTGAGGCCCGTCGTGGACCGCGTGCTGCCGCTCTGGTCGGCCGCGGAGGCCCACCGGGCGCTCGAGAACGGGGCGGCTTTCGGGAAAATTGTGCTCCTCGTGGACTGACGCAGAAATTCCACCGACCCCGCGTGTCCGTGGTGGCGCTCGGGGCGTGCGTCGGCTACCGGTAGGGCCGCAGAAAGCTATCGGTCCGGGCGCTCCGCCGAGCGTGAGCTTCACAAACCCCGGACAAACTGAGACGGCACATAGTTTGCTTAAGCGCCGTGGAGTGCAGGAGGACCGATGAGGAAGAGTTGGTTGGGCAGGGTTGGCTTGGTTGGGCTCGTCGGCAGCGCCGTGCTCGGTTCGGGAGTGTTGGCCGGCTGCGCCGGCGAGCGCGACCCGATCGACCGCACGCAGCAGGGCGTTCTGAACAAGTCGTTCTTCGTGGGCGCGGACCTGGAAGACTTCCGGGACGATCCGGAGTTCCGCACGAAGAGCTTCAACATCGACAGCGCCGCGAACACGGACAACTACTCGGGCACCATCGGCGGCGCGAGCGCGGTCGACCGCGTGCGCTGGGAGATCACCGAGAACATGCTGTTCGCGCGGCGCTCCTACCAGGAGTCGCCCGGCGCGGACAACCGCGGCCTGCCGCGCAAGGAGGTCTCCCCCGGCAAGTGGGAGTTCCCCGGCAAGCCCACCGGCACGATCATCGCGGCCTACCGCATCATGAGCCACTTCGACGTGCGGCGCGACTACAACTCGTCCACGGGCGAGGAGATGAACGTCATCGTCGAGAACACCTCGGACCGCCCCTGGTACAAGCGCGAGCAGATGCGCGTCGACTGGTCGATGAACCTGGCCGACAGCACGAGCGGTGACACGAGCTGGGTGTGGGGCGGCGGCGCGAAGGGCACGCCCATCCAGTACGCCCCCACGAACGACAACGACGAGGACGCCCCGCACTTCGAGGGCGCGTACTTCGACATCACGAACAAGTTCACGCTCGCCTCGGAGGAGATGCCCGGCTTCGGCGTCCCCGAGTGCGTCATCATCGGCTACTTCAACGGCACCTCGTCGTTCGACTGCACGCCGACCGAGGTGAAGTTCCGCAGCTCGTACGAGCGCCTCACGGGCAACGAGGACTTCGAGCCCTTCGAGGAGTCGAAGGCCCAGCGCGACATCGTCGGCAACTGGGGCAACGCGGGCAACACGTTCAACCGCGAGTACGGCGCCCCGCCGATCACGGCGTGGGACCCGCAGTACGGCTACACGGACGCGAAGACCAAGACCTTCTACGCGCTCCACAACATCTGGACGAAGAGCCACCAGGACAAGGCCTGCACGAGCAACGTCGACGAGGACGCGGACGGCAGCGCCGACCAGTGCGCCAACACGACCACCGGCTACAAGGGCAGCAAGGGCTCGCAGTGCGACATCTACGTCGGCAAGTGCACCCTCCCGGTCCGCGATCGCCAGATCAAGACCGTGGGCTACTGGCTCAACAAGGAGACCCCGGTCGAGCTGACCGACAAGGTCTCGGCCGACGGCAAGACGGTCACCGAGGTGGGCCCCATCGAGGAGATGACCATCACCTGGGACCAGCTCCTCAAGACCTCGGTCGCCACGCGCCGTGAGGTGGAGTGCCGCCGCACGAAGGACGGCGACCGCGACACCTGCCACTCGCAGTTCTTCACGGGCACCAAGGACATGGTCGCGTTCGGCGGCTGGGGCCTCGAGAAGACCAAGGCGCTCCCCGTCGACCAGGGCCAGCCGGTCATCGCGACCTGCCACAACCCGGTCCGCGCCTACGACCCCACGGTCTGCGGCAAGGTGGGCGACACCACGCGCCTCGGCGACGTGCGCAAGAACTACACGATCTACTGGCCGTTCGCGTCGCGCGCCCCGTACGGCGGCGTCGCCTCGATCGGCGCCGACCCGCTCACGGGCGAAATGCTGGGCGCCACGGCGACCATCATGGGTCGCTCGGCCACGGCGGCGGCGGCGCAGCAGCGCGACATCATCCAGCTCGCCATCGGCGACGTGAAGGTGGAGGACCTCGTCCTCGGCGCCCAGGCCACCCGCTACGCGGACCTCGTCAAGAACGGCCGCGTCAACGAGGCCATGGCGCACGGCAAGACCCCCGCCGAGCACCAGGCCGTCCGCGAGCGCGTCAACCTCGACCAGATCAAGGCCGCCACCGGCACCGCCGCGCTCGGCCTCGAGACCATGTCGCCCACCCAGCGCACGCTGGCGAAGGCGAAGCTCCACGCGCAGGACTCGGCGCTCTCGCCGCGCCTCGCGGCGGACGACCAGCGGGTCGAGGGGCTGCTCGCGCAGCTCAACACCACCCCGCTCAAGGCCGACATCGCCGACAAGAACCTTCAGCAGCTCGTCGCCCGGGCGTCGAACCAGCAGAGCAGCGTCTACCAGGCGATCAAGAACTTCTCCCAGCGAGACCCCTCGCAGGTCCAAGACCTCTTCGATCGCTACCAGGCGTACCTCGGCAGCAAGGGCGTGTGCTTCCACGACTCGGCCGCGACGGCCGCCTCGGGCAGCATCTATCAGGCGGCCCTCGCCCCGTACTTCGCCAAGAAGTACGAGGGGTTGGAGCCGAAGGAGCGCGGCGTCAAGATCTACAGCGAGCTGCTCCGCGAGGCCGTCAAGGGCATCGGCTTCCACGAGATCGGCCACTCGATCGGCATGCGGCACAACTTCTCGAGCTCGTGGGACTCGATGAACTACGCGCCGCAGTACTGGCAGCTCCGCACGAACGAGGGCCAGTCGGTCGGCAAGTGCCCGACGACGGGCCGCACCGGCGGGCCGGACACCTGCATGGGCCCGCGCTACCTCGACCCGGTCACGGAGGACGAGCAGGGCATCGGCAGCGAGCCCCGCCCGGGCCTTGAGTACTTCGCGAACACCTCCACCATGGAGTACCAGATCGAGCGCTTCGGCGAGACGGTCGGCGCCGGCACCTACGACCTTCACTTCATGAAGACCGTGTACGGCCGCGTCCTCGAGACCATGGACGAGCGCGAGATCACCCCGGACAAGCAGCAGTACTTCGCGGTGAAGACGCTGTCCCAGGGCATTCCGAGCAACCTCGTCTTCGTGCCCAACGTCGGCTACGGCGTGCACTACACGAAGCAGGCCGTGCTCGCGAGGGTGTTCGATCCCGACCGCGACTGCCGCCCCGCCACCGACGCGGAGGTCGCGACGGCCAAGTGGCGCATCGTGCACGGCAAGGTCTGCTCGCCGTCGCCGAAGAACCACCTCGCGTACGATGACATGAAGTCGTCGGGCATCGAGTTCACCGACAACAAGGGCGTCAACACCCCCATCGGCGTCTCCGGCGTCCGCTGGACGGGCACCGACGAGAACGGCACGAAGCTCGTGCGCTGGCACTACCGCTACGGCGAGGACTACAGCCGCGGCGGGTACATCCACGCCAAGCTGTTCGACTCCGGCGCGGACATCTACGAGACCACGGTCAACGTGACCCGTCGCTTCGACCTCACGTACCCGTGGCAGTACTTCCGCCGCCTGAACAAGGAGTTCGCGTGGTGGTCCGTCGCCGGCTCGGTGACGAACAGCACCTTCTCGCGCCTCCGCGCCTACCACTGGAACACGACGACCGATCTCGGCCGCGCGTCGGCCCAGGACATCGACAATCCCGACCAGGACCAGCCGGCGGCGTACGCGTCGCAGGAGATGTTCAACTTCCTGCAGCGCGTCATCACCCTGCCCGAGCCCGGCACGTACGGCACGAGCACCGACACGGACCTCCGCACGCCCACCCGGTACAAGGCGCTCAGGATCTTCGACCTCACGGACGACACGAAGGCCGTTAACCAGGTCGGCAACGTCGGGATCATCGACGGTCGCTTCGTCCAGATCGACTTCAACAACGACCTCGGCGGCAGCTGGGACTACTTCCAGTACCCCGATCACATCGGCTTCGACGACGAGAAGATCTACGCGCTCCGCGAGATGGTCGACTCCCGCCCGACGCTCTCCACCGTGTCGCGCGAGAACGCGCTCGACGGCCGCGACCCCTACATCAGCTTCCGCACCGACAACCCCCACGCGATGGACCGCCTCCTCGGCGGCATCCTCGCGCAGGACTGGGAGACCATCGCCCCGTCGATGCTCTCCGACAAGCAGACCCTGAAGACCTTCAGCCTGCTCGACAGGGATCCCTCCAAGCTCACGCGACCGGCGGGCTCCAGCATCATCTTCCCGAACACGGGCTACTCGAACGCCATCTCGATGAGCATCTACTCGATGCTGTTCTCTCGGTTCAGCACCGACATGGTGCTCGCCCAGAAGCTCCGCATCCGCCTCGAGAAGGACACGGGCGCGAAGATCCCCGACGACAAGCGCCTCTCGTTCACCGACCCGATCACCGGCTTCCGGTATGACGCGAGCCGCTTCGGCACCGAGGTCATCCAGGGTCGTCCCGTCGAGACCGGCATCGCCTCGCGCGTCCTCCAGCGCGCGAACGAGCTCGTCGCGGCGGCGTACCAGGTCAAGGAGGCCGAGGTCATCGACAACTCGACCAACCCGCCGACCAAGTACAACGCGCCCGTCCTCGACGCCTTCGGTCAGGTCGAGCTGGTGCTCACCAACGGCGCCCCCACGGTGAAGAACACGACGGCGAACGCGGCCCTCCGCCGCTACATCGGCCTCATCGACGGGCTCCGCCAGGTGGGTAACATCTTCGGCGGCGGCCCGCTCGGCGGCGGCGGCGGCGGCGGCGGCGACGACTGACCCGCGACCCCACGCGAACGCGTGACCAGGACGGCGCTCCCTCCCCGGGGGCGCCGTTCTTCTTTTGAGGGGCGGGAGGGGCGGTCGGCGAAAAAAGCGCCACCGCGCCGACGGATCTGCTATCGGTCCCTAGCCATGCAGCGCGGAACCGCCTTCATTTTCCTTGGGATCGGCACCATCCTAGCCGGCGTGCTCGCCCTGAAGCTCACGGACATGAACGTGTACTGGGCGGTCATCGCGCTCGGCGGCGGGCTCGGCTGCTTCGGTGGCATCTCCGTCTCGCAGCGCGCGCGGGGCTGAGTGCGACCGGGGGTCGGCTACGTGATCGCGGGTGTCGTGCTGCTCGCGGGCGGCGTGGGCATCACCATGGCCTCCGAGCACACCGTCTGGTACGGCGCGATCGTCGTCGGCGTGTACTACATCGGCCGCGGCGCCTACATCCTGCTGCGCTCGCCGCCGCCGCCACCCCCGCCGCTTCCGCCGGCGTAGCTCGCGGGAATACTGCACCCGACCGGCGTGTCTTTCACGCGCGCGCGGGCTCTTGGCGCACGTGAGCCGGTGCTCACGGGGCGCGCGAGGCGCGCGGCCGTGTGCTACTGGGGCAGGGCGAGGGCAGAGCAAGAACGATGGACGTCCGCGTACTGAACGAGCTGGTTGCGAAAGAGAGCGCCTTCGTCGAGAGGCTCACCGCCGAGGTCGGGAAGATCATCGTCGGGCAGACCTACATGGTGGAGCGCATCCTCATCGGACTGCTCACCGGCGGCCACGTGCTGCTGGAGGGCGTGCCTGGCCTCGCCAAGACCCTCACCGTGCGCACGCTCTGCGACGTCATCTCCGCGAAGTTCGCGCGCATCCAGTTCACGCCCGACCTGCTCCCGGCCGACGTCATCGGCACGGTGATCTACAACCAGCAGAAGGGCGACTTCACGAGCAAGCTCGGCCCCGTCTTCGCGAACCTCGTGCTGGCCGACGAGATCAACCGCGCGCCGGCGAAGGTGCAGAGCGCGCTGCTCGAGGCGATGCAGGAGCGGCAGGTCACCATCGGCGACACGAGCTACCCGCTGCCCAAGCCGTTCATCGTGATGGCGACGCAGAACCCCATCGAGCAGGAGGGCACCTACCCCCTGCCCGAGGCGCAGATCGACCGCTTCATGCTGATGGTCAAGGTCGGCTACCCCTCGCGCGAAGACGAGCGCAAGATCATGGACCGCATGACCCTCACCGAGGCCCCCACGGCGAACCCCGTCGTCACGACGGAGGAGCTGCTCGAGGCGCGCAAGGTCGTGGGCCAGGTGTACGTCGACGAGAAGGTGAGAGACTACATCGTCGACGTCGTGTTCGCGACCCGTGAGCCGAAGAAGGCGGGCCTGAAGGACCTCGCACCGCTCATCGACTACGGCGCCTCGCCCCGCGCGTCGATCGCCCTCAACATGGCCGCGCGCGCGCACGCCTTCCTCCGCCACCGCGGCTACGTGACCCCCGAGGACGTGAAGGCCGTCGGCCCCGACGTGCTCCGCCACCGGGTCGTCCTCACGTACGAGGCCGACGCCGAGGAGGTCACCGCGGAGCAGGTGGTGCGGCGCGTGTTCGAAGCGGTCGAGGTGCCCTGAGGAGCGGGTCTCGCGCCGCGAGGCCGAGCCACGAGACGCGTATGATCCCGAAGGAACTGCTCGCCGCGCTCCGGACCATCGAGATCCACACCGCTCGCCTCGCCAACGAGCAGCTGTCGGGCACCTACGCGTCGAGCTTCAAGGGCCAGGGCCTCGCGTTCCGCGAGGTGCGGCCGTACCAGCCGGGCGACGACGTCCGCACGATCGACTGGAACGTGTCGGCGCGCATGAACGAGGCCTTCGTGAAGGTCTTCGTCGAGGAGCGCGAGATGACCGTGATGATCGCGGTCGATCTCTCGGAGAGCGCGCGCTTCGGCACGCGCCGGGCGCAGAAGGCGCACGTGGCCTCCGAGATCGCCGCGCTGCTCGCGTTCAGCGCGATCCGCAACAACGACCGCGTGGGCCTGCTCATCGGCACGAACCGCCTCGAGCGCGTGGTCGCCCCGAAGAAGGGCGAGAAGCACGTCATGCGCGTGGTGCGCGAGATCCTCGGCTACTCCCCCACCCTGCACGCGCAGACGCGCAAGGAGGAGGCGCCGCCGCTCGGGGCCGCGACCGATCTCAAGGGGCTGCTCGAGGGGCTCGTGG
This sequence comes from Polyangiaceae bacterium, assembly GCA_035439005.1. GTDB lineage: Bacteria > Myxococcota_A > Polyangia > Polyangiales > Polyangiaceae > JAAFHV01. Next base: position 18,113 of record DAORJJ010000023.1, on the reverse strand, counting down.
GCGTCGCCCGGCGACGGAGCGTCGCCTTCGTCGTCAGCGACTTCCTCGCCGAGGGGTACGAGCGCGCGCTCTCCCTCGCCGCCGCGAAGCACGACGTCGTGCCGGTCGTCCTGCACGACGCGCGCGACGACGAGCTCCCCGACGTGGGCCTCGCGAGCTTCCAAGACCTCGAGACCGGCGAGCTCGTGCTGGTCGACACGGGCGCGCCGGAGGTACGTGCAAACTACAAGAAGTCGATGTTGGCCCTGCGCGCGTCCCGCACCGCGCTGTTCCGCAAGCGCGGGCTCGACTCGGTGGAGATCGACACGGGCGGCTCGTTCGTGCGGCCGCTGCGCGACCTCTTCGCGCGACGCGCGCGGAGGGCGCACCGATGAGCGCCGCGCGCCACCGCCACCTCCGCCACCTCCGCGTCTCCGCGCTCGCCCTGACCGCCGCGCTGCTGGGCCTGCACGGTGGGCGCGCCGCGGCAGACACCCTCGACGCAGCCGCGGAGGCCGGGGCCGCGCCCGGCCCGCTCGCGCTCGCGAGCGCCGCGCCAGCGGACGCGCAGGCCCCGGCCTCCATCCATGGGTGCGTCGAGTCGATCGCGCGAGGCGCGGCGCGGCCGATCGTCACCGACGACTTCCCGCGGCGCGGGACCTCCGGGTGGGCGGCGTCCCTCACCGTGACCATCCGGCACGGCCGCGGCGAGCACGTGCTCCCGAACGGCCTCGAGCTGCAGCGCTCCAGCGACGCGGAGAAGGAGCTCCGCACCGCGGGCTTCGCGCTCCCCGAGCAAGACGGTGGCACGGCCGCCGCGCGCGTCACGGTGCTGCCCGAGGACCCGAACCGCAAAGAGATCGTCGTCACGGTGCTCGAGCTGCCCCTCGTGCTCCTGCCCGAGAAGCCTGGTCGAAGCACGCTGGTGCTCCCGCCGCTCCCCGTCGCCGTCGCGCGCGCCAACGGGGAGCTCTCCACCGTGTGCACGCGCAGCCACGCGATCCTCGTGGACGACCCGATCGCCAACGCCGAGACGGCGGACCCCGCGCCGCGCCCGAACCCGCCGCCGGCGCCCCAGCGCGAGGAGTGGCGCGAGGCGAAGCTCGCCGCTGGCGCCGCCGCGGTGGGGCTCGGCCTGGGCGTCGTGGGCGCGCTGCTCTACCGCAGCTGGAAGCGACGGCCACGCCCGGTCCCGCCGCCGCCGCCGCCGCGCCCCGCGTGGGAGCTCGCGCTCGAGCGGCTGCACGACGTCCGCCACGCCGGCCTGCTCGACGCGGGTCGACCCGCCGAGTTCTGCGATCGCGTGAGCGACGCGCTCCGCGAGTACCTCGGCGCCAGCCTCGGCTTCGACGGGCTCGAGCAGACCACCGACGAGATCGCCGGCCACCTCGGTCGAGGGAGCCTCGCCGAGAACGAGCGGGCCCGGGTGCTCGGGATCCTGCGCGAGTGCGATCTGGTGAAGTTCGCCAAGTTCGCGCCGGAGCGCGGGGCGTGCGAGGCGATGCTCGACTCCGCGGAGCGGCACGTGCACGTCACCATGCCGAAGAAGCGCGGCGAGGGCCCGCGCGCGCGCGCAGTGAAGGATGCGCCCGCCGGCGACGACCAGGCCGAGCCGTCGAGCGACGCGACCGACACCGCGAGCGAGACGCCGCCGGCCGACATGGGCGAAGCGCCCCACTCGAGCGCCGCTGCCGAGGCGACGACGCGCCCCGCCGAGTCCTCCGAGGCGGCCCACGACGACTCGCCCGCCAGGCGTGAGCCCGATGACGACGGGGGGCCGTCATGAGCCGCGCGCCGCGCCTCGTCGCGATCACCGCGTCGGTGCTCGCCGCCACCGCCGTGGGCCTCATCTACCCGCTCGCGTCGCGAGGCTGGGCGTGGCGCGCGGTCGTCTGGGAGCACCCGCTCGTCGGCCTCGCGGCGCTCCTCGTCCCCGTGGTGGTGTACTTCACCACGGTGGGCGCCGATCGGCGCGTGCCGACGCTCACGCTGCCCACGGTCGCGCCCCTGGTGCTCGGCCCCCGTGGCGCGCGCGCGCGCTTCCGTGACCTCCCCGGGGTGCTGCGCGGCGCGGCGCTGCTGCTCGGCATCCTCGCGCTCATGCGCCCCGAGAACGTCCTCCGCGGCGAGAACGCGCAGGAGTCGGGCATCGACATCGTGCTCGTCCTCGACCTCTCGGGCTCGATGCGGGCGCTCATGGACCAGGGCGAGGGCGCGAGCCCGCCCAACACGCCCGACACGCCGACGGATCGCGCCGCCTCGAAGCGGCTCACGCGCCTCGAGACGGCGAAAGACGTCATCCTCGAGTTCGTGTCCCGGCGAAAGACCGATCGCATCGGCGTGGTCGTCTTCGGCCGGAGCGCGTTCATCTTGTCGCCGCCCACGCTCGACAAGTCGCTCCTCTCTGGCCTCGTCTCGAAGATGGAGCTCGAGCTCATCGACGGCAACGGCACGGCCATCGGCGACGCGGTCGGCACCGCCGTCGCGCGGCTGCGCCGGAGCACGGCGCGCTCGAAGGCCATCATCCTGCTCACCGACGGCGACTCGAACGCCGGCACCGTCGCGCCCGAGTACGCCGCCCACCTCGCGCAGACCCAGGGCGTGAAGGTCTACACGGTGCAGATCGGCGACGGCGACGAGGTCGACGTGCAAGACGGCGTCGACCTCTTCGGCCAGCCGCACTTCATCCGCACGCACTTCCCGGTGAACCCGGAGCTGCTCCGCAAGATCGCGCACGACACGGGCGGCGAGTCGTACGTGGCGACCGACAAGAAGAGCCTTTCGGTGAGCATGCACACCATCCTCGACACCCTCGAGAAGACCCGCTTCGAGTCGCAATCGGCCACGATGGAAGACCTCTTCCCGCTGCTCCTCTTGCCCGCCGTGATGCTGCTCGTGCTCGAGGCGCTCTCGCGCGCGTGGCTCGTGCGGAGGTTCCCGTGAGCGGAGGTCCACCGTGAAATTCGCTTACGATTTCCTCGCCTTCCCCGGCCTGCTGTACGCGCTCGCCGGCGCCCTCGTGGTGGGCGGCTTCGCGAGCCTGCTCGTCGTCGCGGCGCTGCGCCGCCGGAGAGACACCGCGCGCTTCGGCGAGGCCAAGCTCGTCGAGCGGCTGCGCTCGTTCGACGCCGACACCCGCCGCTCGGTGAAGGGGCTCCTGCTCGTGCTCGCCCTCGCCGCGGCGTTCTTCGCGCTCGCGCGGCCGCAGTTCGGCCGCGGGGTCAAGCACGTGCCGGCGACCAACCTCGACGTCGTGATCGTGCTCGACTACTCGAAGAGCATGTACGCCCGAGACGTGGTGCCGAGCCGCATCGCGCGCGCCAAGGCCGAGGTCGCGCGGCTCATCCGCGAGCTCCGAGGGGCGCGGTTTGGGGCGGTCGCGTTCGCGGGTGAGCCCATGAGCTTCCCCATGACGAGCGACGGGGCCGCGATCGCGCAGTTCTTCCGCGGCCTCGAGCCCAACGACATGCCCGTCGGCGGCACGGCCACGAGCCGCGCCCTCGAGCGCGCGCGCGAGCTCTTGGAGCGCGATCCCAAGTCGAAGGAGCACGTCCGCATCATCGTGCTCGTGACCGACGGCGAGGACACCGAGGGCGATCCCACGAAGGTCGCGAACGATCTGGCCGCGGAGGGCACGCGCGTCGACGTGGTGCAGATCGGCACGCGCGCGCCCGAGCCCATCCCCAACGTCAGCCCCGACGGGCGCGTCCTCGGGATGCGCCAAGACGAGACGGGCAAGCCGCTCATGACCCAGCTCTCCACCGAGGCCGAGGCCGAGCTCGCGAAGATCGCGGAGATCACCCACGGCAAGCTCGTGACCGGCACGAAGGGCGAGACCGGCATCGACGACGTGACGCGCGATCTGAAGCGCCTCATGACCCAGGAGCTCTCCGAGCGCGTCGAGACCGTGTTCGCGGAGGAGTACGCGTGGCCGCTCGGCGTCGCGCTGGTGCTCCTCGTGACCGAGGGCCTCCTCCCCAAGACGCCGCCGCGGGTGCCCATGCCGGTCGCGGCCATCGCGAAGCGCCCCCGAGGACGCCGGAGGAGGGCGCTCGCAGAGCGCGCAGAGAGCGCCCCGAGCGCGCCGCGCGGAGGTGCCACGTGAGCGAACCCAAGCGCCCGCTCCGATGGGGGTTCCTCGTCGCCGCGCTCGGCTGCGGCGCGCTCGCCGCGTGCGGCTGGGATCCCCAGCGGCCGTTCGAGCGCGAGTCGCCGGTCGTCAACCGCGCGCTCGCCGAGCTCGACGCTGGCGAGGCGGGCGCGGCCAACGCGGCGGAGCTGCTGGAGGGGTACCTCTCCACCGGGGCGTGCGCCGAGAGCGCGATCGGCACGCCGCGCTCGCTGCGCGAGCGACCGAACGGCGCCCTCGATCTCGGTATCGCGCTGTTCCGCATCGGCGAGTCGTTCGGCGCCCGCTTCGGCGACGAGGAGGCGAAGGCTGGCCCGACCCGACCGGCGCCGAGCCTGCCAGGAGCGCCGTCCGCGGACGGGCTCCGCGCGAGCCACATCGAGTGCGCCCTCCGCGTGGTCCGCGCCGTGGCGGACGACCCCACGCAGCCGGTCGAGCTCCGCGCGCGCGCCCGCTACCTCGAGGGCAACCTGCTCTTTTTGGATGCAAAGTACAAGGAAGCGGTCGCCGCGTACGACAAGGCGCTCGTGCTCGCGCCGGGCATGCCGGAGGGCGGCGTGGACGCGCAGGGCGGGCCCCGCCTCGGCGACCCCGTGGGGCTCGACGCGGCCTGGAACCGCGCCGTGGCGCTGCAGCGCATCGAGGACAAGAAGGACGCCGGACAAGACGGCGGGCAAGACGGCGGACAAGACGGCGGGCAAGACGGCGGGCAAGACGGCGGCAACGACTCGGGGGGCGACTCCGGCGGGCAGGACGGCGGCAAGGACGGCTCGAGCGGCGACCGTGACAGCGGCAAGGACTCCGGCAAGGACTCGGGCGGCGAGGACGCGGCCCCGCCTCCCCAGAACAACGAAGACGCCGCCGCGCCGCCCCCTCCCCCCTCCGAACGGAGCCAAGACGAGCGCCTCCTCGACCAGCTCGAGAACGCTCCAACGGTGCAGCGCGAGGCGGCCCGCCGCCACAAGCGGGGCGGCGTGAAGGTGCGGGGCTCCGAGGACAAGTGATCGGCCTCGTCGCCCGCTGGCAGCGCGCCCTCCTGGCGCTCGCGACGGCGCTGGCCGTCGTCGTCGGCGGCGTCCGCCCCGCGTGGGCCGACGAGCTTCACATCGCGCTCGACGCGCACGTCGTCGAGGTGGGGCAGCCCGTCACGCTGCGCCTCGAGGGGGCCGGGACGTCCGGCGAGGTCACCGCCGTGGAGCCCGGGCCGACGCCGGGGTTTCGCGTCGCGGGGCGCAGCGTCATGCCCACGCGCATGGTGTCGATCGTCAACGGCGTGCGCACCGACCGAAGCGGCGTCTCGGCCACGTTCACCCTCGTCGCGGAGCGCGTCGGCACCTTCACGCTGGGCCCCGCCACGGCCACGTTCGGCGGGCGCGTGCGGCGGTCGGAGCGCGCGGAGGTGAAGGTCGTCCCGCGCGGACAGGGTCCGAAGCGGGGGCAGAACCTCGACCCGTTCGCCCAGTTCTTTGGCCCGGGGGGCTCGCTGCTCGAGCCGCTGACGACGCCCGCTCCCGAGCCCACGCTCGACCCCAAGCTCGCCCTGCCGCGGGCACGAGGGCCGATCGCGTTCCTCCACGCCACGACCGACAAGACCCGGGCGTTCGTCGGAGAGCAGGTCACGTTCTCGGTGTACCTCTACGTCGAGGCCGCCGGGCGCGAGCCGCAGATCGGCGACGTGCACGAGGCGCCCGCGGCGGCGTTCCAGAAGCGCACGCTGCTCGAGAGCGAGAACGACGCCAAGCACATCGGGCTCGCGCGCGTCGGCGAGCAAATCTACGAGGTGAAGCTCGTCCGCCGGGCGGCCCTCTTCCCGCTGAAGCCCGGCGTGCTGCCGGTGGGCACCATGAGCCTGCGCGTGTTCCGGAGCGAAGGCCTCCGGGGGCGCGCGGAGTCGATCCGCGAGAGCGAGCCTATCGACGTGACGGTCGTCGAGCCGCCCGCCGCAGGACGCCCGCCGGGGACCTCGCCGGGCGACGTGGGCGACTTCACCCTTCGCGCCGAGGTCTCCCCCCGCGAGGTGCCGCGGGGCGGCGCCGCGGCCGTGACGCTGACGCTCGTGGGACGAGGAAATTTCCCCAACAAGCTCGCCCTGCCGACCATCAAGGGCGCCGAGTGGCTCGACCCCGAGGTGACCGAGACCCTCGGTCCCGACGACGCGCAGCGCTTCGGCGGCACGCGGACGTTCAGGTACATCCTCCGGCTGCGCGAGCCCGGCCTCGCGTCACTGGGCGAGGTCGCGTTCCCCTATTTTTCGGCGGGAGGGCGCCGCTACGAGACCGCGCGCGCCGCGCTGGGCACCGTCAACGTGACGCCCGACGGCAAGGCGGCCCCGCCGGACGACGAGCGTGAGCACCTCCTGCCCCACCTGCCAGCCCCGCGGGGCTCGCTCGAGGGCGTCGCGCGCGCGTCCGCGCCTCCCATCGGCGATCGCGCGGCGGCGTGGTGGCTCGTGCTCGCGGGCCCCCTCGCCTTCGGCGCGGCGATCGGCGCGCAAAACCTGACCTCCCGCGTGCGCGAGGCGCGCAAGGGGCGCGCCGCCTCGCCGGCCGCCGAGCTCGATCGCCGGGTGGCCGACGCGCAGCGCGCGCTCGCGAGCGGCGACTGGGACGCGGCGCTGCGAGCCGCGCTGACCGTCCTCGAGCAGGGCGCGGCCGTGAAGCTGGGTGTGCCGCTCCGAGGTCGGTCCGCGTCCGAGAAGCGCGCCGACATGACCGACGCCGGCCTGCCGGAGGCGACCATCGACGCCTGGCTCGAGGCCTTCGCGTCCGCGGAGGCCCGCAGGTACTCGCCCACGCCGGCGACCGAAGAGGAGGCGCGCGAAGAGCTCACGCGCGCGCTCGCGCTCGTCCGACGCGGGCGCGCGGGCGCGGCCGCGCCGCAGGAGGGCTCGTGAGCGCCTCGCGACGCCTCGCGTGGGCCGTGGCCGCCGTGCCTTGCCTCGTCCTCGGGCTCAGCGGCGCCGCGCGAGCGGACGAGCCCGTCGACGGGCTCAAGCGCGCCGAGGCCGCGCTCGCCGCCGATCACGCCTCGGAGGCGATCGCCGAGCTCGAGTCGCTCGCCGACCTCGGCCACGTCGACGCCGCCCTGTCCTTCGACCGTGGGCTCGCGTACGCGCAGCGCGTGCGGAGCGGCGCGGGGGTCGACGGCGATCTGGGCCGCGCCATCCACGGGTTCGTCGAGGCGCGCGAGCTCTCGACGAGCGAGCGCACGCGGGCAGAGGCGACGCTCGCCATCACCTCGCTGCGGAGCGAGGTCGCGAAGCGGCGCTCGCGCGCGGGCGAGGAGGCCGCCGTCGAAGAGGGGCTCTCCCTGGGTCGCAACGTCACGCGCCTCCTCCCCGAGTCGGCGTGGTTCTTCTCGGCGATCGGGTTCTCCCTGGTCTTCACCCTGGCGCTGTTCGTCCGCCGCCGCGCGGTCGCTCGAGGCGGCGGGGGCCGGCAGCTCGGCGTCGTCCTCGGCCTCGCGGCGCTCCCCGCCTGCCTGCTCACGACGGGCCTCGGGCTCGCCGCGCGCGCCGAGCGCCGCGAGCTCCGAGAGGGCATCGTCGTGGCCTCGGGCGTGAGGCCCTTCGACGCGCGCCGCATCGCGCGCGCGGACGTCGCGACCCTCCCAGAGGGAGGGCGCGTGCGGCTCTTCGAGTCCGAGGGCGGGTTCGTGCGCTTCCGTCGCGGCGACGTCGAGGGCTTCCTCCCCTCGTCGACGGTGGCGCCCCTCGCGCGCCCCTCGCCCTGACCGAGCAGCGTCCGCGGGAATGCGTGAGCCCGCCGCCAGCTTGCTCCTGCGGAGTCGCCGTGGTACCCGAACCTGGTATGTCGAGTCGAGCTGCTCGCGAGGACGCACCCGGACGCCGCTGGTCGGCGACGGGGCGGCGACGCGACGCCCGGCACGGTGGGCGGCCCCTGCTGGTGCGGCTCCTGAGCGCGCTGTGCCTCGCGCTCGTCGCCGTCCTGGGCGCGGGCGTCGTCGCGCCCGCGCTCGGCGTGGCGCCCTCGCTCGCGGCGATCGACCTCGCGGCGCAGGCTGCGCTCGTCCCTCGAGCCTCGGCGCCGCTGGCGGACGAGCAGGCGTGGCACCTCGGCTCCTCCCCCGGCTCCGACCGCCCGGACGCGGAGGAGGCCGACCTCGACGACGACGATCTCGACGACGACGACCTGCAGGGGTCGCGACCGCCGGCGCACGAGGTCTCGCTCCTCTCGCCAAACGCGGGGCCGCTCGCTCGCGGTGCGCGCGCGTCCGCCGAACGGCGCGGCGATCCCTCCCGCTTCGCCATCGCCACCGACCTCGCCCGCGGCCCGCCGGTCTGAGCCCACGCTCGAGCCCGCACGCGCGATCCAACCCGCGGTGACCACGCGCCCACGCGGCGCGCTCCACCCGCGACGAGTGCACATGGCCTTCTGACGATTCAGGATCGGCGGAACTGGGTTCCGCCTTAGCAGCCTGTTGATTTACGGACCGAGGCCCGTCGTCGTCCGCGCCCGGCCCCGCCGAGGCGCGATCCGAGGAGCGCGCGGAGCCTAGTTTTCTAGGTGAGCCCGCACCGCAGGATCGCAACGAAGGCGGCCGGGATGCGGCGGCGATGGGCCGACGGGAGTAAATCAACGGGCTGCTAGGCGCGCTCCCCGCGGAGCGCCCGCGCCGCGCTCCAACCACCGCCCACACCGAGCCGCGCCTCGCTTGCGCCCGCTCGCACTCGCCGCGCGCGTCGCTCCCCCGCGGCGCCGCGAGCGCTCCCCGTCGCCACTCCACTCGGACCTCACGGTCCGCGCGATCCGCCCCCGCGGCGTCGCCTCGCTAAAGAGAACTATCCATGTACCGAAGCACGATGTCCCTGGCCTTGTTGGCCGCACTCTCGATCATGGGCTGCCACCACGCCGCCCACGTCGCCGAAGAGGCGGGCCATTTCCTCGTCACTCGCCCGCTGCGAACCAACACGGAGCTCACGAAGGAGTACGTGGCCCAGATCCGCGCCATCCAGCACATCGAGGTGCGGGCCCTCGAGAAGGGCTATCTGCAGGGCGTCTTCGTCGACGAAGGGCAGCAAATCCCCGCCGGGCGCAAGATGTTCCAGCTCCTGCCCCTCGTGTACCAGGCCGAGGTCGGCAAGGCCAAGGCCGAGGCCGACCTCTCCGAGCTCGAATACAAGAACACCAAGGTGCTCGCCGACAAGAACATCGTGTCGGCCAGCGAGCTGTCGGTGATGAACGCGAAGCTCAACAAGGCGAAGGCCGAGGTCACGCTCGCCAGCACACACCGCGCGCTCACCGAGCTCCGCGCGCCGTTCTCGGGGATCGTGGGTCGCTTCCGCGTGCGGCCCGGCAGCCTCGTGGCCGAGGGAGATCTCCTCACCACGCTCTCCGACAACAGCACCGTGTGGGTCTATTTCAACGTGAGCGAGCCCGAGTACCTCGCCCACAAGTCACGGTCGAAGGACGAGCCCCACACCCCCGTGAAGCTCATCATGGCCGACGGCCGCACCTTCGGCCAACCCGGCAAGGTCGAGACCATCGAGGCCGACTTCGACAACGGCACCGGCAACGTCGCGTTCCGCGCGGCGTTCCCCAACCCGGAGGGCCTCCTCCGGCACGGGGAGACAGGCAAGGTTCAGATGTCGGTGCCGCTGAAGGACGCGCTGATGATCCCGCAGAAGGCGACCTTCGACGTGCTCGATCGGAAGTTCGTGTTCGTGGTGGACGAGAAGAACGTCGTCCACTCGCGCCCCATCACGGTCGCCGCGGAGCTGCCGCACGTGTTCGTGGTCGAGACTGGCCTCGACGAGCATGACAGGCTCCTCGTCGACGGCCTCCGCAAGGTGCACGACGGAGAGACCGTCGGCGTCGACTTCAAGGAGCCCGCGGACGTGATGGCGCACCTCGACGTCGCCGCGGAATAGGCCCGCACCATGTTCGCAGGCACCTTCGTTCGCCGGCCCGTGCTGGCGATCATCCTCTCGCTCGCCCTCGTCTTCCTCGGCCTGCTCGCCATGCGCACGCGGCCGGTCTCCCAGTTTCCCGAGATCTCGCCGCCGCGGGTCATGGTGTCGCTCACCTTCCCTGGCGCCAGCGCCGACGTGCTCGTGCAGTCCTCGATCATCACGCTGGAGCGCGCCATCAACGGCGTGCCGGGCATGAGCTACATGATCTCCGACGCCACGAGCGCCGGCGAGGCGACCATCCAGGTGGTCTTCGAGCTCGACGCCGATCCGAACCAGGCCATCGTCAACGTGAAGAACCGCGTCGACCAGGTGCTCAATCGGCTCCCGCCGTTGGTTCAGCTCGAAGGCGTGATCGTGAACCGCGTGCAGCCGAGCATGCTCATGTACGTGAACCTCTACAGCTCGGAGAAGGGGGCCGATCAGAAGTTCCTCTACAACTTCGCGAACGCGAACCTGCTGCCCGAGCTCAGCCGGGTCAACGGCATCGCGCAGACGCGCATCCTCGGCTCGCGCCAGTACGCGATGCGCGTGTGGCTGAACCCGGAGAAGATGCGGGCCTACAACGTCTCCACCGAGGAGGTGATGAAGGCCCTCGCGGAGCAGAGCGTCATCGGCAGCCCGGGACGCCTCGGGCAGGCCACCGGGCAGAAGGCGCAGTCGCTGGAGTACGTGCTCACCTACCAGGGCAGGTTCAACAAGCCCGCTCAGTACGAGAACGTCATCCTCCGGGCCACCCCGGAGGGCGAGTTCCTGCGCCTCAAAGACGTCGCCAAGATCGAGCTCGGGAGCGAGTTCTTCGACATCTACTCGAACCTCGACGGCCACCCCTCGGCCGCCATCGTGCTCAAGCAGACCTACGGCAGCAACGCCGGGGCGGTCATCGCCGACGTGAAGGCGAAGCTCGAAGAGGTGAAGAAGAGCTCGTTCCCCGCGGGCATGGACTACGAGATCAACTACGACGTGTCGACGTTCCTCGACGCGTCCATCGAGAAGGTGGCGCACACGCTGGGCGAGGCGTTCCTGCTCGTAGCCCTCGTCGTGTTCCTCTTCCTGGGGGACTGGCGCTCGACGCTGATACCCATCCTCGCGGTGCCCGTCTCGCTGGTGGGCACCTTCCTGTTCATGCAGGTGTTCGGGCTCACGATCAACCTCATCACGCTCTTCGCGCTGGTGCTCTCCATAGGCATCGTCGTCGACAACGCGATCGTCGTCGTGGAGGCCGTCCACGTGAAGATCGAGGAAGATCGGCTCTCGCCGTACAACGCCGTCCAGAAGGTGCTGGACGAGATCAGCGGCGCGGTCGTCGCCATCACCCTGATGATGACGGCCGTGTTCGTGCCCGTGGCGTTCATGACGGGGCCGGTGGGCATCTTCTACCGCCAGTTCTCCATCACGATGGCCGCAGCCATCGTGCTCTCCGGCGTCGTGGCGCTGACCCTCACCCCCGTGCTCTGCGCGATGATCCTGAAGGAGCACGGGGGGGCCAAGGAGCGCTCGCGGAGCCCCATCGCCCTGCTCCTCGGGGTCTTCAACCGCGTCTTCGATCGCGGCACCGGCTTCTACACGAAGGTGCTCGCGAAGATCGTCCACCGGCGCGTCGTCACCTTCGCCGTGCTCTTCGCCTTCGGCGGCGGCATCGCGTGGATGAACAAGGCCGTGCCGACGGGCTTCGTACCCAATGAAGATCAGGGCATGATCTACGCCATCGTGCAGACTCCGCCGGGGTCTACCCTCGAGCGGACGAACGACGTCTCGCGGGAGCTCCAGGCGATCGCCAAGGGGGTCGAGGGCGTCGACTCGGTGTCCTCCCTGGCGGGCTACGAGATCCTGACCGAAGGGCGCGGCTCGAACGCGGGCACCTGCCTCATCAACCTGAAGGGCTGGTCACACCGCACCCGCTCGGTGACCCAGATCATCGAGGAGCTCGAGAAGAAGTCCAAGGACATCGGCGCGATCGTCGAGTTCTTCGAGCCCCCACCCGTGCCCGGCTACGGCGCGGCGAGCGGCTTCGCGCTGCGCCTCCTCGATAAGAACAACGAGACCGACTACCAAGAGTTCGACCGCGTGAACAAGGACTTCATGAAGGCGCTGCGAGGGCGCAAGGAGGTCACCGGCCTCTTCACGTTCTTCGCCGCCGACTATCCGCAATACGAGATCGTCATCGACAACGAGCTCGCGATGCAGAAGGGGGTGACCATCAAGACCGCGATGGACAACCTCAACATCCTCGTGGGCAGCACCTACGAGCAGGGCTTCATCCGCTTTGGCAACTACTTCAAGGTCTACGCCCAGGCGGCGCCCGAGTACCGGCGATTCCCCACAGACGTTCTCAACCTGTACGTGAAGAACGACCGCGGGGAGATGGTGCCCTACTCGGCGTTCGCGACCATCAAGAAGACGCAGGGGCCGAACGAAATCACCCGCTACAACATGTACAACTCGTCCGCGATCCGCGGCGGCCCCGCGAAGGGCTACACGAGCGGCGACGCCATCAAGGCCGTGCGTGAGGCCGCGAAGTCGCTTCCTCGCGGCTACGACATCGCGTGGGAGGGCCTCTCGTACGACGAGGCCAAGCGAGGAAACGAGGCCATCTTCATCTTCCTCGTCGTGCTCGCCTTCGTCTACATGGTGCTCGCGGGGCAATACGAGAGCTTCCTCCTCCCGCTGGCCGTGCTGCTCTCGCTCCCGCCTGGCGTGTTCGGCTCGCTCCTCTTGCTCAAGCTGCTGGGGCTCGCGAATGACGTGTACGCCCAGGTGGGCGTGGTCATGCTCGTAGGCCTCTTGGGGAAGAACGCCGTGCTCATCGTCGAGGTCGCCGTCCAGAAGCACAAGCGGGGCGCGTCCGTCGTTCAGGCCGCCCTCGAGGGCGCCAAGCTGCGCTTCCGCCCCATCCTCATGACCTCGTTCGCGTTCATCGCGGGGCTCGTCCCCCTCGTGGTCGCCACGGGCCCGGGCGCCGTCGGGAACCGCACGATCGGCGCGTCTGCGCTGGGCGGCATGCTGTTCGGTACGGTGTTCGGGGTGATCCTCGTGCCAGGCCTCTACGTGGTCTTCGGCACGCTGTCGGAGGGCAGGCGCCTCATTCGCGACGAAGACGAAGAGCCCCTCAGCGAGGAGATGACCCACCATGCGTAGGTCCCCGTGGATCACGCCGCTGCTCGCGGCGACGTGCCTCTCGCTCCTCTCGCTCGCCGCGGCGGGCTGCGTCCCTTCGCTGAAGGGAAACGACCCGAGGGAGCCGAACAGGCGACTCCCGACGGGCTTCGTGGCCCCCACTCAGGCGGTGCAGGCCGTGGAGGCGGTGGACCCGGCCGCAGCGGCCGCCCAGGACGTCGCTCAAAAGACCTGGACTCGGCTCTTCGGCAGCCCCGAGCTGCGCGCGCTCATCGACGGGGCGCTCCAGAACAACCGAGAGCTCAACATCCAGCTTCAGGAGATCATCATCGCCCAGAACGAGGTCTCCGCGAGGCAGGGCGAGGTGCTCCCCAAGGTGAGGGCCGGCGCCGGGGTCGGCGTCGAGAAGGTGGGTCGAGACACGAGCCAGGGGAGGGCTGACGAGGCCACGGGCGTGCCCGAGCACCTGGGGAACTTCACCTTCGGGCTCTCCGGCTCTTGGGAGATCGACGTGTGGAAGAAGCTGCGGAACGCGGCCAAGGCCGCGGGGTACCGCTACCTCGCCAGCGTGGAGGCGAAGAACTTCCTCGTCACGCAGATCGTCGCGGAGATCGCGCGCTCGTACTACGAGCTCGTCGCGCTCGACAACCAGCTCGATATCCTCAAGAAGAACCTGGATATCCAGGTGAACGCGCTCGAGGTCGTGAAGGTCGAGAAGGAGGCCGCCCGCGTGACCGAGCTGGCGGTGCAGCGCTTCGAGGCGGAGGTGCTGAAGAACCAGAGCCGCCTCTACGACGTCGAGCAGCAGCGAATCCGCGCGGAGAACCGCATCAACTTCCTCGTGGGGCGCTATCCGCAGCGCGTGAATCGGCGCCCGGAGGAGCTCGACGCCCCGCTCCCGGACGGCATTCAAGCGGGCCTCTCGACGCGGCTCCTCGAGAATCGCCCCGACGTGCGGCAGGCGGAGCTCGAGCTCGCGGCGGCGAAGCTCGACGTCGAGGTCGCCAAGGCGCAGTTTTATCCGTCGCCGAGCATCGACGCCGGGGTTGGGTATCGCTCGTTCAACCTCGCGCACCTCGTGACGACCCCGGAGTCGCTCGGCTACGGCGTGGCCGGGAGCTTGACCGCGCCGCTCCTCAACCGCGCGGGGATCACCGCGGGGTACCGCTCGGCGAACGCCAAGCAGCTCCAGGCGGTCTTCACCTACGAGAAGACGCTGCTCCAGGCGTTCACCGACGTGGCCAATCAGCTCGGGACGATAGGCAACCTGCAGAGGAGCTACGATCTGCAGTCGAAGCAGGTCGACACCCTCGCCCGGTCGGTCGAGATCTCGGGCGTGCTGTTCCAGTCGGCCCGCGCCGACTACATGGAGGTGCTGCTGACGCGCCGAGACTCGCTCGAGGCCCAGATCGAGCGGGTCGAGACGCGCAGGCGCCAGTTCGAGGCCGTGGTGAGCCTGTACCAGGCCCTCGGAGGGGGGTGGCGGCGGGGCGCGCGCTGAGCGGCCCGGCCGCTCCCGCGACTCGACCTGATCGACTCGACCTCCACGCATCGCCACACCTGTGCAGGGGCGCGAAGGCCTACCTTCGCGTCGCCTGGGGGAGCGCGCTCATGCTCGCGGGCACGTAGCTGCCGAACGCATCGCTGCCCGTGGGGACGATGACCTCGACGTTCTCCGGGGTCACCGCGAAGGTGTGGCTTACGACCCCGACCAGGACCGGGGCTCCGTCGCTCGTGAAGGCGAAGACGGCCCCTCCGGAGTTGCCATAGGCCGCCGGGCAGGTGGTCTCGACGAGGCCCTTCCCGTACGGGGCTTGATCCCCCACTTTGCCGGTCGTCGAGCAATTCACGGATTCGATGCGGTTCGTGGGGGCAGGGCGATAGTCGGGAAACCCTACGAGCGCGAGGGCACGACCTTGGGGCAGGGCGGTGAACGAGATCGCCGGGAGTGGGCCCGGCACGGCGCGGGTGGCGCCCTCCCGTAGGGCCATGTACGCGATGTCGTTCTCGGCGAGCCCCGATGAGCTGGGCGCGTCGGCCTCGAACGAGAGGACGTCCTTCGGCTCGACGACTACGCTGCCGGCGGCCGGCGCGGCGCCAAAGCGGAACACGCCGTCCGAGGGGAACACGAGGCTGACCTTCTCGCGCGGCAAGAGGCAATGGCGCGCGGTGACGAGGAGGTCGGCGCGGACCAAGGTTCCGGAGCAATGGTGTCGCCCCTCGTCGAGCACGATCGCGACGAACGGGTACCGCGCTGCGGTCGCTCGGCGCTCGCTCGCCCCGCTCCGGTCGGCGAAAGGCCCCTCCGTGCGAGACACGCCCGCGAAGAAGCCCAGGTCCTCGGCGGACGCGCCGCACCCGCTCGCGGCCCACAGCACGAACCCCGCGAGGAGCCTCCGATAGTTCATTGTGCCACCCGCACGGTTCGAGGCTCACACCCCTGGAGACCGTTGGCAAGAGATCGCGGGTTGAAAGCCTGACCGGCCCGCGCGCAGATCCGGGCATGGAGAACGCCCGCGTCGCGCAGAGTCCCCCTTGGGGCGCCGGGCGCGCCCTCGTTGCGAGCGCGCGGCGGCGGGCGGTCTCGCGGCGGCCGGCTCAGCCGATGGCGATGCCGAGCTGCTTGCGGAGCTTCCCGGCGCGCTCGGAGAGCATGAAGCTCATGAGATCGTTCATCTGCTCGTCGACCTGCGCGCGATCGCGCGACTCGAGAGAGAGCACGCTCTCGGCGGCGCCGAGGTCCCCGGCGAGGAGGAGCCCAGCGCGCGCGCAGGTGCGATCGACCGCGACGGCCCACCGGGCGAGGTTCGCGCGGCCCCCCTCCTCCACGAAGCGGAGGAACTGACCGCGGAGGGTGTCGACCTGGGGCGCCTCGAGGATGGGCTCGATGGCCTTCGCGATGGGGACGACGAGCTCCTTGACGTTCGCCGCGAGCGGCAGCCCGGGGTTCCCGATGGAGAGCGCCGCGAGGAAGATCTCCTCGAGGCCGCGCGCGTCGGGCACGAGCATGGTCATGAAGTGCTCCTCGCGGTAGTGCGCGAGGTGCCGGCCGGCGAGGAACGCGAGCTCGCCGGCGGACCGCCCCGAGAGCGCGGCCTTGCCGAGGCGCGACGCCGGCGGGATGCCCGGCACCATCTCGGCGCCGCCGCTCCACTCGGGCGCGAGGTAGAGCCCGGGGGCGCGCATACCGAGGATGGCGGCCGCCCAGTGGAAGCAGCGCACGGCCTGGACGGTGGACACCGCCGGGTCTTGCTTCTTCTCCGGGTCGAGCTTCACGAGCTGCTTGTCACGGCGGAGCGCGGAGATGCGACCTACGAGCACGGCGGAGACGACGACCGAGAAGATCTCGCCGACGAGCGGCTCCTCTTCGGGGTGAAAGAGGAGGCGCGTCCACGCTTCGCGCGTGAGGGCGGCCTTGGGGCGGATGAGGCCCACGGTGCGGTGCTGGTCCGCGAAGGCCTTCTCCTCCGGCGTGGCGGCGCCGATGTACGAGAGCACCTGCGAGACCGCGTACCGCGCGTCGGTCTCGCCGCGCCGCTCGTAGAGGCGGTAGAGGGCGCGCAGGCTGAGGTCGTCGCGCGGGTCGTGCCGCACGCGACGCGCGAGATCGGCCGGATCCTCGTCGGGGATGGCGGCGCGCTCGGGCGTCACGTCGGAGAGGTCGACCTCGACCGAGATGTGGGCGCGCGCGTCCTCGAGCTCGACCTCGAGATCTTTGATGCGCGCCTCGAGCACCTTGATGCGCCGCTCGAGCGCCTGGGTGCGCGCGTCGGTCGCGGGCGCGAGGGGCTGGATGCTCGCGGGGGGCGGCGCGTCGTCGAAGCTGAGGTCTTTGATGACGATGCGGTTGCGCGACTCGTACGCCGCCTGCAGGGCCTGCTCGAGGCGCCGCAGCCGCATGCGGTCGAGGCCGAGGCTGTCGGCCATCTTGTCGAGCTGCTTGCGCTCGTCGGCGGTGATGACCCCGTCCTCGATGACCTCGGCGAAGAGCTCCTCGTACATCGCCTCGAGCTTCCCGAGGCGCACGTTGCCGGAGACCTCCCCCGCCTCGAAGCCTGCCTGGTGCTCGAACGTCACGGTCGACTCGGACATTTCTTGCTCTCCCTCTGCTCGCGGACGTCGCGTCCGCGTGAAGTCTCGCCGGAGTCGGCGCGCACCTCAAGCACCCGCGCGACTTTCTCGGCCGTCAGCGCGGATCCCGGCCCGGGGCGGGGCGAGGAGCGGCGACGCGGTGACGGCTGTCCCCGGCGCCAGAAATCCAATAGGGTTCCGCGCGCAAGATGGCGCATTCCCCAGAGGAGCTCATCGCCCGCTGGAGGGCCCGCCCCGACGCCGCGAACACCCTCGCGGTGGCCGACGCCCTCCGCCGAGCGCGCGATCCGGGCGCGGCCGGTGAGGTGGCGGGCCATGTCGAGCGCAGCCTCGCGAGCGACGTGGGCGTGCTCACGGCGGCGGCGCGCATGTGCCTCGCGAACGCGCTGCTCCCGGAGGCGCAGCAGCTCCTTGGCTTGGGCGTGAAGCTCGCGCCGAGGAGCGGCATCTTGCTCCGCTTGCTGGGCGAGGTCCAGCTGCGGCGCGGCGACGCCGAGCGCGCCGAGAAGACCCTCGAGCGCGCGGCGCGGGCGGACGCTGACCAAGAGATCCGCGTGTGGCTCGAGCGCGCGCGGCGCTGCCTGCCGATGCAGGTACGAGAAGGTGCGAGGGCGGTCGCCGACCACGTGTCCGCGGCCCACCCGCTGACGGACACGTCCCTCCCACCGCGGGCGCTCGGCGACGAGGACGACGACCTCGACACGAGCGTGCGCAGCGCTCGCGACGAGCGACGCGGGCGCCCGCGCGAGGACGACGATCTCGACACCCAAGTGCGCAGCGCGCGCGACGCGATCCGCCCCGCGCTCGAGGCGCTCCACGCCCGGCGCGGCGAGGGCGGCGCCAACGCTCGTCCGCCCGCCCGCTCCG
>DAORJJ010000022.1:0-26938 GCA_035439005.1 Polyangiaceae bacterium | reverse complement strand
GCCCCCGCCGCCGATCGCGGTCGTCACGCCGCCCTCGAGCGCCCCGCCGTCCGCGAGCGCGCCGCCTCCTGCGCTGCCCGCGACCGAGCTCGTCGCGCCCTCCGCGCTGGCCCCGCGCACGCCGGCCCGCCCCACGGTGGTGACGTCGCGCCCGCCGCCGCCGAAGACGCGCGCCGTCACGTTCGTGCGCTTGCTGCCGGTCGCGGGCGTCCTCGTGGCGGTCGACGGGAACCCGGCCGGCCCCGCCTCCACCGAGCGCGTGCTCACGGTCGACGAGAAGGCGCACGAGCTGACGTTCTCGTGCGCGCAGGACATGTGCATCCCCGAGCGGCGCTTCCTGGCCGCGGGCGAGGCGCCCGAGCGGCTCGTGGTCTCGCTCAAGATCCGCGACGCGCGCCTCACGGTGAACGGCGATCCGACGCGCACCTACGGCATCGTGAGCCGCCCCGGCCTGACGTTCCGCGCAGGCTCGGTCGTCTCGGTCGCGATGAGCACCGGGGCCGCGCCGTTCCGAATCATCGAGCTCGAGACGCAGCGCGTGACGCCCGTCTACCTGAAGAGCGGTCAGCTCGTGACGGCGACCTTCGGACCCGACTGACCGCCCGCCTTGGAGGCCGCCCCAAAGCGCACACAGCCGCCCCGATTTGTGCGAACCTGCGGGGGTCTTGCGCGACGATCGGAAACGGGCGACCGGGGGCCTGGCCGTGCTCGCGGCGCTCGCCGTGGGCGCGGCGCTGTGCGTGACGAGCCCCGCTCGGGCCGACGTGCAGTCCGACATCGAGAAGGGTCGCGCGGCCTACGTGGCGAAGAACTACGCGGAGGCGGAGCCCCACTTCCGACGCGCGCTCGACCCCGCGGAGACCTCGCGGGATCCCTCGCAGACCTCGGTGTCGCGCATGTTCCTCGGGGCCATCGCGGTCGCGCGCGGCCGTCGCGAGGACGCGGGCAAGCTCTTCGAGACGCTGCTCCTCGACGACCAGCTCTACGAGCCCGACCCGCTGAGCTTCCCCACCGACGTCATCAACCTCTTCATCGACACGCGCGCCCAGCTCCGCGAGCGCCTGAACGCGGCGGCGGCGGAGCGCGCCAGGCTCGAGGCGGCGAAGCGCCAGCGTGAAGAGGCGGCGCGAAAGAGCAAGGAAGAGTGGCTCCGGCGAGTGCAGCTCCTCGCCGCGGAGGAGAAGGTCACGGTGCAGAGCTCGCGGCTCGCCGCGGCGCTGCCGTTCGGGGTCGGGCAGTTTCAGAACGGCCAGCGCGCGCTCGGGTACACGCTCCTCGCCGTGGAGGGCGCGCTCGTCGCGGGCACGGCGCTCACCCTCCCGTTCTACGTGTCGGCGCAGTCGTCCGCCGCCGACGACTACGCGCGCGGTGATCCCGAGCGCCGCGCGCAGGCCTACAAGGACCGCGCCGCCAGCATCCGCGCGGTGAACCTCGCCCTGGCCGGCGGCTTCGTCGCGGTCGCGCTCGCCGGCGTGGTGCAGGCGCAGCTCGCGTTCGTGCCCGAGCGGTTCGAGGTGCGCAAGCGGTCGCTGCCGCCCGAGCCCGACGGCGCCCCCGCCAGCGCGAAGCTCGGGAAGGGGCCGCAGGCCGTGATCTTTCCGCTGCTCGGCCCCGTCGAGGGCGGCGGCGTGGCCGGCCTCTCGGGGCGCTTCTAGGTCGGCGCGTCGGCGCATCGCGCTCGGCGCATCGCGACACGGGCTGCTAGATGGCCCGGCGCACGAACACGTCCTCGAGCGTCTCGCGGTGCGCGACCACGCTCTCGACGCGCGCGTTCCCCTGCAGCGCCGCCTCGAGGACCGCGCGCACCCGCTCGTCGCCGTCGGCCTGGAGCGCCCACGAGCGCCCGAGCGAGCGCGGCTCGAACCCGCTCGCGCGCAGCGCGTCGAGGAGCGCGTCGCTCGCGTCGCCGAGGGTGATCTCTTTGACGCCGCCCTCCTCGCCGAGCAGCTCGCGCATGGTGCCCGCGACGACGACCTCCCCCTTCTTCAGGATGCTCACCCGGTCGCAGAGCATCTCGACGTCGCTCAGGATGTGGCTCGAGAAGAGCACGGTGCGCCCGCCGCGCTGCTCGTCGAGGATGAGATCGCGGACCTCCTTGCGGCCGACGGGGTCGAGGCCGCTCATCGGCTCGTCGAGGATGAGCATCTCGGGGTCGTGGACGAGCGCGGCGGCGAGCCCGACCCGCTGGAGCATGCCCTTCGAGAGCGCCCGGACCGCGCGGTCGATCGCGTAGAGCACCCCCACGCGATCGAGCACCTCGGGGACGCGCTTCTGCAGCTTTCGGCCTGGGACGTCGTTCAAGCGGCCAGCCAAGGTGACGAACTCGCGCGGCGTCAAGTATGGGTAAACATAAGGGTTTTCAGGGAGGAAGCCGACCCGGCCCATCGCCTCGCTGGAGGGGACCGGGAGCCCGAGCAGCGAGGCGCTCCCGCCGGTGGGCGAGATGAGGCCCGTGAGCATCTTGATGGTGGTCGTCTTGCCCGCGCCGTTCGGCCCCAAGAACCCGAAGATCTCGCCCCGGCGCACCTCGAAGGACACCTCCTTCACGGCGTGCACCTTCTTCCCGGAGAACGGCTTCTTGAACGTCTTCGAGAGCTTGCTCACGGAGAGCACGACTTCGGAGGGGGCGGGCTCGGCCATCGCGGCCAAGCATACGAGAGGTTGGCCGCCGAAGCACCCGGCGTGACGTGACGCGACTTGACCGTCCGCGTCCCCCTCGCGCGTGTCCGGTGCTATGGGTCGGGGGCATGGGCCGCGGGCGGATTCTGATAGTCGACGACGAGGCGAACGCGCGCGCCGCGCTGAGCGAGATCCTCCACGACGAGGGCTACACGACCGAGACGGCGGCCGACGGCTTCAAGGCGCTCGGCAAGCTCGAGGAGTTCCAGCCCGACGTCATCTTGACCGACCTGAAGATGCCGGGCCTCGACGGCCTGGCCTTCATGGAGAAGGCCCGCGCGGCGTCGCCGCTCACGGTCTTCGTCGTCATGACGGCGTTCGGCACGATCTCCAGCGCGGTGCAGGCCATCAAGCTCGGCGCCGAGAACTACCTCGCCAAACCGCTCGATTTCGAGGCCCTCTCCGCGGTGGTCGAGCGCGCCATGGAGAAGGCGCGCCTGCTCGAGGAGACCTCGCGGCTGCGCGATCGCCTGCGCGAGCGGAACGCCTTCGGCCACATCATCTCCGCCGATCCGAAGATGCAGGCCGTGCTCGCGCTGGTGGCGCAGGTGGGGCCGAGCCGCGCGAGCGTGCTCGTCACCGGCGAGAGCGGCACGGGCAAAGAGCTCATCGCCGAGGCCGTGTGCATGGCGTCTCCGCGGGCGGACAAGCCCTTCGTGCGCCTGCACTGCGCCGCGCTCTCCGAGTCGCTCCTCGAGAGCGAGCTGTTCGGCCACGAGCGCGGCGCCTTCACGGGCGCCTTCGCCCGGCGTGAGGGGCGGTTCAAGCAGGCCGACACGGGCACGCTCTTCCTCGACGAGATCGGCGAGATCTCGCCGAGCACGCAGGTGAAGCTGCTGCGCTTCCTCCAGGAGAAGACCTTCGAGCGCGTCGGCGGCAACGAGACCCTCAAGGTCGACGTGCGCATCATCGCCGCGACGAACAAAGACCTCTTGGCCGCCTCGCGCGCCGGCCAGTTTCGCGAGGACCTCTTCTACCGCCTCAACGTGATCGCCGTCGATCTGCCGCCTCTGCGCGCCCGCCCGCAGGACATCCCGGCGCTCGCGAGCTTCTTCCTCGGCAGGTACGCGCGCGAGAACGGGCGCGCGATCGAGGGGTTCTCCGACGAGGCGCGCGAGGCCCTCGCGGCCTACCCCTGGCCGGGCAACGTGCGCGAGCTCGAGAACGCGGTGGAGCGCGCGGTGGTCCTCTGCGACGGTCCCCGTATCGAGCGCCGGCACCTGCCGATCCACATCGTCCCCGCGGAGGCGAGGGGAGGCCCGCCCCGCGTGCCGGGCTCGACGATCGCGGAGCTCGAGCGCTACGCCATCCTCCAGACGCTGGAGGCCTGCGGCGGGTCCACCTCCAAGGCCGCCCTCGTCCTCGGCATCTCTCCGCGCAAGATTCAGTACAAACTCCACGAATACTCGGCGAGCACGGCCCCCCGCGGGTGAAACAAGCTTTCCCGTTCGGAGCGCCCCGTGTAAGACTCCGCGCACTCTCACGGGGTGGAGCACCGCTCACTCACCTACTCACTCCGTGGGGGTCCTCGGGACGCACGCTGCGCGCGAGGTCGCTTCTGTCAAGGAGAGCCGCTCGAGGCTCACAGGAGACGGCGCGTAGCGCCGTTCAGGAACGAATGAAGACCAAGGCCTTCGCGCTTCTCTCGATCCTCTCGGCTCAGGCGGCGTTCGCGGGGATCGCCAGCGCGCAGCCGGCGTCGGGCGGTGGTGCCGGTGCGGGCGGAGCCGTCGGCGGAGGCGTCTCCCTTGGGGGGCCCGCGGCCGGCTCGCTCGGCGGTGGCGCCGCAGCTCCCGCGCCCGGCGCGCCCGCCTCCGTGTCGCCAGCGGCGCTGGTCTCTCCCGACGAGGAGTGGCTCGCCCGCGACCGGAAGCTGAACGAGTCGCCGACCTTGGTCGGCGGGGTGGGGCTCCTCCACATGCCGTTCGCGCAGGGCGGGGCTCCCGGGCAGTTCCGCGTGGCCTTCACCGCGGAGACCTTCTCCGCCGGCTTCCTCTGCACCGCCGAGCAGCCGTGCCGTAACCCGCGCGCGGGCGCGCCGAACACGGCGTCCTCCCTCAGCCACATCGGCGGAACCCTCGCCCTCGACGTGCAGATTTTGAAGTGGCTCGAGGCATACGGCTCCACGGGCGCCTACGCCAACTCGAGCGATCAGAACCGCCCCGCGCTCATTCAAGTGCTCGGTGACACCCAGCTCGGCCTGAAGGGCCACATGGCGGTCAACAAGGTCCTGCACGTCGGCTTCGCGCCGGAGCTCTGGCTCGTGAACGGCACCGGCTCGGTCGGCCTGCTCGGCGCGGGCACCAGCGCGAAGTTCCGCGGCCTGGTCACCGGCGATCTGCGCGAGATGAAGAAGTCGCTGCCGCTCCGCGTGGGCGCCACGCTCACCTACTCGCTCGACAACACCGGCGAGACCCTGAAGGACGTCGAGGCGCTCCGCGGAGAGTCGGTCACCCGCATCGAGCGCTTCGGCCTCCGCGTGAACCGGGTCGACCACTTCGACATCAACCTCGGCGCCGAGGTGTTCCTCCTGAAGGAGAAGGTCCGCCCCTTCGTAGAGTACGGGATCCAGATCCCCATCAACCGCCAGGGGTACGCGTGCAAGCCCAATAACCCGAGCAAAGACGGCTGCTTGGCGAACGATCAGATCGCGCCGAGCAGCCTCACGATCGGCGCGCGCGCCATGCCGTGGAAGGGCGGCTTCGCCCTGACCGCGGCGTTCGACATCGGCGTCACCGGCACCGGCCGCTTCATCGAGGAGGTCTCGCCGACCCCCCCGTGGATGCTCTACCTCGGCGCGGGCTGGGCCTTCGACACGCGCGATCGCCCGCCCACCGAGACCGTGCGGGTGGTCGAGCGCGACGTGCCCGCGCCCGTGAAGGCGGGCCTCGTCGTCGGCGGCCTCGTGCACGAGGAGGGCAAGCCGACCGGCGTTTCGAACGCGATCGTCTCGTGGGACGAGCACCCGCAGTGGACCTCGCTCGCCACCGGCGGCGACGGGCGCTTCACGACGCACGAGCTCGCGCCCGGCACGTACACGTTCAGCGTGAAGGCGGAGGGGTACAAGCCCGGCCGCTGCGCGGTCACGCTGGGCCCGCAGTCCGGCGCCCAGGGCTCCATCGTGCAGCTCGACTGCCCGGTCGTGGCGCTCCCCCGCGTGGGCACCATCACCGGCCACGTGAAGGACGCCGAGACCCAAGCGGTCGTGCGAGGCGCGGTCATCAAGCTCGTCGACGCGCAGCGCAAGCCCCTCTCCGGCACCGCCGACGACAGCGGCTCGTTCCGGTTCATCGACGTCTCGCCCGGCACCGCGACCGTCACCGCCGAGGCCGACGGCTACCTCTCCTACGTCGCGCCGACCGACGTGCGGCCGCTCCAAGACAACGCCGTCGACGTGCTCCTCCAGAAGAAGCCGAAGAACACCTCGGTCTCCCTCGGCGCGAAGGAGATCATCATCAAGCGGCAGATCCAGTTCGCCCTCGACTCGGCGAAGATCCTGCCCGAGTCGACCTCGCTCCTCACGGAGATCGCGGACGTGTTCATCCGCAACCCGCGGGTGCGCCGCGTCGAGCTGCAAGGGCACACCGACAACTCGGGCACGCCCGACCACAACAAGTCGCTCAGCGAGGACCGCGCGAACGCCGTCGTCGCGTGGCTGGTCGCGCACGGCGTCGAGTCGTCGCGCCTGGTCGCGCGCGGCTACGGCCAGGGCAAGCCGCTCGTGCCGAACGTCACCGCGGCGAACCGCGCGCGCAACCGCCGCGTCCAGTTCATCATCCTCGAGCAGGACGCGGCGACGAAGGCCGAGCCGGCCGCGCCGACGGGCAAGCCCGGCGCCATGAAGGCCCCGGCCCCCAAGGCCCCGGCCCCCAAGGCCGATCCGAACTTCCTGAAGTAGGCCGCGCTCTCGCGCTCGCGCGACCGGCTCCTCGCGGGGCCGGCCGCGGAAGCACGCGGCCCACGAGGCGCCGCGTGGGTGACCTGCCTGCGTCCACAAATGCCGGAAAAGACGGCATAAATTCTCCTCGAGCAGCCAGAGCTTGCAGGGCGCGCGTTCCGGCGCTATGACGCGAGTCCCCTTTGGTGGCTCTTCGAGCGGACCCAAGTTCTGGGCCCGCCCTTTTTTTGTCTCGCGCATGACCTCTCCCCAAAAGCTCACGCCCGCTGTCACCGCCGCCGCCGCCGATCTCGACCGCGTGCGCGACCTCGCCCTGCCGATCGCGCGCGCCGCTGGCGCCGAGCTCGTCGCGGTCGAGTGGAAGAGCGACGGCCGCGGCTTCGTCCTTCGGGTCCTCATCGACAAGGAAGGCAGCGCGGAGCGCCGCGCCTCCACCCAGGACTCCGCAGTCGATCTCGAGGTGTGCGCCAACGTCTCGCGAGCCCTCTCGGCCGCGCTCGACGTCGCCGAGCCCGATCCGGTGCCCGGCCACTACTCGCTCGAGGTCGGCTCACCGGGGGTCGAGCGTGAGCTCCGCGGCGAGGCCGATTTCGTGCGCTTCGAAGGCCAGAAGGCCAAGCTCCGTCTCTCGGCGCCGCTGCTCGGGCAGCGCGTCGTCGTCGGGGTGCTCTCCGGCGTGGCCGACGGCCAGCTCCGCCTCGCGCTCGGCGGCGACGGCGCGCCGGTCGCCGTCCCCCTGACCACCGTGACCTCGGCCCGGCTCGTGTTCGAGCTCGGCGCCTCACCGAAGCCGGGCAAGAAGACCCGAAAGTAATCGCGCGCCGCAACCGCGACACGCGCCCGCACCCAGGAACGCCTACCCAGGAACAGACCATGGCGACGACCCAACCACAGCACACACCCGCCGAGCCCAACCTGCTGCAGGCCATCGAGATGGTCGCCCGCGACAAGGGCATCGACAAAGCACGCCTCATCAAGACCGTCGAGGAGGCCATCCTGAAGGCCGCCCAGTCGGTCTTCGGGCCCACGCGCGAGCTCGAGGCGAGGTTCAACGACGAGACCGGGCAGGTCGACCTGTTCCAGTACATGACGGTGGTCGACGACCCGTCCGACGACGAGCGCGAGATCGCCCTCGAGGACGCGGAGCAGGCCGGCCTCGAGGCGGAGCTGGGCGAGGAGCTCGGCTTCCAGATCTTCTGGCACCCCTCGGACGCGAAGAAGGCCGCCCAGCAGGACAAGGACTTCGGCGACATCCTGATGGTGAAGCAGGCGCGGTCGACCTTCGGTCGCATCGCGGCTCAGACCGCCAAGCAGGTGCTCATCCAGCGCGTGCGCGACGAAGAGCGCGACCTCATCTACAACGAGTTCAAGGACAAGAAGGGCGAGCTCATCAAGGGCGTCGTGCGCCGCTTCGAGAAGGGGCAGAACCTCATCGTCGATCTCGGCCGCACCGAGGGGATCCTCCCCTTCCGCGAGCAGACCCCGCGCGAGTCGTACCGCCCCGGCGATCGCATCGTCGCGCTCCTCAAGGACATCGATCGCGAGGCCCGTGGCCCGCAGATCATCCTCTCGCGCTCGGACGCGAAGCTGGTCGAGAAGCTCTTCGAGAGCGAGGTCCCCGAGATTTACGAGGGGATCGTCCGCGTCGTGGCCTGCGCACGCGAGGCCGGCGCGCGCTCGAAGATCGCCGTCGCGAGCCGTGACTCGGACGTCGATCCGGTGGGCGCGTGCGTGGGCATGAAGGGCTCGCGCGTGCAGGCGGTCGTCCAGGAGCTGCGCGGCGAGAAGATCGACATCGTGCCCTACGATCGCGATCCGGCGCGCTTCGTGTGCGCGGCGATCCAGCCCGCCGAGGTGCTGAAGGTCATCGTCGACGAGGCCGACAAGCGCATGGAGCTCGTCGTCCCCGACGAGAAGCTCTCCCTCGCGATCGGCCGCAAGGGCCAGAACGTGCGCCTCGCGGCGCAGCTCACCGCGTGGAAGCTCGACATCATCAGCGACACGAAGTTCAAGCAGATGGAGGAGGAGGCGATAGCCCAGCTCCAGCGGCTCGACGGCGTGAGCGACGCGGTCGCGCGCAGCATGTATCGCCAGGGCTTCCGCGCGCTCGAGGAGCTGCTCGAGGCCTCGGAGGAGGAGCTCGTCGCCATCCCCGGGCTCGGCGGCGCCGAGGCGGCGGAGGCGATCAAGGCCTCCGCCGAGAAGACCATGGAGCGGCTCCGCCAGGAGCGCATCAGCAACGTCGCGAGCCGCACCGAGCCTCTCACGGAGCGCGATCGGCTGCTCTTCCTGCGCGGCGTCGGCGAGCGCACCGTCCAGCTCCTCGAGGAGGCGGGCTACCGCACGATCGAGGAGATCCTCCGCGAGGACGAGGACAAGCTCGCCATCAAGACGGGGCTCGGCATCAAGAAGGCGCGAGCGCTGAAGCAGGGCGCCGAGTCGTTCCTCGCCAACGAGTGGCAGGAGATCTCCGACGTCCTCAAGCGCGCGCAGGTGCCGGGCTGACATGAGCGCGACCAGGCGAACAGCGAGCACCGAGGGCGCAGCGGACAGCTCCGCGCGCGTTCGGACGTGCGCCGGGTGCGGCCAGAAGGCCGACCCCGGAGCGCTCGCGCGCCTGGTTCGCGGTCCCGAGGGGCCGAACGCGACGGAGCTCGCCTTCGACCTCGCGGGCGGCTCGTTCGGGCGCGGCGCGTGGGTGCACCCGCAGTCCGCGTGCCTCGAGCGCGCGGCGCGGTCGGGGTTCTCGCGGTCGTTCAAGGCGCCGGTGCGCACGACGGCCGCGGCCCTCTCCTCGGCGTTTCGCGAGGCCGCGGAGCGACGCATCACGGGGCTCCTCACCTCGGCAAAGAGGACTCACCACGTGCGCGTCGGCACCGACGCAGCGCTCGGGGCCTTGGCCGACGGCGCCACGTGCGTTGTCGTGGCGGTCGACGCGAGAAGCGTGGTAGAGCGGCGCGAGATCACGGATGCAGTTTCACGAGGGTTCGCGGTGAGTTTTGGATCGAAGAGCACGCTAGGCGCCCTCTTTGGGCGCGACGAGGTGGCCATTCTGGCCGTCACCCACGGCGCGCTGGCGGATGAAATCAAACGGATGTGCAGAGCCGCCGCGGCGTTGGCCGGTTCGGGGAGTGAAGCAGCATGGCGGTCGTCGGAGGTTCGATGAGCAAGGTTCGGGTTTACGAAGTTGCAAAGCAGCTCAACCTCGATCCGAAACAGGTCGTGGCGCTGTTCCAGTCGATTGGCGTCGCCGAGGTTCGCAACCACATGAGCTCGGTGGAGAGCGACGTGGTCGATCGCCTCAAGAGGCACCTCGAGAAGCAGAAGACCCACAACGTCGTCGAAGAGCGCATCCGCCCGACGGTCGTGAAGCGTCGCGCGATCGCCAAGTCGCCGGACGCCGCCCCAAGCGGCCCGCTGCCGGCCGCCCCCGCGTCGGCCGCCGACCTCGCCGCCGAGCCCTCGCGGCGAGAGCTGCCCGTCTCTCGAGACTCGGAGCCCGCGCCGGCGGCCCCGCCGGTGGCCCCCTCCGCGGCCCGCCTGGAGGAGCGCAAGAGCGCGCGGGACCTCGTCCCGGAGGAGCGCAAGAGCGCGCCTGCCTCGGTGCGGTCGGTCGCCGCCGTGGTCGCAGAAGAGCGCAAGAGCGCCCGCGAGCTGGCCGCCGTGGTCGCCGAGGAGCGCAAGAGCGCGCCTGCCTCGGTGCGGTCGGTCGTCGCGGAGGGTCGCAAGAGCGTCCGCGACCTCGCCGCCGCCGCCGCGCCCGCCACGCCCCGCAAGGAGCGCAAGAGCTCCAAGACGCTCGTCATCGACGAGGCGCCCGCCGAGATCGCGGAGGCCGCTCCGCCGCCTGCGCCGCCCGCCGAGGTCGTCGCCGAGGTGGCCCCCGTGGCCCCCGTGGTCGCCGCCACCCCGGTGCCCGTCGCGCCGCCCGAGCCCGTCGTCGTCGCGCCGCCGCCGGTGATCGAGCCGCCGCGCGCGCCTACGCCGGCCCCGCCGCCTCCGGTGCGCTCCAGCCCCCCGAAGACCGGCATCGAGGTCTGGGCCGGTCGACCCGGCGTCCCCATGCCGACGCCCGCGGGCGTCTCGCGGACCGGCATCGGCGGCGGCTCCGCTGGCTCGATGGCCCGCCGCGTCCAGTACGACCCGCGCGCCGGCGGCGCCAGCGGCCCCCAGCGCGGCGGCCTCCGCGGCGGCCCCGCGATGGGTCGCGGTGGCCCCATGGGCCGCGGCTTCGCGGGCAAGCGCGGCTTCGGCCCTCAGGTGCCCGGCCGCAAGCCGGCCGTCTCCACGCAGGAGATGAGCGCCCACAAGAAGGTCATCCGCATCGAGGAGAACATCAACCTGCAGCTCATGGCGCAGAAGATGAGCCTCAAGGCCACCGAGCTGCTCGCGAAGCTCTGGTCGATGGGGATGCAGAACGTCCACATCAACACCACGCTCGACGCCGACACGGCGAAGATCCTCGCGTCCGAGTTCGCGTGGGAGGTCGAGGACGTGGCCGTCAGCGAGGACGACAGCATCGCCGCCGCGCGGGGCGAGGAGCCCACCGTGGCGGCCGACGAGGCGAGCGAGCCGCGTCCGCCCGTCGTCACCGTCATGGGCCACGTCGACCACGGCAAGACGAGCCTGCTCGATCGCATCCGCAAGGCCAACGTGGCCGCGGGCGAGGCGGGCGGCATCACTCAGCACATCGGCGCCTACAAGGTGGCCACCGCCAACGGCACGATCGTGTTCCTCGACACGCCGGGCCACGAGGCCTTCACCCAGATGCGCGCCCGCGGCGCAGGCGTGACCGACATCGTCGTGCTCGTGGTCGCGGCGGACGACGGCTGCATGCCGCAGACCCGCGAGGCGATCGCCCACGCGAAGTCCGCGAAGGTGCCCATCATCGTAGCGGTCAACAAGATTGACAAAGCCGGCGCGGACCCCGAGCGCGTGAAGCGCGAGCTCTCCGAGCTCGGCCTCATCCCCGAGGACTGGGGCGGCGACACGATCTACGCGAACGTCTCGGCCCTCAGCGGCCAGGGCGTCCCCGAGCTGCTCGAGGTGCTCGCGCTCCAGGCCGAGGTGCTCGACCTCAAGGCCAACCCGTCGAAGCCCGCGAGCGGCACGGTCATCGAGGCCCTGCTCGACCGCGGCCGCGGCCCGGTCGCCCGCGTCCTCGTCCAAGAGGGCACCCTCAAGGTGGGCGACTTCATCCTGGCCGGCGCCGGCTTCGGCAAGGTGCGCGCCATGACCAACGAGCACGGCAAGCCCGTCCACTCGGCGGGTCCTTCGACCCCGGTCGAGATCCTCGGTCTCTCGGACGTACCGAGCGCCGGCGACCCCGTCCACGCGGTCAAGGACACCAAGAAGGCCCAAGAGATCGCCGAGAGCCGCCGCGGGAAGATGGCGAAGAGCCTCATCCCGTCGTCCGCCAAGGTGTCGCTCGAGGAGCTCTCGAAGCGCATCCAAGACGCCGACCAGCAAGAGCTGCGCATCATCATCAAGGGCGACGTGCAGGGCTCGGTCGAGGCCGTGGCCGACACGTTCGCCAAGCTCTCCACCGACCGCGTGCGCCTCAGCATCGTGCACGCCGGCGTGGGCGCCATCACCGAGGGCGACGTCAACCTCGCCATCGCGGCGAAGGCGATCGTCATCGGCTTCAACGTGAGGCCGGCGGGCAAGGCCGCGGCGCACGCCGAGGAGAACAAGATCGAGATCCGCCACTACTCGATCATCTACGAGGCCGTCGACGACGTGAAGAGCGCGATGGAGGGCCTGCTCCCGGCCATCCTCGTCGAGAAGGCGGTCGGCAAGGCCGAGGTCCGCGCGGTCCTCAAGATCCGCGGCGTCATCGTCGCGGGGTCGTACGTCATCGAGAAGCAGATCAAGCGCAACGCCATGGCGCGCTTGCTCCGCGGTGGCGAGCGCATCTGGGAGGGGAAGATCGCGGCCCTCAAGCGCTTCAAGGACGACGTCAAGGACGTGGCCGAGGGCTTCGAGTGCGGCATCAGCCTCGACGGAGCCTCCGACATCAAGGAGCTCGACATCATCGAGTGCTACGAGATCGAGCACGTCAAGCAGAAGCTCTGAGCTCCTGCATGGCCTCCCGTCAGC
Organism: Polyangiaceae bacterium; assembly: GCA_035439005.1. Classification (GTDB taxonomy): domain Bacteria; phylum Myxococcota_A; class Polyangia; order Polyangiales; family Polyangiaceae; genus JAAFHV01. Next base: position 14,262 of record DAORJJ010000022.1, on the reverse strand, counting down.
GGCGCGCCGCCCCGCGAGGGGCGCGTAGGCATCGTCGATGCACGTAGGGGTCCTCCGGCTCACGTTCCATGTGCCGCACGCGCGCTCGCTGAAAGAGAAGCGCAGCGTCGTGCGGCGCATTCGTGACAGGCTGAAGGCGCGCTTCGCGATCTCGATCGCGGAGGTGGCCTGCCAAGACCTCTTGCAGAAGATCGTCCTCGGCGCCTGCGTCGTCTCCGCCGACGCGGCGGTGTGCGATCGCCTGCTCGCGGAGGTCGCCCACGCCGCCGAGCTCTCGGAGGACGCGCAGCTCCTGTCGCGCGAGACCGAGCTCGTGCCGTTCGGAGACGAGCTGTTCGGCGACGGCGGCGCGGGCGATTGGCGCGACGACGGCGACCTTTCGGAGTAGAGCGACCCCATGGCTGGTGAAGTGAAGCGCGCCGCGCGAGTGGCCGAGGGAATTCGCGAGGAGCTCTCCATGCTCCTCACCACGAAGGTGCGCGATCCGCGGCTCGCGGGCGTGCTCGTCTCGCGCGTGGAGCTCTCGGACGATCTCCGCATCGCGCGGGTGTTCTACCGGCTGCTCCAGGGCGGCGACGACGCGACGCGCCTCGAGGAGGCGAAGGTGGGGCTCGGCCGCGCGGCGGGCCTCTTCCGAAAAGAGATCTCGGGCGCGCTCAAGCTCCGCTCGGCGCCCGAGTTTCGCTTCACGTACGACGCGGGCCAGGAGGCGCGCGACCGCATCGACGCGCTCCTCGAAGAGGTGAAGCGCGAGCGGCGCGACTGAGGCCTGCACGCGCCCCGCGGCCGCCGACACTCAGGCGCCGCCGGGGGCCTCGTTGAAGACGTCCCCCTCGGCGACGCCGCGCCCGGCGAGCCAGTCGACGCCGCGGATCGGCTTCTTGCCCTCGAGCTGCACGCGCCCGAGCGCCACGCTGCCGACGCCGCAGGCCACCACGAGGCCGGTCTTGTCGGCGAGGATCACCTGTCCCGGTCGCGCGTCGCGGGTCGTCAGGTCGGAGACGGTCGCCTCGTGCACCTTCACGACCTTGCCGCGCAGGGTCGCGTAGGCCCCGGGCCACGGGCTCATCCCGCGCACGTGGTCGTGGATCTCGACCGCGCTCTTCGCGAAGTCGATGAGGCCGTCCTGCTTCGTGAGCATCGGCGCGGTCGTCGCGCGCGACGCGTCTTGGGCGATCGGCGTGTAGCCCCCCGCGACGAAGCGCGGCAGGCCCCTGCGCACCGCGAGCGCGCCGAGGGCGGACAGGCGCTCGGAGAGCTCCCCGGCGGTCTCGTCGGGGGCGATGGGTGTGACGAATTTCTCAAGAATATCGCCAGTATCCATGCCCTCATCCATCTTCATCAGCGTGACGCCGGTCTCGGGCTCGCCGCGCACCACGGCCCACGTGATGGGCGCGGCGCCGCGGTAGCGCGGCAGCAGCGACGCGTGCACGTTGACGCAGCCGAGGCGCGGCGCGGTGAGCACGTCGAGCGGGAGGATGCGCCCGTACGCCACCACGAGCGCCACGTCGACGTTGCGCTCGCGCACCCACGCCGCGAGCTCGCCCGTGCGGACCTTCTCGGGCTGGTAGACGTCGAGCCCCCGCGCGAGCGCGCGCTCCTTCACGGGGGGCGCCGCGAGCACCTGGCCGCGGCCCGAAGGGCGATCGGGCTGGCACACGACCCCGCACACCTCGGAGATCTCGGCGAGCGCGTCGAGGCAGGGCACGGCGAAGGCGGGAGTCCCGAAGAAGACCGAGCGGAACGTCATGCGGGCATCCTAGACCAACCTCGCCCCACCTCGGCCAACTCGCGCGGCGGCGCCTCCGCGCGGCGCGCCGATTCACGCTCCCGGCCAGGCCGGGCTTCTGGTACGACCGCGGGCGATGAGCGACGACTCCCCCTTCTCCTCCGTGAGCCCGGTCGACGGCGAGCCCCTCGGCGAGGTCGCCGCCACCCCGCTCGACACGGTCGACGCGCTCGTCGCCAAGGCGCGCGGCGCGCAGGCGGCGTGGGCCGATCGCGACCTCGACGAGCGCCGCAAGGCCCTCGCGAAGCTCGGGCCGCGGATCTTGCAGGCGGCCGACGAGCTGGCCACGCTCGTGCACCGCGAGACCGGCAAGCCCGAGGTGGAGGTGCTGCTCGGCGAGGTCCTCGCCTCCGCCGACGTGGTCGCGTACTGGTGCGCCGCCTCCGAGGAGCTCTTCGAACCCGAGGAGGTCGAGCTCGACGCGCTCTCCTACCCGAAGAAATACGGCTTCATTCACCGCGTCGCGCGTGGCGTCGTCGCGATCGTCATGCCGTGGAACTTCCCCTTCGCGCTGCCGCTCCGCGCGATCGTGCCGGCGCTCTTGGCGGGCGACGCCGTGGTGTTCAAGCCGAGCGAGATCACCCCGCGCACGGGCGAGAAGATCCGGGCGCTCCTCGAGGGGCTCCTGCCCGAGGGGGTCTTCCAGGTCGTCCAAGGCGGGCGCGACGTGGGCGCGGCCGTCGTGGCGGCCGACGTGGACGCGGTGGTCTTCACCGGCAGCGCGGCGGCGGGCCGCAAGGTCGCGGCCTCGTGCGCCGAGCGCCTCGTGCCGTGCGCCCTCGAGCTCGGCGGGAAGGACGCGGCCATCGTGCTCGAGGACGCGAACCTCGAGCGCGCCGCCAACGGCCTCGTGTGGGGCGCGATGATGAACGCCGGCCAGAACTGCGGCGCCGTCGAGCGCGTGTACGTGGTGGAGAAGGTCGCCGCGGCGCTGAAGGAGAAGATCGTCGCCGTCGCCAAGGCGCTCGAGGCCGGCCGCGACTACGGCCCGCTCACCACGGCCGCGCAGCGCGCGATCGTGCGGCGCCACCTCGCGAGCGCGAAGGCGGGCGGCGCGAAGCTGCTCGCGGGCTCGTTCGACGACGAGGCGAGCGAGGCCGGCGAGGCCGCGAAGGGCGCGGCCCCGATCGCCCCCACCGTGCTCGAGGTGACGACCGACGAGCTCGACGTCATGCGCGAGGAGACCTTCGGCCCGGTCCTGCCGATCCGCGTCGTGAAGGACGAGGAGGAGGCCCTCGCGCTCGCGAACGCCTCGCAGTACGGCCTCACCGCGAGCGTGTGGACCAAAGACGTCGAGCGCGGCGAGAAGCTCGCGCGGCGGCTGCGCGCCGGCGTGGTGACCGTGAACAACCACTCGTTCACCGGGGCCATCCCCCAGGCGCCGTGGACCGGCGTGGGGGAGTCGGGCTACGGCGTGACGGGCTCGCACTTCGCGCTCGACATCTTCACGCGCCCCAAGTTCGTGCTCGTGGACGAGAACAGCGCCCCGCGCGAGCTCTACTGGTACCCGTACACCCCGGCGCTCCGCGCGGTGGCCACGGCGCTCGTGCTCGTGCGCGGCGGCGCGAAATCGCTCGGCGCGCGCATCGGCGCGGTCTTCGCGCTGCTCAAGGCGCTGCCGAAGCGCCTCTTCGGCGGGTGAGCGGGCTCCCGAGGGCCTAGCGCCCGCGCAGGGAGGCGGCGAGCCGCTCGGCGAAGGCCGTCTCGGCGGGGGACGACAGGTCGATCACGAGCGGCGTGAGCGTGACCGCCCCCGCGTCGTAGGCCTCGGTGTCGCTGCCCGGATCGGGCTCGTGGCGCACGCCCGGCCCGCCGAGCCAGAGGTACTCGCGGCCGCGCGGATCGACGCGGATGTCGACGAGCTCGTCGTAGAGCCGCGAGCCGAGCCGGCAGACGCGCACCTCGCCGCTCCACACCTCGGGCGCGTTCAGGCTGAGCAGCGGGGCCTTGCCCGTCGAGGCGCGCGTGCCGACGAGCGCGAGGGCGAAGAACGCCGAGAGCTCAGCGATTTTGGCGAGATCCGCGTGCACGTGGGCGCTGGAGGCGAGCGCGGGGATGCCGCGGAGGGCGCCCTCGCGCGCCGCCGCGACCGTGCCCGAGTAGAACGCGTCTTGGCCGAGGTTGAGCCCGCGGTTGATGCCGGACACCACGACGTCGGGGCGCCGCGGCAGGAACCGGTCGCCCGCGTGAAGTGCAATATACACGCAGTCGGCCGGCGTGCCGTCCAGGGAGAAGATCCCGTCGCCGTGCGACCGCGCGCGGAGGGGGCGGTGGAGGCTCAGGGAGTGGCTCGTGGCGCTCTGCTCGTTCGAGGGGGCCACCACGACGACGTCGGCGCCGGCGGCGACGAGCGCGCGGTGGAGCGCGTGCAGGGCCTTGGACTCGTAGCCGTCGTCGTTCGACAGGAGGGCGAGGGGGCGGGGCGTGGTCATCGCCGGCGGAGGCTACCACGACGCGGCGTGCCCCTGACCGTGGCCCTCGCCACGGCGGTCGCCCTCGGCCGCGTAAGCGCGTGACAGCGGCCAAAAAGTCGGCATGCTCGGCCCCATGCGAACTCGCGCGCGCCAAAGCTCGACCGTCGTCCGCCTCGCGCGGCTCCACTTCGTCATGAGGGGGCGCGGGCTCGGCCCGGCGCTCGCGCTCGCCGCGTTGGGGGTCGTCGGCTGCGCGGGCGCGCCCCCGCGGCCCGTGCTCCCGCCCCCGACCGTCGCCACGCCGGATCCGTCGATGCCGCTCGCCTCCTCCGAGCCGCCCGGCCTGATGGGCGCGCTCGGGCCCAAGCTCACCGCTTCCTACGCCGCCGGGCCCGCCGCCGAGGCCATCGATCCGTTCCGGTGGCTCGAGGACGGCGACAGCCCCGAGACGCGCGCCTTCACCGAACGCGAGAACGCGCGGACCCGCGCCGTGATCGACGCCATCCCGGGGCGCGCGGCCTTCCGCGCCGACATCACGCGCTTCCTCCAGGTGGGCACGGTGGGCGCGCCCGCGGTGCGCCGCACCAAGGCGGGCGTGCTGCGCTACTTTCACGCGAAGCGCGAGGGCGCCCAGAACCAGTCGACGCTCTACGTGCGCGACGGCCTCCGCGGGCGAGACCGCGCGCTGATCGACGTCTCGGCGCTCTCGGCCGACGGCACGAGCGCGCTCGACTGGTGGTTCCCGTCGCGCGACGGCGCGTGGGTCGCGTGGGGTCGCAGCGAGAGCGGCAGCGAGGAGAGCGTCCTCCACGTGCGCGACGTGGAGACCGGCCGGGATCACGAGCTTCGCATCGATCGCACGCGCCACGCTTCGGTCGCGTGGAAGGCCGACGGCTCGGGTTTCTACTACTCGCGCTACCCGAAGAAGGGCACCGTGCCCCCGGGCGACGAGAAATACGGCGCCAAGATTTTCTACCACGACCTCGCCAGCAAGGACCCCGACGCCGATCCGCTCGTGTTCGCGGCGAGCGTGAAGACCGACGTGCCCAGCGTGAGCATCAGCCCGAACGGCAAGTGGCTCGCGTTCCACGTGCACCAGGGCTGGGACAAGAACGAGCTCTATCTCCAAGACGCGACCACGCCCGGCGCCCCGCGCGTGCCGCTCGCGGTGGGCAAGAAGGCCCTGTTCTCCGCCGCGCTCCGCGACGAGGGGCTCTTCGTCCACACGAACGACGGCGCTCCGCGCTACGAGCTCTACGCGGTCGACTACGCGCACCCCGAGCGCGCGGCGTGGCGCAAGGTGCTCGCGGAGGCGAAGGAGCCCCTCGAGGACGTGGCGATCACGAAGCAGGAGATCGTCGCGACCTACCTCGTGGACGCCGCCACCAAGGTCGTGCGCTTCGGCCACGATGGCCGGAAGAAGGCCGAGGTGCAGCTCCCGGAGGCCAGCACCGCCCACGTGAGCGAGGGCATGGACGGCGAGGAGATCTTCGTGCGCGACGAGAGCTTCGCGCGCCCGTCGCGCGTGCAGGTGCTCGACGCGCGCGGCGCGCTGCAGCCGTGGGACAAGGTCGGCGCGACGTTCTCCGCGGGCGACGTGCAGGTGAAGCGGCTCTTCGCCACGTCGAAGGACGGCACCCAGATCCCCCTCTTCGTGATCTCCAAGGGGCCGCTGCGCGCGCGCGGCGCGGCGCCCACGGTGCTCTACGGGTACGGCGGCTTCAACGTGAACCAGCGCCCCGCGTACAGCGCCCGGGTGATGAGCGTGCTCTCGCGCGGCGGCGTCTGGGCGCACGCCATCCTGCGCGGCGGCGGCGAGTACGGCGAGGCGTGGCACGAGGCGGGCATGCTCGCGAAGAAGCAGAACGTGTTCGACGATTTCTACGCGTGCGCGGAGAAGCTCGTCGCCGAGGGGATCACCTCGCGCGAGAAGCTCGCGGCGATGGGCGGCTCGAACGGCGGGCTGCTGGTCGCGACGGCGCTCACGCAGCGGCCGGAGCTGTTCCGCGTGGGCCTCTCGCTCGTGCCGCTCACCGACATGTTGCGCTACCACCTGTTCCGCATCGCGAAGCTGTGGATCCCCGAGTACGGCGATCCCGACGACGCGGCCGCGCGCGAGTGGCTCCGGGCCTACTCGCCGTACCACCACGTCACGAAGGGCGCGCGGTACCCCGCCGCTCTCTTCACGACCGCCGAGAGCGACTCGCGCGTGGACCCCATGCACGCCCGCAAGATGGCGGCGCGCCTCGCGGCGGCGCAGGGCGATCCGACCCGCCCGGTGCTCCTCCGCGTCGAGACCAAGGCCGGCCACGGCGCCGGCAAGCCGGTCGGAAAGCTGGCCGAGGAGATGGCCGACGAGCTCGGCTTCATGCTGAACGAGCTCGGCCAGAAGCTGTGAGCGCGTTCCGTGCGCGCACGGGAGGACCATGCTGGCAGTCGAGTGCCGCCTCGCGCCCCGCTGGGTGCACCCGCGCGCCGCGCCGCAGGCCACCGAGCGTAGGCGCGAGGAGCTTGGCCACCACCACGATCCGGTCCCTCATGGCGTCACCGAATATCCGCGGCTGTAGGTCGTGCGCTCCTGGCTTCCGTCGCTCAGCCCGCTCCGCTCGCGCAGCGTGCCTTCCACGGCGATCGGGCTCCCGGCAGGGAAGCCCCAGGCGGCGCTCCACCCCGGGACGCCGGAGAGATCGGGAATCGTCACTTGGGTGGGCTCGCCCGGCGAAAAATAGCTCCGCGCGACGCTGACGTTCCACTGCGTCCGCTTGGACGCCGAGGAGGCGTAGAGCGCGTAGGCGTACGCGTTCGGGAAGTCCGGATACTCCAGCCGCGCTCGGCCATAGGGCGCCGAGCCTGCGAGCGACGCGACGGGGTTGGGGAACGTCATGTCGAGCGTGAGGTCGATCGGCTTTGTGAACCGCCCCGTGAGGTAAGAGGCCCCTAGACTGTGCGTCCCGTTCTTGGCCGCGCTCACGGTGAGGATGTACGCGTCGGACGCGCGAAGCTGAGAGGGGTCGATCGCCGCGTAGGTGTCGCTCATCGCGCGGCCCTGCTCCGAGGTCTGGAGGCGGAACGGGCTCCTCCCGTCCACGGACCACGTGACGTCGTGCCCAACGAGATCGGTGTCCGAGAGTCCGGTCACCGCGAGCGTTCGTAGCGTGACGGCCCTCCCTTCGACGGCGAAGTCCAGGGTAACCGGTGGGTTCGCGCCGAGGGTCTCGGTGAGCGGCAGGCCCCGCTTCACCAGGACGCGGGTCAGCGGCTCGTGCTGGGAGGGCCTCAGCCCGAAGACGAGGTCCTTGTAGCCGGTCCACAGCTCGAGCGACACCGCGCCGCCGCCGCTCGGGAGCGCCTGTCCGGTGGTGCGGGTCCCGGTATAGGAGAGCCAGCCCGCACCGTCCGCGTTGCGCACCTGGCCCCTCAGGAAATACGATGGGCCACTCGCGCCGCTGCCGCCCGAGTTGCACACGTCGACGGTGGTCACGTCGGGCGTCGAGTAGCGGACCTGAAGCTGACCCTCCGCGCACGCCGCTGCGACTCCGTAGCGCGCTCCGGTCACACCGAAGGCGAAGGTAGCGCCCGGCTTGGGCACACGCACCCACGCGGCGTCGCCGTCCTGGACCGCGGCCCACACCGGGAAGGTCGATTTGTAGGCGGAGGTCGTCCGGACCGTGATGACGGTCCCGTCCATCGAGGGACCCGGGCCAGTGTCCTCGGGCGCTGGCGTTGGCGCATCCACGGAGGCGTCCGCCCTCGACGGCTCGAGCTCCGGTCGTGCCACCGCCTCGGGATCGATCTGGCCACACGCGAGGAGCCACGCCGTGAGCGGCAGAGCCCGCGCTGCACCGAGAGGGCCGCTTCGTCGCGTGAGTGGGGCCGTGAAGTTCATGGGATGGGCCTAAGCACCGAGCGTGCCATGGGTGGTCCCCAGAGAAGCCACGCAGGAGCCCCACGCGCGCGGAGGTCGAGCGTGCGAGTGGTTGCCCACTGCGCACGGCGCTGCACACGAGGGCGGCGGCGTGGCGGCGGGGGCCACGGCCCCATCCCGGCCGTGAGCCCGCTGAACGAGCGCAGTCGAACGCTGTGTGCGCGTTCCGTGCTGCGCACCGGAGCAGTGTCCTCGATCGTCGAAATGGTATGTAAAAACAGCTTGTTATCAAAAATCGGCGCCACATTTTGGACGTCCGTTCAGTGGTGAACGTAAGGTGGGTGCATGCACCTCGAAGCCTCCCTCCTCCGCGCCATCGCCCGCCTCTCCCGCCAAGGTCGCCGAGCGACGCTCGACGAGCTCGAGCTCCGCGTCTCCGGGGAGCCCGAAGCCCTCCTCGACGCCCTCCGCCGCCTGCGCGCCGCGTCGCTCGTGACCGCGCACGGCGCCGAGGTCCGCCTCACCCTCGCGGGCCTCGCCGTCGCCGTCTCGACCGCGGCCGCGCGCCGCGAGCCCCGCGCGGCGACGCGGCGTGGCAAGAAGCTTCGCGCGGCGTGACGTGGCCCTGCTAGCGTCCCGGGCTCCATGACGCGCGAGCCGAGCCCCACCTTGACCCCGGCGGGCGAGACCCCCTCGGAGGAGCAGCGGCACTACCGCGCGCGCCGCGCCGCCCGCGCGGCCGAGGTGGCGCGGCTCACCGCCCGCGCGAACCTCATCTCCACGCTCCGCGTGGTGGCCTTCGTGGGCGCCGTCGTCGGAGTCGGGTTCATGGTGTGGTCGCCGCTGCCTCCGGCCGCGTGGGGCGCCCCGATCGCCGCGATGGCCGTGTTCTTCGCGCTCGTTGTCGTGCACGCTCGCGTCCACGAGCACCGCGAGCGCGCGGTCGCCGCCGTCGCCTACTTCGATCGCGCCCGCGCGCGGCTCGCGGGCGACTGGAAGGACGCCCCGTCGCGCGGCGACCGCTTCATGGTGGGCGCCGAGCAGCACCCGTTCGTCGACGATCTCGACATCTTCGGCAAGGGCTCGCTCTTCCAGCTCATCGACGCCACCTCGACCAAGCGCGGGGAAGAGCTCCTCGCGTCGTGGCTGTCGGGCGGACTCGACGCCGAGCCCCCGGCCCGCACCCGGGAGCGCCAGGCCGCGGTGCGCGAGCTCACGACCGCCCACGATCTTCGCGAGCAGCTCGCGGTCTCGGGCGCCATGCTCACCGACGGCGACAAGCCCGATCCCACGCCCTTCGCGGCGTGGGCCGGGGCGCCGGCCGTGGTCGCCTCGCCCGCGGTCCGCGTGGCGGCGTTCGTCATCCCCGCCTTCACGGTCGTCGCCTTCGTGCTCGGGCAGGCCAAGGTCGTGCCGTGGTGGTGGTTCTTCGCGCCCCTCGCGGCCGGCCTCGCGGTGACGCGGGCCTTCCGCGCGCGGGCCGACGCGGCGCTCTCCGTGGCCTCGTCGCGAGAGAGCGCGCTCGGCCGCTACGGCGAGATGCTCGCGCGCATCGAGGCCCACACGTTCCAGGCCGCCGCGCTCGTGAAGCTCAAGTCCGACCTCGAGTCGACGGGCGCGAGCGCCACGCGCGAGATGGCGCGGCTCGGGCGCATCGTGGCCTTCGTGGACGCGCGCCAGAACGAGTTCTTCAAGCTCTTCGTGTCTCCCGCGCTCCTGTGGGACGTGCACTGCGCGGTGGCCCTCGAAGGCTGGCGCGCGCGCGTGGGCGGGGCGGCCGGCGCGTGGTTCGCCGCGCTCTCCGAGATGGAGGGGTACGCGAGCCTGGCCACGTTTGCGTTCGAGAACCCCCGCCACACGTACCCCGAGCTCACGGACGACGCGACGTTCCACGCGAAGGGGCTCGCCCACCCGCTGCTGCGCGAGGGGCAGCGCGTCGGCAACGACGTGTCGCTCGAGGGTCGCGGCACCGCCCTCGTGGTGACGGGCTCGAACATGTCGGGCAAGTCGACGCTGCTCCGGGCCCTCGGCACGAACGCGGTGCTCGCGCGCGCCGGCGCCCCGGTCTGCGCCGAGCGCCTGGCCCTCGGGCGCTTCGTCGTGGCGAGCAGCATGCGCGTGCGCGACTCCCTCGAGGACGGCGTGTCGCGGTTCTACGCCGAGCTGAAGAAGCTCAAGGTGGTGCTCGATCTGGCGCGGAGCCCGGGCGAGGGCGCCGCCGTGTTCTTCCTGCTCGACGAGATCTTGCACGGCACGAACACCCGCGAGCGCCTCATCGGGGCGCGCGCGCTCGTGCGTGAGCTCGTGTCGCTCGGGGCCGTGGGCGCCGTGTCGACGCACGACCTCGCGCTCGGCGACCTCGAGGCCGAGCTGCCGGGCCACGTGCGGAACGTCCACCTCGAGGAGCAGGTCGAGGGCGACGTCATGAGCTTCGACTACCGCCTCCGGCCGGGCGTCGTGCAGAGCTCGAACGCCCTCCGGCTGATGCGGGTCGTCGGTCTGGGCGTCGAGTTCACCGGCGCCGGGTCGCTCGAATGACGCGCTGCGTGCAAAATCCTCAATGGTTCTCACGCTGCGTCAATTTTTGGTGCGAGCATGTAAGAATCGAGTTGACTGGGTAGGATACTGAAGTACATAAGCGCGCAACCCAACAGGAGTCGTCCCCATGCGCGTCCAGCTCTTCGCCTTCGCCGGAATTCTTGCTTCGTTCACCGCTCTCGCGGGCTGCGCCGCCGACACCCAGGCCCCCGACCTCGAGGACGAGGCGGGCGAGTCGGAGGAGGCCCTCGTCGCCAACGGCAACACCGGCTTCTTCGTCGTGACGCACCGTGACTTCCGCCGCTGCGTGTCGCCGATCTGCGGCGGCGTGTGGGTCAAGCGCGTGAACGAGGCCCGCACGTACTGCGGCAACGGCACCTACGGCGCCGAGTGCTACGTCGCCGCGACCGACCTCGTCCCCACCGGCCTCGACGCCACCGAGCGCGCCGCGTTCCTCGAGAAGTTCGAGTCGGGCACCGCCCTCGTCCGCGGCACGATGCGCACCATGAGCTTCAACGGCACGCGCCTCGGCAAGCTCCGCGCGATCGAGGCCTGGGCGGGCGCCGGCGAGGCGAGCGTCGCCGACTCGACGTTCTACCGCACGGCCGACAACGGCATCCGCTGCATCAAGGCGCCGTGCCCCTCGACCACCGCGTACACCCTGAACTCGCGCGACTCGCACAACGTCATCCGCGTCGACCTCGACGGCGTCGCGGCCGACCGCAGCGAGCTCGACGCGGCCAGCGCCGCCCTCGGCACGCGCGAGGGCATCCTCGTCGCCGGCGGCCTCGCGCTCCCGAAGTGTATGCCCAGCGCCGACTGCGGCCCGTTCGTCACGGCGCAGGAGTTCTACCTCCGCCAGACCCACAAGGTCTCGACGGTCGGCCAGATGTGCGGCACCCGCGGCGCGGCCCCGTGCGGCGCGGGCGAGTTCTGCTCGTTCCCGGCGAGCGCGCAGTGCGGCGCGACCGACCGCCCCGGCACCTGCGCCGTCCGCCCCGAGGCGTGCATCGCCCTCTACCAGCCCGTCTGCGGCTGCGACGGCCGCACCTACGGCAACGCCTGCTCCGCCGCCTCCTCGGGCGTCTCGGTGGCGTCGAACGGCGCCTGCCCCGTCGCACGCTGAGCCCCGCGCGGGCGCCCAACGAGGCGCTCGCTCCCCCCGCCGCCGCCGCCCGCGAGCCCCTCGCGCGGCGGCGTCGTCGTGTCGTGCGCCCGGAGCGCCCAGGCTCAGCCGCCGGAGACGGGCGGCACGAGCGCGAGCACGTCGCCCTCCGCTAGCGCGACGTCGAGCGACGCGAAGCGCTCGTTGCGCGCGATGCGCACGCTCGCCATGCGCCCCGCGAGCCCGGGGTAGGCCGCCTCGATCGCGCGGACGAAGTCGGCCACGGTCGGCGCGTCGCCCGGGACGTCGACGCTCGCCTCCGCCACGCCGGCGAGGTCCCGGGTGACCGCGAAGAAGAGGGCCTGCACCCGCATCAGCGTGACTCCTTGTCGGGCGGGCTCCGCAGCAGCGCGACCGCGTGCACGAGCAGCGGCGCCACGAGGGCGCGCGCGCCGAGGCGGGCCGCGTTCGTGCTGCCCGGCAGGGCGAACACCAGCGTGGTGCCGATGATGCCCGCCGTGGCGCGCGAGAGCATGGCCCGCGGCCCCACCTCGTCCCACGAGAGCCGCCGGAACGTCTCGCCGAAGCCGTCGAGGGTGCGGTCGAACAGCGCCGTCACGGCCTCGAAGGTGGTGTCGCGCGGCGCGATGCCCGTGCCCCCGGTGAGCACCACGGCGTCGGCGTCCGCCGCGGCGCGCCGCAAGACCTCGCGCACGGCCTCGGGATCGTCGCGGACGAGCTCGCGGCGCACGCACGTGAACTCGGACAGCTCCTCGACGAGGGCCTGGCCCGACGTGTCGTTCTCGGGCGTGCGCGTGTCGCTCACCGTCACGGTGACCACGCGGATCGCGCGCTTCGCCTCGGCCGTCTCGGGCCTCGGGGCGCGCCCCGGCTCGAGCGGCTCGTGGGCGTGCGAATGCGAATGCGAGGCGTGCGCGCCGTGCGAGGCGTGCGCGTGGGCGCCGTGGCCCTCCGGCGTGCAGCGCGCGTCGACCCAGCCGACCCACACCGGGCCGTCCTCGCCGTGCTCACGCTTCCAGATGGGCACGTCGGCCTTGATGCGATCGATGAGCGCGCGCGACGCGGTGAACGCGTCGGGGCGGTGCTTCGAGCTCGCCGCGCACACGACCGCGAGATCGCCCACCGCGAGCTCGCCGAGGCGGTGCGCGACCGCGAGGCGCACGCCGGGCAGCTCGGCGGCGAGGCCCTCGACGATGCGTCGCATCTCGGCCAGGGCCATCGGTTCGTATGCGGTGTAGTCGAGGCGTCGAACGCGCCGGCCCTCGTTCTCCTCGCGCACCACGCCGAGGAAGAGCACCACGGCGCCCGCGCCCGGGTGGGCGACCGCCGCGGTGACCTCGTCCACCGAGAGGGGCTCGTGCTTCAGCCACACGGTCATCGCGGCGTCTCCTTCGCGGCGCGCGTCGAGCGCGCCGTGCGTCTTGGGGGCTCTCGCTCGAAGGTGCCGCTCCGGCCGCCATCCTTGCGGACGAGCGCGACCTCGAAGGTCATCGAGCGATCGACGGCCTTCAGCATGTCGTACAAGGTGAGCGCGGCCACGCTCACCGCGGTCAGCGCCTCCATCTCCACGCCCGTGGGGCCGTGGCAGCGCACGAGGCTGCGCAGCGTGACCGTCCGCGCCTCGAGGGTCGCGTGGAGCTCGACCTTCGAGAGCGCGAGCGGGTGGCACAGCGGGATGAGCTCGCTCGTCTTCTTCGCGGCCATGATGCCGGCGATGCGCGCCGTGGCGAGGACGTCGCCCTTCTCGGCCCGCCCCTCGCGGAGGAGCGCGAGCGTGGCGGGCGCGAGCGTGAAGCGCGCCTCGGCCTCGGCCGTGCGCGTCGTCGGCGCCTTGTCGCCCACGTCGACCATGCGCACCTCGCCGCGCGCGTCGACGTGCGTGAGCGTGGCGCCCGCTGGGGTCTTCGCGCCGGTCGGTCGGGCGCTCGTGGCGCGGGTGGGGGCCGGGCGCTTCACTGGAGCCCGAGCTCGCTGAAAGGGTACACGACCGCCGAGTCGCCCGCGCGGAGCCCCGCGCTCTCGAGGGGCACGGCGAGGAGCGCGTCGGCCCGCGCCATCCCGAGGCTCGCGCCGCTCGCCTGGTGCGTCACCGCGCGCGCGTGGAGGGCCCCGTCGACCAGCGACAGCGTGGCGCGCACGAGCTCGAGGCGCCCGGGCTCGTGCTTCACGTCGTGGAGGACGCGCGCGGTGAGCGCGCGGGGCAGGGGCGCGCGCTCGCCGCCGAGCGCTCGGAGCAGGGGCACCCCGAAGAGCGCGAACGTGACCATCGCCGACGCCGGGTTCCCCGGCAGGCCCAGGAACAGCGAGGCCCCGCGCGCGCCGACGGCGAGCGGCTTGCCGGGCTTGAGCGCGACCTTCCAGAAGTCGAGCGTGGCGCCGGCGTCCGCGAGGGCGTCGCGCACCACGTCGTGGTCGCCGACGCTCACGCCGCCGACCGTGACCACCAGCTCGGACGCGGCGAGCGCCTCGTCGAGCGCGCGCGCCGTCGCCGCGCGGTCGTCGCGGAGGGTGCGGCGGGCGAGCACCGTGG
>DAORJJ010000021.1:0-26962 GCA_035439005.1 Polyangiaceae bacterium | reverse complement strand
ACGCCGCCCGCCGCGCCCGCGACGACCATGAGCGGGAGCAAGTGCTCCTCCCGTGGGTGCACCTCGCGCGCCGACGGCGCAGACGCCCACGCCACGAGGCGCGCGTCGCGGCCGCCCCGGGGCAGCGCGACGGTCTCGGCGAGCCAGGCGTCGAAGGCGAGGGACGCTGGCAGCGCCTCGCGCCGGCCGAACCCGCGCATGTTGTGGTAGCTCATGCCGCTCCCCACCACGAACACGCCCTCGTCGCGCAGGGGCGCGAGCGCGCGGCCCATCGCGAGGTGGCTCGCAGGATCGAGCCCGGCCTTCAGCGAGAGCTGCACGGTGGGCACCCCGGCCTCGGGGTAGGCGAGCTTCAGCGGCACGAACGCGCCGTGATCGAAGCCGCGCGCGGGGGCCTCGGCGCTCGCGATGCCCGCTGCGTCGAGCAACGCGCGCGTGCGCTGCGCGAGCCACGGGCTGCCGGGCGCCGGCCACGTGAGCTCGTACGCCGCCGGTGGGAAGCCGTAGTAGTCGAAGAGGAGCGGGGGCCGCTCCGCGGTGGTCACCGTGGGCACGCGCTCCTCCCAATGCGCGGACACCACGAGCAAGGCGCGAGGGGGCGCCGCCGGCAGCTCGCGGAGACCCCGGAGGTGGGCGGCGAGGCGCGCGAGCGAGTCGGGCTCTCCGAACCCGACGTCGACGAACGGCCAGGGGCCTCCACCATGAGGAATGTAGACGGCGGGTGTGCGCGATGCGGCCATCTAGCTACTCTACGGGCGCGCAGACTGGGGCGGAATGGGCACTAGTTGCATATGAATGTTCTCATTCCGAGAACGACTAGACGACGATCGTCTCGCCCAGCTGCGGGATGCGCACGTCCGGGAACCCCCGCTCGCGGAGCTCCTCGGCGAGCGCCTCCTGCGCGGGGCGCTCCCCGTGCACGAGCACGACGGTGTGGAGCGGACCGCGGTCGCGCACCGCCTCGGCGAAGGCGAGCAGCTCGTCGCGTCCGGCGTGGGCGCTGAAGCCGTTCAGCACGTGGACGCTCGCGTGGACGGGGCGCTCGATCCCGAAGATGCGCACCTTGGACCGCCGCTCCACGAGCCGCCGGCCGAGCGTGTGCTGCGCCTGAAAGCCCACGATGACGATCGCGTTCTCGTCGTGCTCCATGGTCGCGCGCAGGTGGTGGAGCACGCGGCCGCCCTCGCACATGCCGCTCGCCGAGAGGATGACGCAGGGTTCGGGGGAGGCGTCGATCGCCTTCGAGTCCTCGGGATCGGACACGTAGTGGAGATCGTCGAAATCGAACGGGCTCGCCCGGCCCCGGATGGACGCGCGCGCCTCCGCGTCGAGGCACTCCGGGTGCATTCGAAAGACGTCGGTGATCTTCACGGTGAGCGGCGAGTCGACGTACACGGGCGCGAGCGGCACGGCCCGCTTCGCCCGGAGCCGCGCGATCGCCATCACGATCTCTTGCGCGCGCTCGAGGGCGAAGGTGGGGATCACGACCTTCCCGCCGCGCTTGGCCGTGCGCGTGAGGATGGCGGCCAGCTCGTCGTCCATCGCGGCGAGCGGCGCGTGGACTTTGTTGCCGTAGGTGCTCTCCATGATGAGCACGTGCGCGCCGCTGGGCACCTCCGGATCGCGCAGGATCGGCATGTTCGCCCGCCCGAGATCGCCCGTGAAGACGACCCTCGCGCGCTGGCCCTCGTCGTCGAGGTCGAGCACCGAGATGGCGCTCCCGAGCACGTGGCCCGCGTCGAGGAAGGAGAGCCGCGCGTCGGGCGTGATCTGCGCGTGGCGGTGGTACTCGCACCCCGTGAAGCGATCGAGCGCCGCGATGACGTCCTCCTCGCTGTAGAGCGGCTCGACCCGCTGGAGGTCGTCGGCCCCGCGGTCGATGAGGCGACCGATGTAGTCGGCGTCGGCGCGCTGGATGCGGGCCGCGTCTTGGAGCATGACCGAGCAGAGATCGCGCGTCGCTGCGGTCGAGTAGATCGCGCCGTCGTAGCCGAGCTTCACGAGCATGGGCAGCGCGCCCGAGTGGTCGATGTGCGCGTGGGAGAGCACCACGGCGTCGATCGTGCGCGGGTCGAACCCGAGCGACCGGTTCGCTGCGAAGGAGTCGAGGCGGCGCCCCTGCACGAGCCCGCAGTCGAGCAAGATCGAGCTCTGGGCGGTCGACACGATGTGCCGCGACCCCGTGACCGTGCCCGCGGCGCCGTGGAATTGAAGCTGGATGGACAAGAGGGACCTCGCGCGCACCGCGACCTCGCCGCGATGCAGTGTGGAGGAAGGCAGGTAGCAAGTCCGGGGCCGCGCGTCGCGCGAGAACCACGAGCGGGGTGGGCGCTCCCCTCGCGGTCGAGACGCAGGGTTTGCGCCGGCTCGGCAAGCGCTGCGGCGCCAGGCGCATCGTGGCACCAGGCAGGCGAATTCGAGCACGATTCCTCGCGTTGGGTCGTGGCACGCGGATTGCTCGAGGCGGGCCATGACCTCGAAGCACAACATCGTCGTGGGCTACGACACGTCGGAGCTCGCGGGCCGCGCCCTCGAGGCCGCCATCGCCCACGCCGCGAGCCTCGCGCCGGCGACCGTTCATGTCGTGCGCGCCCTGGCGCTCATGCCCGGCGTCGACGAGGACCAGGGCGCCGCGAACGCGCAGCTGGCCCGCCTCGACTACCAAGCGGAGGCGCTGCGCGAGACGGTCGAGCGGCAGACGCTGCCCGTCGGCGTCACCCTCGTCACGCACGTCAACGTCGGAGAGCCAGCGACCATCCTCGCGGAGGTCGCGCGTGCCGCCGACGCCGACTTCGTGTTCGTCGGCACCCACGGCCGCACCGGCCTGGCGCGCGCGTTCTTCGGCTCGATCGCCGAGCGCACCGTGCGGCTCGCGCCGTGCTCGGTCGTGGTGGTGCGCCCGAAGGAGTCCGACACCGCGCCGCACATCGAGCCGGCGTGCGAGCGGTGCGCCGAGGTTCGCCAGGCCAGCCACGGAAAGATCGAGTGGTGCCAGCAGCACTCGAAGCACGCGTCGCACCACCCCAGCGTCTTGCCGGTCGCGCCGCCGCGCCAAAAGCTCTGAGCGCGGGCCACCCATGGCAGCGCTTCCCATACCTGTGACCGACAGGCGGGCGGGGGCCTGTGCGCATTGCGGACTGCCGAGCGGCGCGAGCGTGTTCTGCTGCTCGGGCTGCGAGACAGTGCATGATCTCCTCCGCTCGGAGGGGCTGCTGCGCTATTACGACCTCGGCAACGGCAACCCCATGACCGAGGGGGCGGCCCGCCCGGATCGCCTGTGGCTCGAGGTCGAGGCCGGCGCCCTCCGCGACGCCCGCGGGCTCACGAAGGTGACCCTCGACGTCCAAGGCATGCACTGCTCGGCGTGCGTGTGGATCTTCCAGGAGCTCTTTCGTCGCCACGCCACGGCCGGTCACGTGAGGGCCACGCCGTCCACCGGGCGGTGCGAGCTCGTCGTCGCGCCGTCGTTCCCCCTCGAGGCCTTCGTCGACGGGCTGAGCCGCTTCGGCTACCGCTTCTCGTCGGCCAAGCGGGGCGCCGAGAGCCCGCCCGACGACCTCGTCTGGCGCATGGGCGTGTGCATCGCCATCGCGATGAACACCATGATCTTCGCGATCTCGACCTACGCGGGCCTCCGCGACGGGCCGCTCTATCGCTTGTTCCACACCCTGGACTTCGCGCTCTCCACGGTGAGCGTCGTCGTGGGCGGGGCCGTGTTCTTTCGCTCCGCGTGGGCCACCCTCCGGCGGCGCGCGTTCCACCTCGACTTGCCCATCGCGCTGGGGATCGGGCTCGCGTACGCCGCCTCCGCGCATGGCTTCTTCACGCGCTCCGGCGCGCAGACCTACTTCGACACGCTGAACGTGTTCATCGCCCTGATGCTGGTCGGGCGCTTCCTGCAGGAGCGCGTGCTCCGCCAGAACCGCGCCTATCTGCTCGAGAGCGACGGCGCCGACGGCCTCCTCGCGCGCCGTGTGCGTGACGGCCGCGTCGAGATCGTGAAAGGCCGCGAGCTCCGCCGCGGCGACGTCATCCTGCTCGCGCCGGGCGATCTCGTGCCCGTCCTCGCGAGCCCGCTCGGCGGCGCTGCGAGCTTCTCGCTCGACTGGATCACCGGCGAGCCCGAGCCCGCGCGCTACGCCGTGGCCGAGCGCGTGCCCGCGGGCGCGTTCCTCCGGCAGGCGGAGGCGGCGCGGGTGCGACTCGAGCAAGACTTCGAAGAGTCGGGCCTCCGCGACCTCCTCCGCGCCGTGCCCGAGGGCCGCGCTCAGGTCGAGTTCTGGCAGAAGTTCTCGCGCGCCTACGTCGTCGTCGTGCTGCTGCTCGCCGCGGCGACCTTCGCGTTCTGGGCCGTCCACGACGGCCCGTGGCGGGCGTTCGAGATCACGAGCGGGCTGCTCATCGTCACGTGTCCGTGCGCGATCGGGATCGCCACGCCGTTTGCCTACGAGCTCGCCCACGCGGGGCTCCGGCGCGCGGGGCTGTTCGTGCGGACCGACGGCTTCCTCGACCGCGCCATGGACGTGCGCCGCGTCGTGTTCGACAAGACCGGGACCCTCACCACCGGCCGCCTGGTCCTGCGCGACACGGCCCCCCTCGCGGCGCTCTCGTCCGAGAGCCGCCGCGTGCTCTACAACCTGGCGGCGCGGAGCTCGCACCCGAAGGCCGACGCCATCACCGCAGCCCTGGCGGGCGAAGACGCCACGCTCGATGACAGCTTCGTCACCACGGAGGAGCC
Source organism: Polyangiaceae bacterium (assembly GCA_035439005.1). Lineage (GTDB taxonomy): Bacteria > Myxococcota_A > Polyangia > Polyangiales > Polyangiaceae > JAAFHV01. Next base: position 22,224 of record DAORJJ010000021.1, on the reverse strand, counting down.
CGGTCGAGGCGTGCGCTCGGCCGACGCTTATCTGGGCGCGCCGCAGCACGCCGCGCCCGCGCCCGGCCTCGCCCAAGACCCCGGCGACGTCGTCTTCGTCGAGGGCGGCGTCGTACGTGCCTCGTTCGAGACCGAAGAGGTGCTCCGCGCCGGCGCCGAGCGCGACGTGGCCGCCCTCGTCGACGACGGCTACGAGGCCTTCGTGCTCACCGGAGACCGCGAAGACCGCGCGGTCGCGGTGGCGGCGTGCTTCGACATCCCCGCCGAGCGCGTCGTCGCGGGGGCCGACCCCCGGGCGAAGCGCGCGTGGCTCGAGGCCCACGACGCCGCCCGCACGCTGATGATCGGTGACGGCGTGAACGACGCCCTCGCGCTCGAGGTCGCGCTGTGCTCCGGCACCCCCGCGGTCGACCGCCCCTTCGTCGCCACTCGCGCCGACTTCTTCTTCACGGGCGCGGGGTTCGAGGCCGTGCGCCGCGCCCTCCGCGTGGCGCGGCGGCTCCGCGGTGTCGTGCGCCGGAACCTCGGCGTGGCCATCGCCTACAACGTGTTGACTGTGACCCTCGCGGCGTCAGGGCGCATGTCGCCCCTGCTGTGCGCCGTGGTCATGCCGCTCTCCTCCGTGGGGCTCATCGCGCTCACCATGAGAGAGCTCTCCGCGGGGGCCAAGATATGGACGTCGTAGTTCTGCAGGTGTTCGTGAGTCTGATGTTGGTGGTCGGTTCGGTAGCGCTCTTCCTCTTTTCGTGGAAACAGCGTGATTTCGAGGAGTCCGACCGCCTGGCGTTGCTGCCGATAGAAAAGGAAGAAACCGAGGACGCTCATGAGTGAAGCGACAGAGACCTCTGAGGTGAAGGTGACCTACGACGACGACCTGCCGAGGCAGTTCGTCGCCGCGTCCGTTCTGTGGGGGATCGTGGGCATGCTGGTCGGCGTCATCGTGGCGCTCCAGCTCGCCTGGTGGCCAGCCAACGTGCACCCGTTCCTGGGCTATGGAAGGCTCCGCCCCCTCCACACCAACGCGGTCATCTTCGCGTTCGTCGGGAACATGGTGTTCGCGGGCATTTACCACTCCACCCAGCGGCTCCTGAAGACCCGCATGGCGTCGGACGCCCTCGGCAAGTTCCACTTCTGGGGCTGGCAGGGCATCATCGTGTCGGCGGCGGTGTCGCTCCCTCTGGGCTTCACCCAAGGGAAGGAGTACGCCGAGCTCGAGTGGCCGATCGACATCGCCATCACGGTGGTGTGGGTGGTCTTCGCGGTGAACTTCTTCTGGACGCTGGCGAAGCGCAACGAGAAGCACCTCTACGTGGCCATCTGGTTCTACATCGCGACCATCATCACGGTGGCGATGCTCCACCTGGTCAATAGCCTCGCCATCCCCGTCATGGCGATGAAGAGCTACTCGATCTTCGGTGGCGCGCAGGACGCGCTGGTGCAGTGGTGGTACGGGCACAACGCGGTGGCGTTCTTCCTGACGACCCCGGTGCTCGGCATCATGTACTACTACGTGCCGAAGGCGGTCGATCGACCGGTGTTCTCCTATCGGCTCTCGATCGTCCACTTCTGGTCGCTCATCTTCATGTACATCTGGGCGGGCCCGCACCACCTGCTCAACACCGCCCTCCCGGACTGGGCGCAGACCCTCGGCGTGGTGTTCAGCATCATGCTCTGGGCCCCCAGCTGGGGCGGCATGGTCAACGGCCTCTTCACCATTCGCGCGCGCTGGGAGCGCCTCCGCGACGACCCCGTGCTCAAGTTCTTCGTCGCCGGGCTCACGGCGTACGGCATGGCCACGTTCGAGGGGCCCCTCCTCTCGATCCGCGCGGTGAGCGCGCTCGGTCACTACACCGACTGGATCATCGCCCACGTCCACAACGGCGCGCTCGGCTGGAACGGGTTCTTCGCGGCCGGCATGTTCTATTACATGGTGCCGCGGCTCTACGGCACGAAGCTCCACTCCACCCGACTCGCCAACCTGCACTTCTACCTGGGCACGCTCGGGATCGTGCTCTACGTCGTGTCGATGTGGGTCGCGGGCATCACCCAGGGGCTCATGCTCCGCGCGGTCGCCGCGGACGGCTCGCTCGTCTACCCGACGTTCATCGAGACCCTCATCGCCGTCAAGCCGATGTACTGGATGCGCGTCGTCGGCGGCACGCTGTACCTCGTGGGCTTCATCCTCATGGCCTACAACCTCGCGGTCACCGCGCGGTCGGGCAAGGCCGTCACCACCTCGGTCACCGTCGTTCGCCTCGACCAGGGCGCCCCCGAGCTAGGCTGGGTGAAGATGATCACCGCCCCGCCGGTGATTTACACCGTGCTCGCGACGACCATGATCATGCTCACCCTCGTGGCCAACGGCTTCGCGGGCATCCTCTTCGCTTGCGTCGCCATCGCCGTCACCATCCTCGGGGCGTTCGCCGTGCAGTCGGCGAGGGCGCGGGGAGAGGCCTCGTGGCACCGCATCCTCGAGGGCCGGTCGCTGCTCTTCTCGGCGCTCGCCGCCGTGGCCGTCATCGTCGGCGGTGTCGCCGAGATCATCCCGTCGCTGCTCGTGAAGCCTGCCGGCGCGGCCGCGTCCGCCAACGCGGCGCCGTACACGGCGCTCGAGGTGGAGGGGCGCGACGTCTACCTGCGAGAGGGCTGCTACACCTGCCACTCGCAGATGATCCGCTCGCTCACGCACGAGGCGCAGCGCTACGGGGCGCCCTCGGACATGACCGACTCCCAATACGACCACCCCTTCCAGTGGGGGTCGAAGCGCACCGGTCCCGACCTCGCTCGCGTCGGCGGGAAGTACTCCCACGCTTGGCACTACCAGCACATGATCGACCCGCGGGCCATCACCACGGGGTCGAACATGCCGCCCTACAAGCACCTCGAGACGAGCGCGCTCGACTATTCGAAGACTCCGGTCAAGCTCCGGGCGCTCTCGCAGGTCGGCGTGCCCTATCGGAGTGACGACATCCTGAAGGCCGAGGAGAGCGCGAAGGCGCAGGCCCGCACCATCACCGCCGAGCTCGCGACGCTGGGCACGAAGACCGAGCCCGACACCGAGCTCGTCGCCGTCATCGCCTATCTGCAGCGGCTCGGGAAGAACCCCCCTCGCACGGCGCCCGTGGCCGAGAAGTCGGACAAGCCATGAACATGCAAGCGAGCACCATGCGAGCGGCGTGCCTATGCCAACGGACCGAAGGGAGGGCGGCATGAAGAGTCAAGCCCTCGCGTTCCTCGCGCAGAGCCCGCTGCTCGCGCTGCCCCTGTTCGGCCTCGCGCTGTTCTTCACCATCTTCTGCCTCGTCGTCCTGCGCGCGGCTCTGCCGAAGCGCGGCGCGTTCGACGCCGTGTCTACCCTCCCTCTCGAGAAGGACGAGTCCGATGTCTGAGCAAGAGAATTCACCCTCTTCCAACGCCGAGAAGGCCGAGCCGCGCGCGGGCGCCGAGACGCCCTGGTGGGAGGGGCCGCTCCAGCACGACTACGACGGCATCAAGGAGGCGAACGTCGCGCCGCCGCGGTGGTGGCAGGGCATCTTCCTCGTGACGGTGCTGGCCGCCGGCGTCTACTGGTTCGTGTTCCACACGTTCCACTTCGCGCCGGTCGGTCGCGAAGAGTACGAGAAGGAGGCCGCGCAGATCGCCGCGGCGCAGGCCGAGAAGCTCCGCGCGATGGGGACCATCGGCCCGGAGGCGCTCGACACCCTGGCGAAGGACCCCGTCACCCTCGAGAAGGGGCAAGCCACGTTCAACGCGATGTGCGCGGCCTGCCACAAGCCCGACGGCAGCGGGCTCATCGGGCCGAACTTGACCGACAGCGCGTGGCTGCACGGCGGGTCGAACGCCAACATCTACAAGACCATCACGGAGGGCGTCCCCGACAAGGGCATGCAGGCGTGGCTGCCCACGCTCGGACCGGAGAAGACCCTCGCGGTCACCGCGTACGTGCTCACGCTCCGCGGCAAGAACCTCCCGGGAAAGCCCCCGCAGGGTACGCCGGACCCGTGAAGTTCCCGAAGGCTCGGCGCTCGTCTCTCCTTACGGACGGGCGCCACCTCCGCATCGTCACGGCCGACGTACAGGGGCGCTTCACCCGGGCCCGGCGCTGGCTCTTCGCCTTCCTCGTGCTCCTCCTCCTCATCCTCCCGTTCGTCAAGATCCGAGGCGCCCCGGGGATATGGCTCGACGTCCCGTCGAGGCGATTCCACATCCTCGGGCTCGCGCTCGGCGCCCAAGACACCTACCTCGCGTTCTTCGCGCTGACCGGCCTCGCCGTCACGATCGTCGTGCTCACGGGCCTCCTCGGTCGCGTGTGGTGTGGCTACACTTGCCCTCAGACGGTGTTCCTCGAGGGGGTGTATCGCCCCATCGAGCGGCTCATCCTCGGCTCGCGCGGCGAGCGCAACAAGCGCGAGCCGGCCTGGTGGCGGCGCGTCGCCCTCCAGGCCGTGTTCGTCGCGCTCTCCTCGCTGATCGCTCACGTCTTCGTGCTGTATTTCGTCTCCTGGGACGGGCTCGTCACCATGATGCGCGCGGGGCCCTTGGATCACCTGTCGCCGTTCGTGTGGGCGACCGTGATGACGGTCATCTTCTATATCAACTTCGCGCGCTTCCGTGAGCAGACCTGCCTCGTGATTTGCCCCTACGGTCGCATGCAGTCGGTGCTGTTCGACCGCGACACGCTCATCGTGGGGTACGACACGAAGCGCGGAGAACCTCGGACGCGAGGCAAGGCCAAGGCGGAGGGGGCGGGGGACTGCGTGTCGTGCGATCGCTGCGTGGTCGTCTGTCCGACGGGGATCGACATTCGGGAGGGCCTCCAGGTCGACTGCGTCGCCTGCGCGGCCTGCGTCGACGCCTGCGACGACGTGATGACCCGACTCGGGCGCCCCAAGGGCCTCATTCGCTACGACTCCGAGAACGGCTTCGAGGGCAAGAAGACCCGGCTGCTGCGGCCGCGCATGGGGCTCTACGCGGCGCTCGTGGTCATCGGCGCGCTGGTCGCGTTCTTCACGATCCGGCAGCGAACCACCTACGCCGCGAACGTCCTCCGGCTCGCGGGGCCGCCCTACGAGCTCGTCGGCGACGAGGTGCGCAACACGCTCGAGGTGCACATCGTCAACAAGTCGGACACGCCGGCGCACTTCGACTTCGCCTCCAGCGAGCCGCCCGGGGGCGCGGGCTTGACGCTCACGTTCGCCGCCTCGTCGCTGGATCTCGCGCCGTTCGAGTCGCGGAGGGTCCCGCTGTTCGTGACGGGGCCCCGCGGGGCCCCGCGGCCGGTGCGCTTCCACGTTCGCCGCGCCGGCGAGGCGGAGGCCATCGAGCTCGAGGCGCAGTTCTTGGGACCCAACGCCCGATGACCGCCCGCACCGTCCTCGCGCTCGCGCTGCTCGGGCTCTTCGGCGGCACGCACTGCGTGGGCATGTGCGGTCCCCTGGTCGGCCTCTTCTCGTCCCGCCTCGAGGCGCGGGGCGCGCGGCGCGCGCTCGCGCTCGGAGCGTTCCACGGCGGGCGCCTCGTCGCGTACGCGGGCCTCGGGCTGCTCGCGAGCCTGTGGGGCGCGGCGGGGGTGCGCGCGTGGCCCGCGCTCGGCGCCGGCGCGCGCGTGGTCGCGGCGGTGCTCGTCGTCCTCTACGGTCTTCGCCTCGCCGGCGCGCTGCCGGCGGGAGAGCTGCGGCTGCCGCTCGAGGGGCGCGTGGCCGCGCGGGTGCGCGCCGCGCTCGGGCGGCTGCTCCCGCTGGGCTCTCTCCGCGGGGCGCTCGCGGCGGGTGGGCTGTGGGCCCTGCTGCCGTGCGGCCTCGTGTACTCGGCCATCGCGGTCTGCGCCAGCGTCGGCGAGCCTGCGTGGGGGGCGCTCGGCATGCTCGCGTTCGGCCTCGGCGCCCTGCCTTGGCTCCTCTTCGTGGACGCGTTCTTGGGCCTCGCGCGGCGGCTCGTGCAGCGACCGTGGGCCAGGCGGGCGGCGGGCGCGGCGATCGTCACGCTGGGCGCCGTCGGCGTCGCGCAAGGGGTCCGCGCGGGGCTCGCGCCCCTGGCGGGAGCGGACTGCCACGCCGCGCGGTCCTCGGGGGTGGAGAGCGTCGCGCGCGGGCTCTCGACGCTCGCGCTCGGCGGGCCGCTTCGATAGAGTGGTGCGCATGACGACAATCCTCGTAGGCGTGGACGGTTCGGCGCGCACCGCGCTGGTCGTCGAGCAGGCGGCGCGCATGGCCGAGCGGCTCGGCGCGAAGCTCCTGCTGGTGACCTCGGTCGGTCTGCCTCCCGAGGTGCCTGCCCATTTCTGGGCCGTGAGCACCCTCGATCTCAGCGGGATCCTCATCGAGAACTCGAAGAAGGTCCTCGACGGCATCGTCGCGAAGCTGCCCCCGGACCTCGTGAAGGGCTCGCTCGTGGAGATCGGCACCGCGTGGGACGTCCTCTGTCGCACCGCCAAGGCCGAAGACGTCGACCTCATCGTCATCGGCTCGCACGGCTACGGGGGGATCGACCGCCTCATCGGCACCACGGCCTCGCGCGTCGTCAACCACGCGGATCGCTCCGTGTTCGTGGTGCGCGAGAAGCCGGCGCCCGCGAGCTGAGCGCGCGCCCGCCGAGGCGCGTCGAGCCGAGCGGACCTCGCGCCTCGCGCGGGGCTCAGGAGCCGGCGCGCTTCGAGCTGCGCGAGAGCCCGTACTCGTGGATACGGTACTGGATCGTGCGCACGCTGATGTCGAGCAGGTCTGCGGCCTTGCTGGTGGAGCCGTCCGCGGCCTCGAGCGTGCGCAAGATCGCGTAGCGCTCGATCTCGGCCATCGTGGACCCCGGAATGCGGAGCCCCCCGAGGGTCTCGGCCGCCGCCTCGAACGGGAGGTCGTCGGCGTCGACCGTGGGGCCCTCGCAGAGCACGACCGCGCGCTCGATGGCGTTCTCCAGCTCGCGCACGTTGCCGGGCCACCGCGAGGCGACGAGCTTCGCCCGCGCCTTCTCTGTGAACCCCTCGACGCGCTTTCGGTTCTCCTGCGCGAATTTCCGCAGGAAGTGGTTCGCGAGCACGATCACGTCGCCGCCGCGGAGCCGCAGCGGCGGCATCTCGATGTGGACCACGTTGAGCCGGTAGTAGAGATCTTCGCGGAACTTGCCGTCGCGCACGGCCGCGGCGAGATCACGGTTGGTCGCGGCCACGACCCGAACGTCCACCGTGATCGTCTCGTTCCCGCCCACGCGCTCGAACGTGCGCTCTTGCAGCACGCGCAGCAGCTTCACTTGGGTGGCGGGCGGGATCTCGCCGATCTCGTCGAGGAAGAGCGTGCCGCCGTCCGCCTGCTCGAAGCGCCCCGTTCGGCGGCGATCGGCGCCGGTGAACGACCCCTTCTCGTGCCCGAAGAGCTCGCTCTCGAGCAGCGACTCGGCGAGCGACGCGCAGTGGAGCGGGACGAAAGGCTTCTGCGCCCGCGGGCCGAGGGTGTGGACGGCGCGCGCGAGCTCGCCCTTGCCGGTGCCGCTCTCGCCCGTGATGAGCACCGTGGCCCGCGAGCCGGCGACCTGTCGGGCGACCCGGTAGACCTTCTGCATGGCCGGGCTCGCCCCGATGAGCCCCTGGAGGCCTTCGGCGTCGCGCTCCCGCAGCTGGCGGCGCAGGTTCTCGGCCTCCACGCGCACGTGCGTGCGCTGGAGCGCGCGCTCGATGGCCACGAGCAGCGCGTCGAGGTCGACGGGCTTCGTGAGGTAGTCGTCCGCCCCCGCGCGCATCGCGGCCACGGCGGCGCTCAGGTCTTGCTGGGAGGTGGCCATCAACACGGGCAGGTGCGCGTCCTGCTCACGGAGCCTCTGCAGGAGGGCCATGCCGTCCATGCGCGGCATCATGAGGTCGGTGACGACGACGTCCGGGGGGCTCGTCGCCGCGCAGTCGAGCCCCGCCTGTCCGTCCTCGGCCTCTTCGACGGCGTAGCCCTCGGCGACGAGGAACGCCTTGAGCGCGGCGCGCGTGCTGGCGTCGTCGTCGACGACGAGGATTCGAGCCATCTTCTTCTCACTGCGAGACATGCGACCTTACGGGGGAGAAAGCTGGGGCCCCTTATACATCGCCCTGGGCGCGGGCGCGAGCGTAAGGCCCCGGGATCGCCCCAGGGGCGTCGATCTTTCGCGCTCGCCTGTGCTAGCAAACGGCTCGATGAGCAGCGCCGAGCCCGGCCCCGCGACCGTCCTCGTGGTCGACGACAACGAGGCCAATCGCTCCCTCGCGCGGAGCACCCTCGAGGACGAGGACTACCGCGTCGTCGTCGCCGCGGGCGGCGAAGAGGGCGTCGCGGCCTTCGCGCGCGAGGCTCCCGACTGCGTCGTCCTCGACGTGCGGATGCCCGGGGTCGACGGCTTCGCGGCGTGCGAGCGCATGCGCGCGCTTCCCGGTGGCCGCGACACCCCCATCTTGTTCCTCACGGCGCTCCGCGACGTGGACACGTTCGATCAGGCGATGGCGGCGGGCGGGGCCGACTTCCTCACGAAGCCCGTGCGCCCGGCCGAGCTCGTGGCGCGCGTCAAGACCGCCCTCGAGCTGCGCCGCACGAGCGCGGAGCTCCGCGCCCACTACGAGCTGCTCCGAGACCAGCGCGCCGCCTTTCTGCGCGTGCAGCTCCAGAAGGAGCGGCTCACCGCGTTCTTGGTCCACGACCTCAAGAACCCCGTCAACGCGATGGACCTCCACGCGCAGCTGCTCCTCCGCGACAAGACGCTCTCCGACTCGGCGCGCGCCTCGGCGGGCCACATTCGGCGCGAGGCGAGGCGGCTCACGCGCCTGATAGTCAACCTCCTTGACGTATCGAAGGGCGACGAGGGCAAGCTCTCTCCGCGCAAGGCGCGCGTCGACGCGGCGGCGCTGGTCGCCGACGTGTGCGACGAGCTGGACATCTCCGCGCGGGAGCGCGACGTCACGCTCACCTCGAAGATCGAGGCCGCCGCGCTGTGGGCCGACGCCGAGCTCGTGGGGCGCATGTTGGCGAACCTCGTGGAGAACGCGGTCCGACACGCACCGCGCGGCAGCGCCGTCGCGGTCGAGGTCGCGCCCTACGAGGGCGGCGTCGAGGTGCGCGTGGCCGACTCCGGCGCGGGCGTGCCGGAGGCCCTCCGCGAGTCGATCTTCGATCCGTTCGTGCAGTCCGGCGCGGCCGGCAGCGTGCCCGAGCGCGGGGGACGCGGGCTCGGCCTCACGTTCTGCCGGCTGGTGACCGAGGCCCACGCGGGGCGCATCTGGGTCGACGACGGGGCCCCTGGGGCCGTGTTTCACGCGAGGTTCCCCGATGGTGACTGACGACCTCGGCCCGGCCTCGATCGAGGGGCTCTACCGCCAGCTCCTCGACACCGCCCCCGACGCGATGGTCGTCGTCGACCGCGACGGCCTCATCGCGCTCGTCAACCAGCAGACCGAGGCGCTCTTCGGCTACGCGCGCGCCGACCTCGTGGGCCGCCCGCTCGAGGTGCTGCTCCCCGAGCGCTTCCGCGAGGGGCACCGCGCGCACATGGCGGCGTACGCGTCCCGCCCCGGCGCGCGACCGATGGGCTCCGGCCTCACGCTGTTCGGGCGTCGCTCGGACGGGAGCGAGCTCGCCATCGAGGTGAGCCTGAGCCCCGTCACCACGAGCCGCGGGGGGCTCGTGTCGGCGGCGATCCGCGACGTCACGGAGCGCCGCCGCATCGAGGCGGCCGCGAAGCTCGCCGCCGATCGCCTCGCGAGCGCCGTCGAGAGCACCCAAGACGCCTTCGCGCTCTTCGACGCGGAGGAGCGCCTCGTCCTCTGCAACAGCGTCTACCGCCGGCTGCTCGGCTCGGTCACCGGCGCGCTCATCGGGCGCAGCTACGAGGACACCGTGCGCGCGTGGATGCACGATCTCGCGTTCAGCACCGAGTCGGACCGCGCGCGCTTCCTCACCGACGGACTCGCCATTCGCCGCGTGCTGGGCGCGGGCTTCGACGTCCGCACGCGCGACGGGCGCAGCCTGCGCATCACGATCCGCCGCACCCTCGAGGGCGGCATCGTCAAGACCGTGTGGGACCTCACCGACGACGTCCGCCTCGCCGAGGAGCTCCGCGAGGCCCGGGCCGCGGCCGAGGCCGCGAGCGACGCGAAGAGCGAGTTTCTGTCGTCGATGAGCCACGAGCTGCGCACCCCGCTGAACGCCATCCTCGGCTTCGCCCAGCTCTTGCGTCGCGACAAGAAGGAGCCGCTCTCCCCCCGCCACCGCGAGCGCGTCGACCAGATCCTGAAGGGCGGCGAGCACTTGCTGCACCTCATCGACGACATCCTCGACCTCGCGCGCATCGAGGCGGGGGGAGTGTCGATCTCGACCGAGCCCGTGGGCGTGGCGGAGGCGCTCCACGAGGTAGCCACCACCTTGGCGCCGGCGGCCGCGCGGGCCGACGTGGCGCTCACCGTCGCCGATCTCCCTCCGGACCTGCCCATGCTGTCGGTCGACCGCACGCGGTTCGTCCAAATCCTCATGAATTTCGCCTCGAACGCGATCAAATACAACCGCCCCGGGGGCACCGCGCGGCTCGAGGTCTCCCGCGTCGAGGCCGCCCAGCCGGCGACCCTCCGCGTGCTCGTTCGCGACACGGGCCTCGGCATCGCGAGCGAGCAGCAGGGCAGGCTGTTCCAGCCGTTCTATCGCGCCGGTCAGGAGACAGGGACCATCGAGGGGACCGGCATCGGGCTCGTCATCACGCGCCGCCTGGCCCGCCTGATGGGCGGCGAGGTGGGCTTCCACAGCGAGCCTGGCCGGGGCTCCGAGTTCTGGGTGGACCTCCCCGCGCACTCCGTTGGGACGCCGGCGAGCACGCCGCGGCACGCGAGCCGCCCGCGCCTCAGCGGCGTCACGGGGGGGCTCGTGCTCTACGTCGAGGACAACCCCGCCAACGTCTCGTTCATGCGCGACGCGCTCGCGGCCTACGACGACCTCGAGCTCATCACCGCGCCCACGGCCGAGCTCGGGATCGAGCTCGCGCGCGAGCGTCTTCCCTCGGTGGTGTTCATGGACATCAACCTCCCCGGCATGAGCGGCCTCGACGCCATGCGGAGGCTCCGCGAGATGCCCGAGACCGCCGACATCCCCGTCGTGGCGCTCACCGCCGCGGCCTCCGAGCGCGACCGCCGGCGCGGCGAACAGGCCGGCTTCTACCGGTACCTCACGAAGCCCGTGCGACTCGACGAGCTCGAGAGCGCCCTCGAGAGCCTGCTCTCGCCCCCGTCGACCTAGGTCGGTAGTCGCGGGCGTCGCGCCCGCCGCGGGTCTACACTCTCGGGAATGACCGAGCCACGCCCGCCCGCTCCGCTCCCGCCGGAGGCGGCCCGCGCCGTCGAGGCGGCGCGCGCGGAGACCTTCAGCTACGCGGTGCGCACGTTCGCGTCGCCGGGCGAGGCGCCGCGCCTCGTCGTCGCCCTGGGGGAGGCGCACGTGAAGCTCGCGCGCGCCTCCGAGCTCGGCAGGGCGGTCGTCGAGCGCTTCGACCTGCGCGGGGTCGAGACCTTCCAGCGCCGCCGCGTGGCGCTCGGCGGCCTGCTCGGCGTGCTCATCCACGCGCCGCGGGCGGCGCTCAGAGCCCTCAGCCTCGGCCGGGTGAAAGACAGCACCATCGTCGACGCGCGCGCCCGTCGCGAGGGGCACACGATCGAGCTCGAGCAGACCGACGTCGTGCCGGTGGCGCTTCACGCTGCCTCGGTGTACCTCGCGCTCTTCTTCGTCGTCGCGTGGACCGAGCTCGCGCTCATGTTCTTGCGCGCCGTGCTCGACGTCGGAGCCCTGGCCGACGCCGCGGCCGGCCTCACCGTGGTGGCGCTGGTCCTCGAGCTGCACCTGCTCCTGCTCGTGCCCGCCTGGCTCCTGCGGCGCCGCTCGTGGGCGTGGCTCGTCCCCCCCGCCGTGGCCCTCGTCACCGTCCGCGACACGCTCATGGCCGAGGGGACGGTGCGCATGTTGCGCGACCACCCCGCGCCCCAGGCCGCGCTCGTCATCATGGGGCGCGCCCACCTCCCCGGCTACGAGCGCGAGCTCGTCGCCCGCGGTTTTCGCCGCGTCTCCTGACCGCACGTTGTGCGCGGGGCGCGCAGCGGCTGCGCGCATCGTCGAAACGTGCGGCGAAACGCTCGCCCGCGGGAGCGGCACACGGCTTGCTTAGGGGTCGTCACCATGAGCAAGCCCGTCCCCCCGATCCACAAGTACATGAGCACCTCGCCGCACACGATCGGCGCGGAGCAGACCATCGCGATGGCCGCCAAGGTCATGGCCGAGCACCGCATCCGCCACCTCCCCGTGCTGCACGGCGGCAAGGTCGTCGGCATGCTCAGCCAGCGCGACGTGAGCGTCATCGAGACCCTGAAGGACGTGGATCCGAACGTGGTCACGGTCGAGGACGCGATGAGCGGCTCGCCGTACATCACCGACGCCGAGACCCCGCTCACCGTCGTCGCCGCCGAGATGGCCGAGCACAAGTACGGGTCGGCGATCGTCATGCAGGCCAACCACGTCGTCGGGGTCTTCACGACCGTGGACGCGTGCCGTGTCCTCGCGGAGATCTTCGAGACGAGGCTCCGCTGACCCGTGGCGCTCCCGTCCAAGCGCGTCCTCGTCGCCCTCGACGACACCCAGCGGCCGGGAGCGGTCTTCGACGGCGCTCGTGAGTTCGCCGCGAGGTACCGCGCTCGGCTCGTGTTCCTGCACGTGGTCGTGCCCGAGGACGGCCTCACGCTCCCGGGGCGTGAGCTCGGCCCCGAGCTCGCCGGGCTCGTGCGGCACGCCCAGCGGGAGCTCCGCGACCTCGCCGATCAGGTGCCGTCCGAGAACGTCGACTCGACCGTGGTCGACGTCGGAGAGCCGTGGCGCGTGATCTGCCGCCTCGCCACGGAGCTCGGCGTCGACATGGTGCTCCTCGGCTCTCACCGGGCCACCGGGTTCGAGAAGCTCTTCGGCACCACGGCCACGCGGGTCGTCGCGCACAGCGATCGCACCGTCATCGTGCTGCGCGAGACCCCCGCGTCGCCCGAGCCCGGCTAGGCGGTCTCCGGCGAGGCGGAGTCCGCGAGCGTCAGGCTCGCGCGAGCTCCGCCGCGCGCCGCTTCTCCGCGGCGGTGAGGAAGTACACTGCCACGAAGATGAGCCCGAGCGACAGCCAGTCGTAGGCCTTCGGGGGCTTGCCCCCGAGGAGCGCCCACACGACCAGCGTCGCGGTCGTGCCGGCGACGAGCGACGTGAGGCGGTTCACGAGGCCCGCGAAGGTGGCGGTGCGGCCCTTGAACATGAAGATGAACACCGAGAAGAACGCCACCACGCCGAACGAGATGCCTGAGAAGAACGCCCACCCCCAGTCGGGGCGGGGCGCGCGAAAGGCGCCGACGAACTGCCCTATGAGCGGTGAGGTCGCGCCGAACCAGCCCGGCGAGTGGTAGAGCACCACCGCCGCGACGCTCAGCGTGATCGACGCGGAGATCTGCTCGTTCCCGAGGAAGCCCTTGTTGTCGAGCTTCACGCCGGGCGGCCGCGTGTTCTTGTAGTAGTTCATGATGTAGATGCGGATCGCGTAGGCGCTCACGTACGACCCGAGGATCGTCATCGCCGCGGCCGACGCGTAGAACGGCTTCTGCCCCTCTCCGTTCTTCGAGAAGAAGAGGGTTGTGGCGACCGCCGCGATCGCGAACGCCACCCCGAGGTTCTCCTCGGCGTACACGCGCTTCTTCAGGATGCCCTGGCGGATCTGCACCGCGTCGACGAGGCGGCTTATCACGATCACCGCGCCGCGCATGATGACCATGGCGACCATCACCGAGACGCCCTTCAGCGAGTACATGAGGGTCGTCGTGGGGATGACCACGGCCGTGCACACGCCCGAGGGGATGATGTAGCGCAGCTCGCCCGGGACGGTCCGCCCCAGGAACTTGGTCGGCTGCGAGGTCTCGAGGCGGTACCAGCCGTTGACCATCGTCACGCCGAGCGCCGTGAGCGTGCCGGCCGATGTAGAGTACACGTTGTACTCGATGTCGGACATGCCGACGCCCTGGAAGTACTTCACCGCGACGCCGGTGATCACGTAGAAGACGAAATACCCGATGCACAGCTGCACGAGGCGGCCGGTGCTGCCGTCTTCGGTCTTCCACATACCTTACAGGTCTCCCGAGCGTGCGTGAGGCGCCGCGCCTCGCGAGTCAGGCCGTCGCGCCGTCCTTCTCCATGCGTACCACGAGCACGGAGCAATGGGCGTGTCGAAGGATCGATTCGGTGACGCTGCCCATGGCCAGGCGATCGAGGCCGCCGCGGGCGTGCGTCGCGCACACGACGAGCTGCGCGCCGAGCGACTCGGCGAGCTTCACGGTCTCCTGTGCGGCGCGCCCGTCCACCACGATCGCCGTCGCCTCGACCTTCGCGGCCGCGAGCCAGGTCGTCAGGGTCTCGGTGGCGGCCGCGCGCAGCTCGCGAATGTCGTCGACGCCGGGCGTCTGCTCGTAGACCCCGAACGGGGCCAGCACGCCGTAGGGCAGAAAGTCGGTGGGCACGTCGAGCGCGAAGACGGCGACGAGCCCGACGCCGCGCGCCTTCGCCTCGGCGGCGGCGGAGTGGAGGGCGTGCAGCGAGGTCTCCGTGAGGTCGGTGGCGACGATCACCGGGCCGGCGCGGTGGTCGCCGCGCGCCACCAGCACTGGGCACGGCGCCCGACGCGCGACCTCCTCAGACACGCTGCCGAGCAGCGCCCGCGCGAGGCCCGTGCGCCCGTGGCTGCCGATCACGAGCACGCTCGGCTTCCACGAGGTGGCCCGCGCGACGATGGCGGCCGCCTCGTCGTCGCCCGGATCGACGAACGCGAGCACGTCGAGGGGCGGGCCGCTCGCGGCGCCCTCGTCGCACGCCGTGAAGCGCTCGCCCACGGCGAGGCTCGCGCGGTGCTCGAGGTCCGCGACCGCGAGCATCGAGCGCCCCGTGTGCTGAGGAAACAGCGGGTGCACGGGCATCACGTTGGGCAGGACGTGGCAGACGCCCACCTGCGCGGGCGCCGGGGGAGCGGCGTCTTGGCCACGCCTGGCCAGCCTCGCGGCCTCCGTGAGCGCGAGGTCGGAGGACGCGGAGAAATCGACGGCGACGAGAATTCTGTTCACGCCGCCAGGGTAGTCGCTCGGTCGGGCCTACGGGGCTGAAATCGAGCGCGTCAGGGCGCGGGAGGCGGCCCGGGGTCGGCGTCGCTGGCGCCCGCCGCCACGAGCGCGAGCACGTGCTCACGTACGTCGGGCGGCCACCCTGTCATGTGGGTCGCGAGGGCCGCGGCGTCGTGCGCGTAGATCGCTCGCGAGGCCTCTTCGAAGCCCGGGAGGTCACCCGCGATGGCCCACGCGAAGCGCCCCGCCGCTTCCCACGCGAGGCGTGCGCGCGCCGCGCCCTGGCCCTTCTTGCTCGCCTCCTGCACCAGCTTGCGGAGCGTGACCGAGGGCCCGCCCGGCTGCCGCTCGAGCCACTCCCAGTGGCGCGGCAGCAGCGTGACCTCCCGGCCGACGACGCCGAGGCGCGGCCTCCCCGGCCCCGGGCGGCGAGGGACCTCACCGGGAGCGGCGCGCCGCGCGAGCGGGTGGACCGCGAGCTTCGCGAGCACCTCGGCCTCGGTGCCCTCGAGATCGAAGTCGACCTGCGTGCCGGTCGCGTCCTCGAAGATGAGCACGCCGGGTGGCGACGCCGCCCCGGGGTCGACGCGGGAGGCGGAGCGCGCCGCGAGGACGACGCGCTCGAGGGGCCCGCCTGCGAGGCGGCGCGCCCCGAGGAACGCCGTGAATGCCGATGAATCAACCATGGTTAAACCCTCCGACCGGAGGAATAAAGCCGCGGTAATATTATGTCAAGCCCCGACGCCTCTGCTAGTCAGTTTAGGCGCGCCTCCGCACGAGGGCCGCCCACCGCGGCTCGTCGGTGGCCGCGCGGTTCATCGCCGCGAGGGCGTCGTCCACGTCGTCCACGTCGCTCACTCCGGGGCCCGCGAGCAGCGTCTCGCGCGGCGCCTCCACGGGCGCCTCGGGGAGCGAGGTCGCCCGCGCGGGGCGGGCGCGCTTCGCGCTCTTCGCGACGCCAGAGGAGCGCTTCGGTTTCCTGGAGGCCGTGGGCACGCCCGGCCTAAAGCAAGCCGCGCGCCAGGCATCTCGGCATTCACATCATGGACTTGGGACCCCGCGGCTTTCAGAAGTGCGCGGCCACGCGTGCGCGTGCGAAAGGCGCGAGGTCGCGGGCGAGGTCTCCCCGCCTCAGTCGAGGTCCGCTCACCGCGACGCGTCGAAGCAGAGCTCCACCCGGCTCACGATGAGCGTCCCCGACGGGCCGCCGGGGCTGACGCGGAGCAGCACGCCGGCGTTGCCGGGCCGGAAGGCCGAGGTGGCGTCGACGCTGTACCACCGGTACGGGGCCGCGTTGGAGACGAGGCCGCTCGGCGCCGCGCCCGCGCCGTCGAACGTCATCCACGAGAACGAGCCGGGCGCCGTGGTGTTGAAGCTCCGGCCGAAGACCGACAGGGTGACCCGCCGCAGCGACGAGAGCATCGCCGTGCTGAGCTCCACGTCGATGAACACGGTCCCGCCCATCTCGAGCCCGCCCACGCCGAGGAACGTGTCCGTGAAGCGGGGCACGTAGCCCACGCCGGAGCGGCTGTACGCGCCCGCGCGCCACCGTGAGGTGTCCGGGAGGTTGTTCAGCTCGTAGCTCACGCTCGCCGTGGACGATGGCCCGGAGCCGATCCACTTGAAGCGCGCGGCGTGGGTCCCCGACGCGCCCGAGACGCAGCCGCCCGGGCCGCCCGAGCCCGCGTCGCTCGCCGCGTCTGCGCCGGAGTCCCCGCCCGCGTCTGCGCCGCCCGCGTCGTCGCCGGAGTCCGAGCCCGCGTCGCTCGCCGAGCTCCCGTCGAGCGCGCCATCCGCGCTCGCGCCCGCGTCGTTCGGGGCGTCGTCCGCCGCGCCGGCGTCGACGGGCGCGCCGTCGGGGAGGAGGCCTCCCGCGTCGCCGGTCGCGCCGTCGCGGGACGCGTCGAGGGGCGCGCCGTCGGGGGACGCGCCAGGCCCGTCGGCTGCCGCGTCGCTCGCTCCCTGCGCCGCGGCGTCAGGCTCGGTCGCGCAGGGCTCGCCCTCTTCGCACGGCGGCGTCCCGCAGCTCAGCGTGGCGGTCAGGGCGACCGCCGCCCACGCGGTGAAGGCGCGAGCGGTGAGGGGAGCGTGGCGGGGCGTCATACCCGAGGTCGTACGCGCCTCCCGGGGCGATCTTCCCCGCGGCGTGCCCCGTCTCCTCGTGTAGGCTCGCGCGATGTCTTCCGCCTTCACGACCCTCGCCAAGCCCGTCGCGTGCACGGCGCTCCTCGTCCTCCTCGGAGCTCCGCTCCTCGCCGCCTGCAAGAGCAAGGAGCCCGGCGTCGGCGCGAAGGTGCAGGCGCCGTGGTCTCGGGGAGGAATGTACCAAGGTAAAATCAAGACCCGGTACGGGAAGCTCGCGGAGATCGACTTCGACGATGGCGACCACGGCTGGGCCGAGGTGACCGCCCTCCAGCCGAAGGGCACGCCGCTCCCGACCCCGGCCGATCCCTGCGCGTTCGCGGTGGGCGCGAAGATCCGCGCGCCTTGGAGCCGCACCATGAGCATGTACGACGGCGTGGTGGACGAGGTGCACGGCAAGCTCCTCCACGTCGCGTTCGATGACGGCGACAAGGGCTGGGCGCTCTGCAGCCAAGCGCGCGAGCGCTGAGCGCACACGCGGCGCCCGCGCGCGCCCCTGACTCAGCGGACCGTGCGCAGGTGCGCGACGAACCGCTCGTGAGGCACCGCGAAGTTGCCGGTGACCTTCTCGCCGGCCGCGACGTCCCTCGACACGACGCTCCCGAGCGTGACGAACGCGTCGTCCCCGATGCGCACGCGGGAGCTCACGACAGCGCCGGGCCCGACCCACACCCGCGCCCCGATGGTGGTGCTCCCCGAGACGGCGACGTGCGCAGCGAGGAAGGAGGCAGCGCCCACGTGCACCCCGTGCGCGATGTACACGAGGTCGTCGAGCTTCACCTCGTCGGCGAGCTCGGTGTGGCGGTACGCGAAGCCCTTGTCGATCGCGCAGTTGCTGCCCACGCGCACCTCGCGCCCGAGGCGCACCTCGCCGTCGTGGAACACCGCGAGGACCCCGCCACGGGTCCGCTTGAACTGAAAACCCGACCCGCCGAGCGTCGCGCCCGCGCCGACTCGGCAGCCCGCGCCGACGCGCACGTCGGCCAGGACGGTCGCGTTCGGGCCAATCTCCGCGTCCTCCTCGATCGTGACGTTGTGCTCGCACACGTACGCGCGGGGGTGCACGCGGGCGCGGGGGCTCACCACGCTCGCGCGGCGCACGTAGTTGTCCTCGGCCACCCGGTTCTGGAAGCGGAAGAAGACCTCGAGGGGCTCGTCGCAGAGCACGCACAGCTTGCCTGGCAGGAGCGGCGCGAGGGCCGCCGTGGTGAGCACCACCGTCACGCACGGGTTCTCGGCCAGCGTCACGGCGAAGCGAGGGGTGTCGAGGTAGGCCAGCGTGTGGGGCGAGGTCGACTGCGCGGCGCCGAAGGTCGCGCACTCGAAGCTCCGCGGCGCCGCCACGCCCGTGACCTCGAGGAGCGTGCGCTCGTTGATGCTCACCATGCTCCGCGCCTACCACGAGGTGCCCCAGCGGTAAAAATGTCACGAGATGCCAGTTGACACTCAGTGCCACAATGCTAGGTTCCGCTCAACCGAAGGAGCTCCGCATGCGCATTCCGTCCACTGGCCTCACGAAGGCCGAAGTCGCCCACGCCGTCGAGTCCGCCCGCAAAGACGACTGGCCCTGGCGCGAGGGGAAGCTGTTCGCCTACACGTTCGAGGCGGGCGCCGACATCGAGGAGGTCGGCAAGCACGCCTTCATGGCCTACCTCACCGAGAACGGCCTCGACCCCACCACGTTCCCCAGCCTCCGCACCTTCGAGAACGACCTCGTCGACATGTCGCGCCGGCACCTCGGCGGGGACGAGGCGGTGGTCGGCAATTTCACGAGCGGCGGCACCGAGTCGATCATGCTCGCGGTCAAGACCGCGCGCGACTACGCCCTCGCGCACCGGCCCGGTCTCCAGCGGCCGAAGATGCTCGTCCCCATCACCGCCCACGCGGCCTTCCACAAGGCGGGGCACTACCTCGGCGTCGAGGTCGTCCTCACGGCGGTCGACCCCACGACGTTCCTCGCCGACGTGAACGACATGCGGGCGAAGCTCGACGACGACGTCGTGCTCGTGGTCGCGTCGGCGTGCTCGTACGCCCACGGCGTGGTCGACCCGGTCCCCGAGATCGCGGCGCTCGCCAAGGAGCGGGGCGTGCTCTGCCACGTCGACGGGTGCATGGGCGCCTTCCTGCTCCCGTTCTTCCGGCGGCTCGGCGCCGACGTGCCCGACTTCGACTTCCGCGTCCCTGGCGTCACCAGCATGTCGATGGACCTCCACAAGTACGGGCTCTGCCCGAAGGGCGCCTCGGTGGTGCTCTACCGCGACGAGTCCATCCGCAAGTTTCAGCTCTTCGCGTGCTCGGAGTGGACCGGGTACACGATGATCAACACCACCATCCAGAGCTCGAAGTCGGGCGGCCCGCTCGCGGCCGCGTGGGCCGTGCTGCAGTTCGTGGGCGACGACGGCTACATGCGCATCGCGAAGGAGCTCTACGACGCGCACAAGGCGCTCGTCGCGGGCATCGACGCCATCCCCGGGCTCCGCGTGATGGGCACCCCGCAGATGAGCCTCGTCGGCTTCACGTCGGACGAGCTCAGCGTCTTCTCCCTGTGCGACGCCCTGAAGGCCAAGGGCTTCGCGGTGCAGGCGCAGCTCGCGAGCGGCCCCTCGAAGGAGAACATCCACATGACGATCAACCCGGGAAACACGCGGTGGATCGGTCCGTTCCTCGAAGCCCTCCGCGCGTGCGTCGCGGACGTGCGCGCCGCGGGCGGGGGCGTGAAGCCGCCGCGCGAGCTCGCGTCGCAGCTCGCGGCGATGATCGCCTCCGACACCTCGGGGGAGGGGCTCGGCCGCCTCATCGACAGCCTGGGCGGGGGCGGCGGCACGACCCCGCGCGACATGGCCGACATCAACGCGCTGCTGAACGAGCTGCCGCTCGACGTGCGAGGGCAGCTGCTCCTCGCGTTCGTGGGGCGCATGTTCACGCCGGTGCCGCGGTGAGCGCGTGACGGCCCGCGCCGAGGGGGAGCAGGGCGGCCTCCGCGATCGGAAGAAGGCGGCCTCCCGCGAGGCGCTCGAGCGCGTCGCGAAGGCGCTCTTCCACGCGCGCGGGTTCGGCGCGGTCACGGTGGACGACATCGCCGCGGCCGCGAACGTCTCGCGGCGCACCTTCTTCCGGTACTTCCCGACGAAGGAGGACGCGTTCTTCGGTCGCCGCGCCGCGCAGCTCGAGGCGCTCTGTGCGCTGCTCGCGGCGCCGCGGCCGGGAGAGCGCCCGTTTCGCACGGTCCGTCGCGCGCTCGTCGCGCTCTCGGAGCAGCACGTGGCGTCGCGCGAGGAGATCCTCCGAGAGCACCGCGTGCTCGCCGCGTCGCCCGAGCTGCTCGCCAAGGACCTCGAGTGGGACCGCCGCGCGCTCTCCGCGCTCGCCGTGGCGCTCGCGCGAGGGGGCGGCGAGGCGCGCCGGGCGAGGCTCGCGGCGGGCGCCATCGTGGGCGCGCTGCGTGTGGTGATCGAGGAGTGGATCGACGGCGGCGCAGTGGGCGATCTGCGCGCGTCGGGCGAGGATGCGCTCGATCTGCTCGAGGGGCTCGCCCCGGCGCGCGGTTAGAGGCGCGCGAGCCAGGCCAGGAACGGGGCCTCGGCCTCCTCGGGGGTCGTGCCCACGATGCGCTTGAAGGTCGCCGCCCCGCTCGGATCGGCGCGCCTGTCGTCGCGGAAGGCGCGGTAGAAGGGCCAAAGCTTGCCGCGCTCGTCGAGCCACTGGCAAAAGTAGCGCGCGAGCGCGTAGTGGAGCGCCTCGTCGTCGTCGCGGAAGACGTCGTCGGCCATGCCGAAGAGCGTGCGCGGCATCGCCTTCGCGCGCGTCGCGCGGCCGCCCAGCGCGGCCTTCAGGCGAGGGAGCCGCCAGTTCTTCACGCCATGGATCTCACCGGGCTTGGGGAACGTGGGGGCCTCGAAGATCGACGCGATGCCCTCGTTCAGCCACGTCGGCGCGTCGGGGAAGTCGGCCTCGACGAGCGGGTGGACGAGCTCGTGCGTGAGGGTGCCGAGGCCGAGGCCCGCGTTCATGACCATCCAGCGCTCGGACGGCCAGTAGAAGCCGTAGATCGAGATGCACGCCTCGTGGATGGCCGCCTTGCAGAACGCCGAGTAGCTCTGCGCGTCGCCGAACAGGTAGACGGTGATCGCCTCGCTCGGGCGGCGGCCGAAGCGGTCATTGTAGAATGCAGATAACGCGCGCGCGGTGAGGCTGCGGCTGGACGCGAAGCCGCCGAAGCTGGACGGCCCCGCGAGCAGGAACACGTCTCCTACGACCGCCGTGGAGGCCCCTCCGCCGAGGCGTCGCTTCGCGTCGACGCCGCGCGCGATGAGGTCGGCCGCGAGGTCGTACGGAGCGGTCGGGGCGTCGGCGGTCGCCGCGCGCGCGTCGGAGGCGCCCGCCTCTCCGAGGTCGGCCGCGGCATCGCGCAGCGCGGCGGACGATGGGGACGGCTCCGGGGGCCGGGCCTCTCGCGTCGGTGCGGCGACGCGAGGCGACTCGTGCGAGGGCGCCTGGGGCGTGGTGCTGCACGCGGCGAGGCCGAGCGCGCACACGAGGCTGAGGCGCACGAGGACCGACGTGGCTAGAGGACGAACCATGCCCCTCCGTCGTCGCGCGAGGTCGGGGTGTGACATCGGCGAGACGCCTCGCTCACGCGGGCTCTGGCCGCGCGACGCCGCGCAGACCCTCCGGAGGCTGAAACCCGGTGGGTCGCCCTCGGAGCGCCCGGGCGACCACGTGGCGCCAGTAGGCGAGCCCCTCGTCGACCGCGCGCTCGCGCCGGCCGGGAGCCACAGCGTGCACGAGCTCGCGCGCCTGCGTCACGCGACGGAGCAGCGGGAGCGCCAGCGACAGCGGGGTCGGCTTCACCCCGAGCTGGTCGGCGAGCTCCGCGCCGAGGAGGTGGCGGGTCACCGCGCCCCCGAGGGCCGCCCGCGGTGTGGCGAGGAGCCGCTCGAGGGGGGTGGTCGCCTCCTCGTGCAGGACCCGGAGCA
>DAORJJ010000020.1:0-27014 GCA_035439005.1 Polyangiaceae bacterium | reverse complement strand
GCCCGAGAAGACCGAGGCCCCGGCGCCCATCGAGGCGGGGCTCATGCTGCCGTCGCCGCCGCCGCTGGTGCAGGATCCGGCCCCCGAGCCCAGCGTCGGCCCGGCCGCGCCGCCGAAGCCTCGCAACCCGTACCACGCGCTCACCATCCAGCGCGGGTACCGCCCCGACTGCGTCGAGCTCCGCCCCGCGCGCCCCGGCGACAACCCAAAAGATCCGACCTTTCGCGCGTGGAACCCGGGCTCCGAGGGGATCGGCGTCGCGGCGATCGCGTTCTTCCACCCCGCGTTCGCGAAGGCCCACCGCGGCTTCGACCTCACCGCGCCGCGGCGCCTCGCGCCGGCCGAGCTCCTCGTGCTCGCGAGCGAGCTCGCGGAGGTGAACCTGGCGCTCCTCGCGGCCACCGGTCTCGCCGCCGCCAAGGCGCGCTGGGGCAAGACCAGCGTCGTGGCCGAGCTCGAGTCGGAGGAGGCCTGGAAGGTCGTGCGGCCCCTCCTCGGCGAGGCCGCCCAGGGGCTCGCCCTCCGCGCGAAGGCGATGGCCGGCGCCAAAGAGAGCCTCTGGGTGCTCGCCTATTGAGGCGAGGCGCGCGCGGCGACGCGGGGCGAGGACTGCTGCTACACTGCCCGGGATGGCTCCCCGCACCGCACCGACCACCGCCGCGCCCTCACGCTCTCGCCGCAACCTGAGGAGCGGCGCGCTCGCGCTCGTTCTCCTGTGCGCCGCCGTAGGCGGGTACTCGGCCGGGTGCGGCTCGGATCCGCCGCCGGCAAACGTCTTCCCGCCGGTCGAGCCGCCGCCGCCCGCGGGCGAGGGCGGGCCGGGGGGCCTCTTCGACGGCGCCACGTCCGAGCTCAAGCTGAAGGAGCTCACGATCGTGCCGGCCGACGCGTCGCTCACCGTCGACCTCGGCCAGCGCAGCCCCACGCTGCCGTTCACCGCGCGCGGCGTCACGCCCGAGGGCAAGGTCATCGAGTCGGTGGTGGGCGCCTGGGGCTTCTCGCGCTTCGACGTGGCGAGCTTCACGGGCAACGCCCTCACGCCCACGGGCTTCATCGGCGGCAAGGGCGAGGTCACGTTCAAGGCGGGCGGCCTCACCGCCACGACGACCGCCACGGTGAAGCTCCGCATGGTGGCGGGGGAGACGCCCACGACCGCGCAAGAGGCGGCCTTCACCGCGGCCACCGTGTCCGACCCCTCGCTCTCGGTGCTCTACCCGTACAACGGCACGGTGTTCCCGCGCGGGCTCGTGGCGCCCTTGCTCCAGTGGAGCGGCGGGAGCGCGACGGGCTTCTACAAAATCCAGGCGAAGAGCTCCACGTTCGAATACACGGCCTACGCCACGGTCGCGGGCGCGAACGGCGTGTACACCTTCCCGAAGACCCCCGTCGACGCGTGGGCGCGCCTCACCGACTCCACCGACGGCGCGCTCGACGTCACCGTGCAGCGCTACGACGGCACCACGGCGTACACGCCGAAGCCGATGCAGTGGAAGATCGCCGGCGCCAACCTGAAGGGGACCGTGTATTATACACGCCTCATCGATCAGGCGGGCGGCACCTTCGTGCGCAAGCTCGAGCCGGGCGGCACGCCGGCGAACGCGATGCAGATCAACGGCGAGACGTGCATCGCCTGCCACAGCGTGTCGAAGGACGGCAGCCGCATCGTCGGCAGCATCAACGGCGGCGACAGCCCCTGGGGCGTGTGGGACACCCGCACCGGCGCGAAGGTCTACCAGAGCACCCAGGCCTCGGGCTTTCAGGCGATCTCGCCCGACGGCGCCTACGTGTTGTGGCGCCACTGGAGCCCCGGCCAGGGCCAAGACAACCCCGCCGAGCTGCGCCTCTCCACCGCCACGAGCGACGCCATCCTCGCCACGCTCCGCCTCCCCGCGGGCACGCCCGGTGGCCTGAGCCACCCGGTGTGGAGCCCCGACGGCGCGCGCGTGGCCTTCGGCGTGCGCACCGCGGGCGGCGCGCTGGCCTACACGGCGGCCACCCTCTGGACCGCGAAGGTCACCCTCGGGGCGACGCCCGGCTTCTCCGACGTGAAGAAGATCATCGACGCGAACGCGACGTTCCCGGTGGCCACGAACCCCACGTACACGCCCGACTCCAAGTTCATCGCGTTCATGCGCGCGAACAAGGCGCGCGGCTCCGACGCCGACTCGCGCGGCGAGCTGTGGGGCGCGGGCGCCGACGGCGGCGGCGAGGTGCGCTTCGACAAGGCCAACGGCGCGGGCGTGTTGGCCGCGACCGACCGCAACTGGGGCCCGAGCTTCCACCCGGTGGCCGCGGGCGGCTACTACTGGCTCGCGTTCTACGCGCAGCGCAACTACGGCCACAGGTTCACAGGGCAGAACCGCCAGATGTGGATCGCCGCGATCGATCTGAACCCGGTCGCCGGCGTCGACCCCAGCCACCCGGCCTTCTACATCGCGGGCCAAGAGACCGACGCCACGAACGAGCGGCCGCAGTTCACCGTGCCCCCGTGCAAGCCCCTCGGGCAGACCTGCGAGAACGGCTACGACTGCTGCGACGGCTTCTGCCGCGCCGCGGACGACGGCGGCGGCCTCGTGTGCCAGAAGCCCGGCGGCTGCGCGCGCCTCGGCGAGCGCTGCGCGGTGAAGGCCGACTGCTGCGATCAGGCCGAGTGCGTGGGCGGCTACTGCACGCCCGTCCCCAAGTAGGTGCAGCTTGCACGCGCGGGGGCGCGCGGCTCGTCGCTTCGAGAGTGGACCCCCACGTACGGCACCGACGCCGACGGCCCACCAGCTGAGAACGGCCGAGGGCGTGCGCGCGCGCTACGACTCGGCCGGCCACCTGGTCGACCCCCATCCGCGTCTTCCTTGGTGGCGGTTGTGGAGAGACGGAGAACGGGATGATCGAGCCTACCGCCACGAGCGACGCGTGCGCTTCGATCCGGGCGAAGCCTAGTAAGGGCTCCCTGGGATCGGGGTCGCCGGCGGATAGGCGACCGCCGGGCGATCGAGGTGGGTCGCGAGGAAGACGAGGGCGCGCTCGAGGCTCCCGAACCAGGGGAGGCCGCTCGCGCGAACCACGGCGAAGTCGACCATGCGCGTAAGCGGGAGCTGGTCGACGGTGGGCTTGTACGAGCGGCCCTTCGGCATGTGGCTCGTGAGCCACTCCTTCACCCCACGCTTGGCCTCGAAATCGCCGTGGTAGCGAGCGTCGGCTCGTAGACCGGGCCGCGCCCCGCCGGGCCCGTCGAGCGCGTGCCCTGCCATGTGCTCGATGCAGGGCAAGAAGAGGCTCTCGTACTCGCGGTAGGCCAGGACAGCGGCCGATGGAAACGGGAGCGCCAGGTCTCGCAGGAGCGCCCCGAGCAGGGGGGCGTCGGTCTTCGGGCAGCCGTCTTCGTCGTCGCGCAGCGCGAGGAGCGCGTGCGCGTCTGGGCGCGTTCGGACGAGCTCGACGTACCTTCGGAGCGAATCGGGCCGGACGATCCCCGGCGCGCGAATCGGCGGCGCGAGCGGCAAGAGCGCGGGAGCGCACTCTCGCGCGAGCCGCGTGACGAGGTTCGTTATGGCGTCGGTCTCGCCATGGCCCTCGACCAGGACGTACGTGCGCACCTACTCGCCCTCGAGGGGCAGGGCGGGCTGTTGTGGGCGCAGGCCCTCGACCCGCATCACCTCGCCGAGCGAGAAGAGACCTCGCGCCACCACGTCGCGCTGTGCGTCGTCGAGCGCGGCGACACGCGTCTCGTCCCCGCTGCGCTCGACGACCCGCACCTCGTCGGCGCAGAGCAAGGAGAGCAGGTCCGGGCTGTGCGTGGTGAAGACGACCTGACCACCCAACGAGCCTTCCTTGATGTAGTCGTAGAGCAGGCGGAGCGCGCCGGGGTGAACAGTGAGCTCGGGCTCCTCGATGGCGACGAGCAGCGGCCGGGGCTGCTGGAGGAGCGCGGTCATCATGCCGGCCACGCGCAGCGTTCCATCCGACTCCTGGGCGGCGTCGAACCACCTTCGCTTCTTGTCGAGAGGATCGCTCTCGTGCTTGAAGCGCACCACGAGAAAGCCTGCGACGTGTTCGAACTTCACGTCGACGAGGTCGCCGGTGAGCTTGTTCAAGACCGCCACGAGGTCCGGCTTCCAAGACGCCTGGGGTTGGTCCTTCAGGATGGAGACCCAGTTGGTCCCGTGTCGCTCCATGGGGCGACGCGGGTCGTATTTCTGGGGGACTCGGAGCGCGTCTGGGAAGATGCTGTAGCTCGCGATGGACCGGAGCGCGTGCGCGAGCGGCGCGAAGCGCGTGTCGCCGGCGAGCGCCGGCAGCGCGAGGCTCGTGGGCTCGACGTGCGGGGCGAGGTCCGTGGGGCCCGAGAACTGCCCCCGCTCGACCGCGAAGCTCGCCGCCGTGTCCAGCCGCTGCACGAGGCCGTACTCGCGCTTGACGCGGCATTCTTCGACCCGGTCCCCCGTAAGGACGATGCCGTAGTGCGCAGTGATCCCGTCCAAGACGATGTCGACGTGGAGCGACACGTCGAACGGGTGGCCCTGCGATCCGGCGTGCCGAATGGCCGCGATCCCGCCGCGCTTGGTGACCGCCCCTTCGAGGCCGAGGTGCATGCAGTCCGCGAGGAAGACGAGGGCGTCGATCGTGTTGCTCTTGCCCGCGCCGTTCTGCCCGACGAGGACGGTGAGCGGCCCGAAGTGAACCGTGACGTCCTTGCCGAGGCTGCGAAAGCGCGAGACGTTGAGCCGCGTAATCATGCGGCACCAGCCTACGCGCACCGCGGAGAATGCACCACGGAGGCACGCGGGCGAGGCGCGCCAGCGGCGCAGCCCTGGCCTGCTCGAGCTCGCCCCGGCGCACAGGTGTGCGCGATCGAGGAGCCGCTCGCGCGGCGCGGCGGTGGGCTTCCTGAAGGCGCTCGTTCGCTCGCCGGGCGCGGCGCGCCGTCGCCGTGCGCTTTTCGTCCCCGAAAGGAGCGGGTCGCGCTAATCATCCTGCGGCAATCCAGGCCGCCGCGGTCTCGTCGCGCGCCTGGCCTTCGCCCCCGAGGAGCAGCGCACGCATGAAAATCCACGAGTACCAGGGCAAGCAGATCTTCGCGAAATACGGGGTCCCGGTGCCCAAGGGCTACCCGGCGTTCACCGTGGACGAGGCCGAGGCCGCCGCGAAGAAGCTCATCGCCGAGACCGGCAGCGACGTCACCGTCGTGAAGGCGCAGATCCACGCCGGGGGGCGCGGGAAGGGCGGCGGCGTGAAGGTCGCCAAGGGCGGCGCCGCGGACGCGCGCAGGCTCGCCGAGCAGATCCTGGGCATGCAGCTCGTCACCCACCAGACCGGGGAGGGCGGGCAGAAGGTGCGCCGGCTCTACATCGAGCAGGGCCTCGAGATTCAAAAGGAGTACTACCTCGGCGCCGTGGTCGATCGTGACCGCCGCCAGATCGCCTTCATGGCGTCGACCGAGGGCGGCGTGGAGATCGAGAAGGTCGCGCACGAGTCGCCCGAGAAGATCCTCACGGTGCACGTCGACCCCATCACGGGGCTCATGCCGTTCCAGGCGCGCAAGCTCGCCTTCGGGCTCGGCCTCCAGCAGTACGGCAAGGAGACCATCGGCAAGTTCACCAAGGTGATGCTCGCCCTCTACGACATGTTCGTGAAGGAGGACTGCTCGCTCCTCGAGATCAACCCCCTCGCCGTGCTGAAGGGCGGCGAGGTCATCGCGCTCGACGCCAAGCTCAACTTCGACGACAACGGCGAGTTCCGGCACCGCAACTGGGCCGAGCTCATGGACAAAGACGAGGAGGACCCCGTCGAGATCGAGGCGAAGGCCGCGGGCCTCAACTACGTGGCCCTCGACGGCAACGTGGGCTGCCTCGTCAACGGCGCGGGCCTCGCGATGTCGACCATGGACATCATCAAGGTGTTCGGCGACGAGCACGGCGTCGCACCCGCCAACTTCCTCGACGTGGGCGGCGGCGCCAACCAGGAGCAGGTCACCAAGGCCTTCTCCATGATCCTGAAGAGCCCGAAGGTGGAGGCGATCTTCGTCAACATCTTCGGAGGCATCATGAAGTGCGACGTGATCGCGAACGGCGTCGTCGCCGCCGCGCGAGAGACCGCGCTGAAGGTGCCGCTCGTCGTGCGGCTCGAGGGCACGAACGTGGAGCTCGGCCGGAAGATCTTGAGCGAGAGCGGGCTCGCCATCACGGCGGCCACCACCATGGCGGACGGTGCGGCCAAGGTCGTCGCCGCGGTGAAGGGAGGTGCAAAATGAGCATTCTGGTCGGCAAAGAGACGCGGCTCCTCGTTCAGGGCATCACCGGCGGCGCGGGCTCGTTCCACGCGAAGCAGTGCATGGACTACGGCACGAACGTGGTCGCGGGGGTCACCCCCACGCGCGGCGGCGAGACCTTCGAGGGCAAGGTGCCCGTGTTCGACACCGTGGCCGACGCGGTCGCGAAGACCGGCGCGAACGCGAGCGTCATCTTCGTGCCGCCGCCGGGCGCGGCCGACGCCATCCTCGAGGCCTTCGACGCGGGGCTCGAGCTCGTCGTGTGCATCACGGAGGGCATCCCCGCCATCGACATGCTTAAGGTGCGCCGCGTGCTCGACGGCCTCCGCGGCAAGACGCGCCTCATCGGCCCGAACTGCCCCGGCATCATCACCCCGGGCGCGTGCAAGATCGGCATCATGCCCGGGCACATCCACAAGCCGGGCAACATCGGCGTGGTGTCGAAGTCGGGCACGCTCACCTACGAGGCCGTCGGCCAGCTCACGGCGATGGGAGTGGGCCAGTCCACGTGCGTGGGCATCGGCGGCGATCCGGTCGCGGGCATGGACTTCATCGACGTGCTCGAGCAGTTCCAGGCCGATCCGGACACGCACGGCGTCATCATGATCGGCGAGATCGGCGGCGGCGCGGAGGAGGCGGCGGCCGAGTACATCAAGGCCAAGGTCACGAAGCCCGTGGCCTGCTTCATCGCCGGCACCACGGCGCCCCCGGGCAAGCGCATGGGCCACGCGGGCGCCATCATCTCGGGCGGGAAGGGCACGGCCGCGGCGAAGATCGAGGCCCTCGAGGCCGCCGGCTGCAAGGTCGCCCCGAACCCGAGCGAGATGGCCAGCACGCTCATGGCCATGATGAAGAAGTAGCCGCGGCCTACCGCGAGCTACCTGCGCCAGACGCCGCGCGCGCTGCCCCCGGGGAGCGCGCGTTTCGTCTTTCGAAGAGCGGTGGTAGAGGCCACAGGCGATGCTCGACCTCGACCCCGCGCGCGCGCCCGTCGCCCCGAGAGACGCCTCCACGCTCCTCTTGCTCCGGGACACGCCCGACGGGCCGGAGATTTTCTGTGTAGAGCGCAACAAAGCGAGCCGCTTCATGGGCGGCGCGCTGGTGTTCCCCGGCGGGAAGGTGGACGACGCCGACGCCGACTCCACCCTCGGCCTCCGCACGCGCGGCCTCCCGCTCGCGCGGCAGGGCTTCGCCGACACCGACGCGCACCTGCGCGCGCTCGCGGTGGCCGCGCTGCGTGAGAGCCTCGAGGAGGCGGCGATCCTCCCGGTGGCGGGCGGCGCGCTCCACGCCGATCTCCTGGCCCTGCGCGCGGAGCTCGCGCGCGGCGGCGGCTTCGGCGCGCTCCTCGAGCGGGCCGGCCTCACGCTCGATCTCGCCGCGCTCCACCCGTTCGCGCGCTGGGTGACGCCCGAGGCCGAGGCGCGCCGCTTCGACGCGCGCTTCTTCGTGTGCCGCGCGCCCGACGGGCAGGCCGGCGCGCACGACGAGGGCGAGACCACCGCGAGCTTCTGGGCCACGCCCCGCGGCGTGCTCGAGCGCTTCGCGAACGGCGAGGTGCGCCTCGCGCCGCCCACGCACCGGTGCCTCGAGCTGTTCGCCGACCTCCCCTCGGTCGACGCGGCGCTCGCGCTCGCGGCGCGCGCCGATCTGCGCCCCATCTGCCCGGCGCTCGTGGGCCAGCCCGAGGGCGACGAGACGCTGCTCGCGCTCACGCTGCCCGGCGATCCGGAGCACCCGGTCGCCGAGCCGCGCGTGCCGGGCCGCTCGAGATACGTGAATCGTGCAGGCAAATTCGTCCCCGAGGACGCCCCCGCGAGCGCGCGGCGCCGCGCCCCGTGAGGCACGGCCGCCTCTACGCGGCCACCGACGTCGCCCGCTTCTGCGGCGTGGATCTCACCACGATCCACGCCTGGGTGAAGCGCGGCAGCCTCGCGCGCGAGCAGAGCGCCGGGGGTCAGCTCCGCTTTCGCCGGACCGACGTGGTCGCCTTCCTGCGGGGTCGCGGCTTCCCGCTGCCGGCCGCGTTCGCGCGCGAGCGCCCGCTCGTCACGCTCGTCGGTGAGTGCCCGGCGGCGCTGGTCGACGCGCTCACCGCGCGGGCGGTCGTGCGCGCCGAGCGGTCCCCGGTGAGCGCCCTGCTCTCGCTCCGCGGCGAGTGCCCCGACGCGCTGGTGCTCGGCGCCACGCTCGGCTTCCCCCGCGTGCCGCTCTCCCGCGAGCTCGCCGAGCTCGAGCCGCGCCTCGCGCTCTGCGCCCTCGCCGACTCCCCGAGCGACGCCCTCGCGCTCGGCGACGTGGGCGTGCGCGTCGTGGGGCTCGTGGGCGCGCCGGAGGCGTTCGGCGCCGCGGTGCTCGAGCTCTGCGGGGCGTAGGCGCGACCGAGCGCGAGGCACAAAAAGAGAGACGCCGAGCCCGTGGGCCCGGCGTTCCTCGTGGAGCGCGGTGTGTCGCTCAGTGGCCGGCGCCCGGCGGGCGCTTGGTCGCGTTGCGCACGTCGGTGACGTCCTTCGTGGTGATGGCGTCGCCCGTGTTGCCGAACGAGTTGAACACGTACGTGAGGATGTTCGCGATGGCGTCGTCGGGCAGGTGGCTCCACGGCGGCATCACCGAGTTGAAGACGTTGCCGTTCACCTTCACCTCGCCGCTGAGGCCGTTCAGCACGATCTCGATCGCGCGCTTCTTGTCGGCGAGCAGGAAGTCGCTCTTCGCGAGCGGCGGGAACACCTTCGGGGTGCCGGCGCCGTCGAGCTGGTGGCACGTGGAGCAGGTGCCGAGGTAGAGGGTCTTGCCCGCCTCGATCTGCTGCTCCTTCGTGAGCTGCTTCTCGCCCACGGTGAGCGCCGGGCCGGCCTTGTCGCTGAGGTAGACCGAGTCGACCTCCTTGCCGGTGTAGACGTCCTTCCGGTCGGGGCCCTCGACCTTGAGCATGCCGAGGGCGCCCTTGTTGAAGACGCGCAGCAGCGAGTGGTCGACGACGATGTAGGTGCCGGGCACCTCCACCTTGAACTCGGCGATCGTGGAGCCGCCCGCGGGCACCATCGTGGTCTGCACGTTCTCCTGGGTCTTCGAGCCGCCCTCGACGTAGACCCGGTCGAAGATCTCGCCGATGACGTGGAAGCTCGAGGTGAGGTTCGGGCCGCCGACGCCGAAGAAGAAGCGCACCGACTCGCCCGTCTTCGCCTTGAGGGCCTTCGGGCCCACGAGGGAGTCCTCGGCGCCGTTGAACAACACGTACGTCGGGTGCTCGTCGATCGCCTTCTGCATGTCGAAGGGCTGGAGCCCCTTCTCGCGGTATTTGCCGACCGTGTAGAAGTCGCCCTCCATCACGTAGTACTCGTGATCGACCGGCGGGAGCGCCTCGGGCGGCTCCACATAGATGAGCCCGTACATGCCGTTCGCCACGTGCATGCCGACCGGCGCGGTGGCGCAGTGGTAGACGTAGAGGCCGGGGTTCAGCGCCTTGAAGCTGAACTGCGACTCGCGCCCGGGCGCCGTGAACGAGCTGGCCGCGCCGCCGCCGGGGCCGGTGACCGCGTGGAGGTCGATGTTGTGCGGCATCTTGCTCGACGGGTGGTTCGCGAGGTGAAACTCGACGAAGTCACCCTGGCGCACGCGGATGAACTTGCCGGGCACCTTCCCACCGAAGGTCCAGAACATGTATTTTACACCGGCCGAGATCTCCATCTCGACCTCTTTCACCTCGAGGTGCACCACGACCTTGGCCGGCTTCTTCCGGCCCGTGGGGGGAGGGACGTCGGGCGCGTCGGTGAGGACCGCCTCGACGGGCGGACCCTCGGGCGGGCCGAGGTCCGCGGTGGCAGAGGAGGACGCGGGGGGCGCGGCGTCTGCGACGACGTCGGGCTTCTTCTCGTCGCAGCTCGGAGTGAGCGCGGCGGCAACCGCGGCCGCCATGAAGGCGAAGGGCAATAGGGGCCGAGAGCGCATGGTGGACCTTTCAGGTCAGGGGCCGGAGGGGCGTGCGGGGCAGTCGCCCCGGGGGTCAGCGATGTCTCGCGAAGAGCAACTCTCGAGCCATCGCCGATGCGGTCAGAATCGCGCCAAAATTAGACGTTGTTGTCCAATTTAGGCGCAGCGTGTTCGTACCTGCGCACCGCTTGCGCGGCTCACTGGAAGAGGAACGGGAAGTCGAAGATCACGGTGCGGTAGCCCGCCTTCGCCATCGGGTCGTCGATGGGGTGGGAGTAGGCGACGCCTGGCCGGAACACGACGCCCTTCGAGACCTTCACCGTGGCCCGCACGCCGAACGCGGCGGTGAGCTGCTGGCGCAGGGCGTCGTTCGCCGCGACGGGCGTGGGGGTCGACAGCCAGTGCTGGTAGCGGAGCTCGGCGCTCGGCATGAGCCACGGCAGCACCGCGTAGCCGAGGTGCAGGCCCATCGTGGAGTTGGTGCGCAGCTCGTCCTTGTCGAACTTGTCGCCGCGCACGCGAATGAGCTGCAGCAGCGTGGCCTCCGCCTGCGCCGTCAGCCCGTGCGCCACGTAGGCGAAGCCCACGCCGATCGTGGGCGTCATGTAGTTGACCGCGAAGAGCGCGTTGTCGAGCGCCGAGCGCCCGTAAATGCCCGCGCCCGCGGCCTGCCGCGACAGCGCCGAGCCGTCGTTGCCGCCGCCCATGCCGAACGGGAGCGCGACGCCGGCGAAGAGGCCGAGCCGCAGGTCCTTCGCGATCTTGGGCGAGTAGATGGCCCCGAGGAGCGGGTTCGCGAGGGAGTGGCTCTGCCCCGTCGCTTGCGGCGCGTTGTACACGTACGGGATGCGGATGAGCACGCCCAGCCCGTGGCCGACCTGGTAGCCGCCCGTGAGCACCGTGGCGACCGTCGTGGCCTTGTCTTGGAAGGCGAGGTTCGAGTCGAGGCGCACGACGTTCGGGAGCACCGCGGGGCGCATGCCCCACGGGAGCGAGTAGGGCGCCTGCGGAGGCTTGGGCGCCTCCTTCCCGTCGGCCGACTCGGCCGCCGCGAGAGTCGCGGATGCGGGAGCGCTTACGGTCGCCGCCGCGGGCTCGGCCGCGGGAGCAGCCGGCGCGGGAGCGGGGGAAGGCGCGGCGGACGCGGCGGCAGGCGCGGGCTCGGCCGCGGGCGCAGGGGCCGGAGCGGGAGCAGCAGGGGCAGGCGCAGGCGGCTCGTCGGCGCGCGCTGTGGAGGTCAGGCCGACGCTCACGAGAGCCGCGGCCGCCCAAATCCAGGTCCGAGGGTTCATCCCGGCGCGCCGAGCAAGGTCCGTACCGGCGCGAGGCGCGGCAAATACGGATAAGAAGGTCCGTAACTGGGGGCGCGCGGCGCAGAGCGTGCGCAGCTGCGCGCGAACTGCGCGCCAGCGGGGCTTCTTTGCCTTTCCCAGGGGAGATCGCGGCGCGGCGTGCGTAAACTCGGGCGCGATGACCTCCCTCGACCTCCGCAAGCTCGCCGATCTCCCCACGTTGCAGGCACGCGCGGGCGAGCTGACGCGCCTCGACGTCCGCGGCGTCGAGTTCGCGACGCTCCCCGCGCTCTTTGGCGGGCTGGCCAAGCTCGAGCTGCTCATCTTCGAGCACTGCACGATCGAGGAGTTCGACCCGGCCGCCTTTCGCGCCGGCTCGGACAACGGCAAGGTCGAGGTCGAGTTCGCGTACTGCACGTTCGACGCCGACGCCCTCTTCGAGCGCGCGCTCGTCCACGGCCTCGGGACGTGGCGCGTGCAAGACTACGGGAGCGCCTATCGCCGCGATCCTCGCTGGAAGACCCTCGCCGCGATCGGCGATGACGGGCTCGGCGACGAGGCCTTCCGCCGCGCGGCGTACGCGTTCGCGGGGAAGGACGCGGTCAAGGGCGCGGCCGAGTCCGTCCACCTCCGCCTCCTCGACCACAGCAAGAAGCCGATCCGCGAGAAGGTGTCCCTCTTCCTCGAGGAGTCGCTCGCGAGCCCGCTCGCGAGCGGTGCCGTCCGCGCCGGCGCGAAGGTGTGGGTGCTCGGGGCGCCCGTCCACTTCGACAAGGAGACCCTCAAGGCGCGCCTCGAGGAGCTCGGCCTCGAGGTGGCCAAGGCGGCGAAGGGCGCGGACGCCGTGCTCGTGCTCCCGAAGCCTGGGCCCAAGCTCGCGCAGGCGCTCGCGTCGAAGCTGCCTGTCTTGGTCGAGGGCCACCTCCGGGCGGCGGCCGCGGCGAGCGCGCCGGCCGCGGTGAGCCACACGGAGGCCGACAGCCTGGACGCGCTCCTCTTCGGCGGGGACGCGAAGAACCAGGTGCTCGGCCTCACGCTCGCGAAGGCGCGCGCGCTCGAGGGGGCGCTGCTCGCGCAGGTGGTGGCCGTCGCGTTCTTCGCGTCGGGGGCGGACGTGCGGAAAGAGGGCCGCGCCATCCTGCTCACGCACGCCCCAGAGGCGCTCCGCGCGCGCCTCCACGGCGACAAGCGCAACTACTTCTCGCTCGACGACGGCGCCAAGCTCGCGAAGCTCGCGAAGGAGCTCGGCGGCTTCGGCGTGGACCCGGCGGCCTTCACCATGGCGATCCTCCGCCTCTTCGCCGCGCGCCCGGATCCCTACGGCGGCACGGTGGAGCCCGCGCTCGTCGCCGCGTTCCCGCACTACGCGGGGCGGGAGGAGGAGCTCTTCGAGGTGCTCCGCGACTACGAGGAGATCTACCTGCCGGTGAAGAAGACCTTCCCGCGCGGGCTGTCGCGCCTGCGCGCGCTGAAGAAGCTGCGCGTCCCGCACGCCACCGTGACGAGCAGCGCGAACGTGGCGGAGCTCGCGACCCTGCCGCAGTCGATCTCGATCGAGTACTGGGTGAAGGACACCGACCTCGCGCACCTCTTGCCGGCCGCCTCCAACATCCACGGGCTCTATTTCCGTGGCAGCTACTCCAATCTGTCGGACATCACGCTGCTCGCCCAGTTCCCCAAGCTCGTCTGGTTGGGGCTCGAGGAGACCGACGTGTCCGACCTCTCGCCCCTGGCGAAGCACGCGCTCACGTACCTCAGCGTCAACCGCGCGCAGGTGAAGTCGATCGAGGTGCTGCGGGGGAAGACCTCGCTCGTGGGGCTCCACCTCCAGCAGTTCCCCGGCGACATGGCGCCGGTGAGCACGCTGGTGAACCTCGAGCACCTCACGCTGAGCTTCACGGACATCTCGGACATCTCGCTGCTCGCGCCGCTCACGAAGCTCGTCACGCTCGACCTCTGGGGCTGCAAGGTCACCGACCTGCGGCCGCTCGCGGGCAAGCCCCTGCGGTCGCTCTCGCTGAGCTACATGGGCGTCACGCCCGACCTCAGGCCGCTCATGGAGATCCCGTCGCTCACGTCGCTGTCGCTGCACGGCACCGAGGTCGACCCCGCGCAGGTGGCCGACCTCCAGGCGAAGCTGCCCGATCTCTACGTGAGCCGCTGACGCATGCGGGCGCAGCGCGCCAGCGGCGGCACGTTCGGCGCACGGATGACCGCGGTGGAGCTCGCCGCGTTCCTCGAGCACGTGCTCCGCGCGAACACGGCGGCCGAGGTCCGCGGAGAGCCCCGCACGCCCGTGTGCGTGTGGGGCACCCACGGCATCGGCAAGACCGAGTCGGTCGAGGCCGTGGCGCGCGCGATGGGCTACCGCTTCGCGTACGTGGCGCCCGCGCAGTTCGAGGAGATGGGGGATCTGCTCGGGATGCCGCGCATCGATGAGCACGGCAAGACCGCCTTCGCGCCCCCCGAGTGGGTGCCGACCGAGCCTGGCCCCGGCGTGCTCTTGCTCGACGACATGAACCGCGCCGACGGGCGCATCTTGCGCGGCATCATGCAGCTGCTCCAGCGGCACGAGACCATGAGCTGGGCGCTCCCGCGGGGCTGGCAGCTCGCCGCGACCGCGAACCCCGACGGCGGCGACTACGCGGTCACCTCGCTCGACCCCGCGATGCTCACCCGCCTCGTGCACGCGACGCTCGTGTTCGACGCAAAGGCGTGGGCCTCGTGGGCGCACGGCGCCGGGATCGACCCGCGCGGCGTCGGCTTCGTCCTCGCGCACCCCGAGCTCGTCGGCTCGGAGCGCACGACGCCGCGGTCGCTCGTTCAGCTCTTCCGGCTCCTCGCCCCCATTCAGGACTGGCGGGCCGACGAGCACCTCACCGCGTCGCTCGCCGAGGCCTGCCTCGACCGCGAGGCCGCCGCGGCGTTCCTCGCGTACCTCCGGACGTCCGGCCCGCCCCTCCCCACGGTCACCGAGATCCTCGCGTCCGAGGACATCGCGCAGGAGATCCTGCCGCGGCTCGAGGCGCTCGTGGCAGGGAGCGAGAAGCAGCTCGACGCCCTGCTCGTCGTCTGCCAGCGCCTCGCCGCGGCCTCGGCAGGGGTGCGCGGGGCGCGCGCGCCCCTGGCCCAGCGAAACCTGCGCGCGCTCCTCCTCGCCCCGTTCCTGCCGCCGGATCTCCGGCTGGTGTTCGCGCGTGAGCTCGCCTCGGCGAGCGCCCTCGGCAAGCGCCTGATGGCCGACGCGGAGGTCGCCGCGCGCCTCTTGGGCGGCACGTGAGCGCGAGCGACGACGACGCGGAGGACGCGACCCCGTACGACTCGCTCGAGGCGCTGACGGTGGACCTCGTGCTCCGCGCGCCGTTTTTTGGTCATGCCCTCGCGGGGATCGAGAAGAGGCTCGCGGTCGGCGCCACGACGCTGGTCGCCTCGCGCGCGAAGGTCGTGCTCGAGGTGAGCGAGGCGTCGCTGCGCGGGCCACGCGCGGAGGCGCGCGGCGTGATGAAGCACGAGCTGCTGCACCTGCTCCTCGAGCACCCGCTGCGGCGCGCCGAGTTCGCGGACGCGCCGCGGTTCGACCTGGCGTCGGACCTCGTGGTCGGTCCGCTGCTCGACCCGGGCGAGCGCGGGGCGTCCGATCCGCTGCCCGAGCATTTCCCAAACCTCCCCAGGGAGGCGAGCGTGGAGCGCTACTACGCGCTCCTGCCTCCGACCGCGGAGCGCAACGCGTCGGAGCCCGAGCCGCTCCGCGCGCCGGAGGCGCTGGCAGGCCTCGGCGCGGCGACCGGCGCGCGAGCGGCGGGGGACCCGCGCGATGCCGAGGCGCCGTGTGCCGGCGACACCGAGGGCGAAGACGGTGAAGACGGCGAAGACGGCGAAGACGGCGAAGACGGCGAAGACGGCGAAGACGGCGAAGAAGACCGGGCGGGCGGGCGGCGTCCGCACGACAGGTGGGAGACCTTCGCGGGTGGGACGGCGACGGAGCGCGCGCTGCGCGGCGCGTTCGTGCGGCGGCTCGCGGAGGACGCGTACGACCAGGCGCGCCGCAAGGCCCACGGGCGCGTGCCGGCCGGGCTGCTCCGCGCGCTCGCCGAGTCCCTCGAGCGCGGCGCCGCCCTCGATTGGCGGGTCGCCCTGCGCCGCTTCCGCGCCACGTCGGAGCTCACCACCCGCGTCTCGACCATCCATCGGCCGTCGAAGCGCTACGGCACGGTGCCCGGCGCGAAGTCGCGTCGGCGCTGCCGGCTGGTCGCCGTCGTCGACACGTCGGGGAGCGTCACCGAGGAGGAGCTCGCCTCGTTTGGCCACGAGCTGCGCCACCTGGCGCGCGCGGGCGCCGAGCTCCGGGTGATCGCGTGCGACTCCGTGGTGCACTCCGACGAGCCGTTCCGCGGCGGCCTCACGCACCTGGCGGGCGGCGGCGGCACGTCGCTGGACGCGGGCCTCCGCGCCGCTGACGCGCACGGGCCCGACGGCATCGTGTACCTCACCGACGGGCTCGTGAGCCACGTGGACGTGCGCCCACGGGCCCCCGTGCTGTGGCTCCTGACGCCAGGGGGGCTCGACCCGTCGTCGCCGGCCGCCGCGCTGCTCCTCCGCGGTCGCCGCGCGCGCCTTCGCTAAGCCGGTGCTCACTTGAATCGAGCCCGAAATCCTACGGCTCCCGCCTTCGGCTTCTCACGACAGCCGTGGGCTTCCGGGCTCGATGACCGCAACGTGTGCACGTCGCCTTCGGACGATTCAGGATCGGCGGAGCTGGGTTCCGCCTTAGCCGCGCGCGCGCGGGGGCTTTCCGGCGCCGCGCCGAGCGTCTAGAACGGGCGCGTGCTCTCGGCGCGCAAGCTGGCCTCCCTCGTGCGCGCGCTGGTCGCCCTCGCCGTGCTCGTCGGCGCTGCGGCGGCGATCGCGTGGCCCCGAGAAGACTTCGACCTCATGGCGTACGTCGGGGTCGTGCACCGCTACGACGCGCGCACCGACGGCGAGGCTCGCGCGCGCACCCTCGCGGATCTCGAGCGTCACCTCACCCCCGAGCGCTACGCGTGGATGGTGGGCCGCGACTACCCCGACAGCTACGCGCGCGCGATGGCCAGCGACGACCGCTCCTTCGGGCAGCAGCTCGGCTGGTTCCGCGGCAGGCCGCTGTTCACGCGCGCCGCGTGGGCGCTCGTGAGGTGCGGGCTCTCGGTCCCGCGGGCGCTCCACGCCGTCGCGTGGCTCTCGAGCCTCGCCCTCGCCGCGCTGTTCTTCGTCGCCACCGCCGGGGTGTCGCGCGCCTGGCTGCGCCTCGCGAGCTTCGCGCTCATCGCGGGAGTGTTCCACCTGGCGGACCTCGCCGCGTCGCCCTTGGCCGATCCCCTCTCGGCGCTCCTCGTGGTGGGTGGCACGCTCCTCGCGCTCCAGGCAGGGCGGCCGCGCGCCGGCCTCGGCGTGCTCGTGCTCGCCGTCTTCGCGCGCACCGACA
Source organism: Polyangiaceae bacterium (assembly GCA_035439005.1). Taxonomy (GTDB): domain Bacteria; phylum Myxococcota_A; class Polyangia; order Polyangiales; family Polyangiaceae; genus JAAFHV01. The sequence goes on along the minus strand of DAORJJ010000020.1, from coordinate 10,069 downwards.
ACGCGATGTACGCGGCGTCGCTCGCCGTGTTTGTATGCATGATGCACATGACTCCGTCCGACGACGCCACGCCGAGGCCCCGCCCGCTCGAGGCGCTCGGGGCCGCGGCTGTGGCGCTCGGGCTGCGCGCCTGGCTCGAGCGCGACGGCTACGGGTGGTGGGCCCTCGTGCACTTCCGGCGCGTGAGGTTCGAGCCGTACCCCGCCGAGGTGCACCCGCCGTTCTCGCTCGCGACCTACCTCGGCGTGGTCCGCGCGTGGGCGCTCGAGGTCTACACGTGCGAGGTGCTCGCGCTCGTTGGGCTCGCGTGGCTCGTCTTCGGCGCTCGCGGAGAGCTGCGCCGCCAGCCGCTGGTGGCCTACGGGGCGCTCATGGTGCCGCTCTCGGTGGCGCGTTTCCTCGCGTTCCCCGACTGGGATTCGCGCTTCTTCCTCGCGCCCCTCGGCCTCTTCTTCGTGGGCCTCGCGTACGCGCTCGACGCGCGGCTCACCGCGCGCGCCGCGTCGCGCGCGACTCGCGCTATCGTGAAGCCATGAAGGACGACACGCAGCGCTTGGCGAGCCGGCTGCTCGCGAGCCTCGCGCGGCTCTCCGCGGCGGAGCGCGCGGAGCTCGAGGAGCTCGTGGAGCGTGAGCGGGCCGAGGTCTCGGGACCGCCCGCGCCGCGCGCGGCCAACGGGCCTCCGCCCCCGGAGCGCGGGTAGGTGGGCCCCGCCGCCGCCCGCGGGGCGCGCTGATGTTCCCCTCGGAGGGCGAGGTGCTCGAGGGCTACGCGGCCGTCTGCGCCTCGCTCGGGCTGCCTACGCGGGCGTCGCCTGCGGGGGTGCGCGTCGCGCTCGCGAGCGCCGAGCAGCTCGCCGAGGACGTGTTCGAGGGGCCCGCGGCGCTGCTCTACGCGTTCGCGCGGGTGCCGCGCGCGTTCGCGGCCCCTCGGACGATGACCGTGCTGCTCACGCTGGCGCAGGCGTCGGCGTCGGGGCAACACCTGGCCGCCACGCCGCGCGAGCTCGCGGAGTGGGTCGAACGCGCCGCCCGGGGCGAGCTCGGCTATCAAGACGTGCGGTCCGCGCTCGCCGAGCGGCTCCTGCCCTTCGGGGGCTGATCCGAAAAACTTCGCGCCGCCTCGCAAAAACTTCAGGGTTTCGGCGCCCGATAGGGCGAAAATTACCGCAGAATCATGCGGGCGCGCGGTTTGCATGCGGGGGGCATGCCCCAACGTCGCTGGCGCCCCTGGTCGCTCGGAGTGCTCGTGGCCGTCGGCGCTGTCGCCGCCGCCTGCGGCGACGCCTCGCTCCCTTCGGGGGTCGGTTCGGGGCGCGGCTTCGGCCCGGCGTGCGCGGTGCCGGCCGAGGGGTGCGGCTGCTCGCCCGGCGCCGAGACCGAGTGTGGCGTCGAGGTGAAGGGCGACGAGAACTTCATCTGGTGCGAGAAGGGCACGCGCACGTGCAACGGCGGCGCGTGGGGGGCGTGCCTCGGGTCTGGGCAGGTCTCGGTGAAGGCTCGCCCGCTGTCCCTCGCCGCCGCGCCGGAGGCCCCCGGGGGCATGCGCCTCGCCAACCTAGGCAGCCAGGTGACGTGCGGGTCCCTCGGGCTCAACCCCTGCGACCCGTATTGCCAGATCACGAGCGACACTCCGGGCGGGTTCAACCCGGGCCCCGGCTTCGGCTCGTCGGGCGGCGGCATCGTCGTGCTCGACTCGTGCGGCGGCGGCACGGTGGGCGGCGGCGAGGAGTGCGACGACGGCAACACCAACAACGGCGACGGCTGCTCGAGCCTGTGCATCATCGAGGCGGGCTTCCAGTGCCCCACGCCCGGCGCGCCTTGCATCGCGAGCACGTGCGGCAACGGCGTGCGCGAGGGCGCCGAGCGGTGCGACGACGGCAACTTGATCCCGTACGACGGGTGCTCGCCCACCTGCCAGCGCGAGGCGAGCTGTCCGGGCGGCGGCGAGTGCGTCGCAGTGTGCGGCGACGGGCTCAAGTTCCCTTCGGAGGCGTGCGACGACGGCAACGTCACCGACGGCGACGGCTGCTCCTCGACGTGCACGGTGGAGCCGGGCGCCGCGTGCGTGACCATCAACTCGGGGCTGCCGCCCACCCTGGACGTGCCCATCATCTATCGTGACTTCACGCCCGCCACGAACCCCGACTTCGAAGGTGGCTATGGCGGCGCGCAGACAGGCATCGTGCAGCCGCTCCTCGGCGCCGACGGGACTCCCCAGTTCGCGGCGACCCGCGGCGTCATCACGAGCGCTGCGTCCTTCTCACAGTGGTACCACGACGTCCCGCCGAACAACGTCACCATCTACGACAAGCTCACCTTCACGAAGCAGGTCGACAACTCGTATCGCTACTCGAACGCCAGCTTCTTCCCGCTCACCGGGAGAGGCTTTGGCAACTACGCGGCGACGGGAAAGAACTTCCACTTCACCAGCCAGCTTCGGTATCCGTTCACCTTCGCCGGGGGCGAGAAGCTCGACTTCTCCGGCGACGACGACGTGTGGGTGTTCATCAACGGGCGCCTGGTCGTGGACCTCGGCGGCATCCACGGCCCTCTGGCGGGGAGCGTCACCCTCACGCCGGCGGTCGCCGCCGCCAACGGCCTCGTCGTGGGCCACACCTACGCCATCTCCGTGTTTCAGGCCGAGCGCCACGTCACGGGCAGCAACTACATCCTCTCGCTCGCCGGCTTCGAGCGGGCGCGGTCGGCGTGCTCGTTCCCCGGGGGCCAGACCATCGTCCGCGACTACCTCGCCACCTGCCCGCCCGGCCATGGCCCGAAGTGGCAGCTCTTTCAGTGGCGCGCGGCCGTGCCCGCGGGCGGCAAGATCGACTTCCGCGCGGCCACGGCGGACACGCAGGCCGCCCTCCCGCCCGGGCCCGCGGCCGCGCCGGTGACCGTCGCGGTCGGCGTCGCGGATCCCGTCAACAGCCCGCTGCTCGGGCCGGTGGTCTGGCGCAACGAGGTCGACGCCTTCGCGCAGCCGGTGCCGGTCTCGCAGAGCCTCCGCGACGAGGCGGGCGTCGGCTCGCGGTCGTGGCTGCGCGTCTATATGACCTTCACGACGGGCGCGGGCTCGCCGCGCCTCGACGAGTGGCGCCAGTTCTACGACTGCGTGCCCAACGAGTAGGCGTCTCAGCCGCCTGTCTGGGCCATGCTGAACGGCGCCCGCTCGGCGTCGACGTCGGGGTGGTGGCTGCGCTTTCCGGCGAAGCCGCGCGCGAGCCGCGTGGCCAGCTCCGCGCGATCGCGCGCGGCGAGCGCCGCGCGGAGGTCGAGCCCGCCGGACTCATAGAGGCAGCCGAGGAGGCGCCCGTCTGCGCTGAGGCGTATGCGGTTGCAGTCCTCACAGAACGGCTGGGTGTCCGAGGCGATGATGCCGAACTCCAGGCCGTCATCGGCGCGAAACCGCGCGGCCGGCGCGCTCGCCTCGCGCCTCGGCACCGGCGTGGCGCCCCCCGCGGCCGCGAGCGCCTCGGCGATCGCCTGCCCGGTCATGAACACCGACCGGGTGTACTCGGCGGCGCTCCCCGTGTTCATGAGCTCGATGAAGCGCACCTCGACGCCGGTCGCCCTCGACCACGCGAGGAAGTCGGAGAGCTCGTCGTCGTTGCGACCCCGCTGGACCACGACGTTGAGCTTCACCTCCTCGAGGAGGTCGCGCGCCGCCAGGGTGGCCGCGAGCACCTCGTCCACGTCCCCGTCGCCCATCAGCGCGCGGTAGCGCTCCGGGCGCAGGCTGTCGACGTGCACGGTCGCCCGGGTCACGCCGGCCTCGGCCAGGGCGGGGAGCCGCTCGGCGAGGTGCTGGCCATTCGTCGTGAGCGCGAGCGTCGCCTCGGGGGCGCCCCGACGGAAGGCCGACACGATCTCCGGGAGGTCTCGACGGAGCAGGGGCTCGCCGCCCGTGAAGCGCACCTTGGTGACGCCGCGGGCGGCGAAGAGCGGCGCGAGCGTGGCGTAGTCGTCCGCGGTGAGCCGCGTGGCCGGCTCGACGTACGGCGCCACCGCGCCGGGGCGGCAGTAGGGGCACCGGTACTGGCAGCGGTCGAGCACGCTCACCCGCAGCGTCCAGGTGGACGGCGCGCGCGCGGGCGGCGCGGCCTCGCGGAACATCAGGCTACGGCTCGACCAACCCACGGACGACACCCTACCCCCGCCCGACACGCCGGTCCACGGCGCGGAGGGCGCACGCAAGGAGCGCGCGCGCGCGCAAGGGGTGCGCCGCCCGCCGCGCGCCGGCACCGCGCGGAGCCCGCGCTGGGGAGGTTGGCGCGTGGCACGGAGGGTGCTTTCGGCGGTCATGGTTCAACCGCACACAGACGCCCTGCGTAGCCAGCCGACGCCCTTCGACGAGCGCCCGATGCTGGCGATCTGGGAGCTCACGCAGGCGTGCGAGCTCGCGTGCGTGCACTGCCGCGCGTCGGCCGTGAAGCACCGCGACCCGCTCGAGCTCACGACGGCGGAGGGCAAGCGCCTCCTCGACGACATCGCGGCCATGGGGACGCCGCTCGTCGTGTTCACCGGCGGCGATCCGGCGAGCCGCCCGGATCTCGTCGAGCTCGTCGAGCACGGCGCGAAGGCTGGGCTCATCGTGGCGGTGACGCCCTCGGGCACCGAGCTCTTCCAGCGCCCGCTCCTCGAGCAGCTCAAGGCCGCCGGCATGGCGCGCCTCGCCGTCTCGGTCGACGGCCCCGACGCCGCGACCCACGACGGCTTCCGCCGCGTCGAGGGGAGCTTCGACCACTCGATCCGCATCCTCGAGGAGGCGCGGGCGCTCGGCGTCGAGCGGCAGATCAACCTCACCCTCGCGCCGCACAACGTCGACCGGCTCGGCGAGATGGCCGCGCTCGCGGAGCGCCTGGGCGTCACGCTCCTCAGCGTGTTCGTCGTCGTGCCCACGGGCCGCGCCGACGCCGCGCTCATGCTCTCGGCCGAGCGGCTCGAGCGCGCGTTCGAGGAGCTCGCGGGCCTCGCGGACGGCGCGAGCTTCGACGTGAAGACCACCGCCGCCCCGCACTTCCGGCGCGTCCTGCTGGAGCGCCGCGCGCGGCTCTCCGCCGTCGGCGTGTCGCACGACGTCGACGCCGAGGGCAACGTCCTCGGGCCGCGCGGCATCAACGACGGCACGGGCTTCGTGTTCGTGTCGCACCGAGGTGACATTTTTCCGAGTGGATTCCTGCCTTTGCGCGCGGGGAACGTGCGGCGAGACGCGCTGGCCGAGGTGTACCGCGCGAGCCCCATTTTTCGTCAGCTCCGCGACACGAGCCAGCTCACCGGCAAGTGCGGCGTGTGCCCGTTCAAGCGCGTGTGCGGCGGCTCGCGGGCGCGCGCGTGGGCCGTGGGGCACGATCTCTCGGCCTCCGACCCTGCGTGCGCGTACGTGCCGCGCGGGTGGTCGGGCGACGCGTAGAAGACGCGAGCTCACCGCGCGGCGGGGCGCACCGCGACCCACGTCAGCACGTCGAGCCCCTCGCCCGGATCGGTCTCGACGCGCTTCCCGTCGGCGGAGACGCGCCCCCTGGCGGCCACCCGCGGCAGCCCGCCCTCGTTGTCGTTCGTGAGGATGTCGTCGCTCATCACCACGAGCTCCACCGGGGCGCCCGCCGGCAGGCCGCCCGCCTCGTCGAGCGTGAGCGCCACCGGCTTCGAGGGCTTGGCCTGAAAGGGCGCGAGCCCGTAGACCAGCGCCGCGCCCTTTGCGAACGGCGGCGCTTTGTCGAGAGGCACCTTGGCGTAGCGGAGGCGCCGCCCCGCGGCCTCGGCGACGACGTCCTCGAAGGACAGCTCCCACTCGGTGCCCGCCTGCACCGAGAGCGTCACGACCCCCTCTCGCACAGTCGCCGCGGGCGCGCCGTCCGCCGGGAGCGCGGCCCCCAGCGAGAGCTTCGCCAGCTCGACCGGCTGCGGGAGCGCCACGGCGCCGGCGCTGCCCGCCGGGAGCCGCACGAAGAGGCCCGTGTGGTCGGGCCGCCCGTGCGCGAACACGACGTAGCCGCCCTCGGGCAGCACGCTGTTGACGCGAATGCGGAACGCCCCCGACGGGTCGGTCGAGCCGCCAAAGCACACCACGCCGCAGAGCGTGAGGTCCGCCCCAGCGAGCGGAGAGCCCGATAAATCACGAACAGTTCCCGATACTTCACGCACGCACTGCGCGGGCGCCGCGGTGGGCCCGCCCGGCTGCGGCTGGCACGGCGGCGGCCCGGCGTCGCCCGCGTCGGCGTCGCTGGCTCCCGGCTGCGCGGTGGAGGAGGAGCACCCAGCGCCGAGCCCGAGCACGAGGCTCGCGCAGAGGGAGACGAGGCAGGCGGGCCTGGAGCGCATCTCTGGGATACGCCAGGCACGCGCCTCGGTTTCGGGGCGCGATGCGCGTAGAAAGAAAAAGAACGAGGACCTGAGAAACCCGCGGGGGCCGCCGCCGTACTGCTTGGGATGTTCGCCTCTGCTCCCTCTCGCCCCTTGCCGGGCCACGCCGCGTTCTCCGTCCGTGCCGCGCGCGTCGCGGCTTCGCTCGCGCTCGCCAGCGCCCTCGCTGCGTGCGCCTCCGCCGATCCTGCGCCGGGGCCCGCCGCCGGCTCTCCCGGCTCTCCCGGCACCTCGGGCGCGCCCGCCGCCGGCGAGCCCGCCACCTCCGCCCCGGTGAGCCCGCCGGCCCCTCCGGCGAGCGCGCCGCCCGCCACGCCTCCGGCGCCCGCGGGGTGGGGCGCGGCGTTCTGCCCGTCGGCGACGAACAAGGGCTTCGCCGTGGGCGACACGCTCGGCGACCTCGTCGTGAAGGACTGCGACACGGGCGCGGCGGCGACGCTCGACGAGGTCTGCGGCGCCAAGGCCACGTGGATCTTCGCCGCCCACACGCACTGCCCCACCTGCCAGGCGACCGCCGGCTTCACCGACGACGTGGCCGCCGCCGTCGCCGCCAAGGACGTCGCCGTCGTGCAGCTCGTCTACAGCGACAACGGCACCACCTGCGCGCAGTGGAAGCAGGCGTACAAGCTCGCGGGCATCGCGAACGTGCGCGTGTACGAAGACCCGGGCGGGCGCGCCTTCCAGCGGCTCGCCGTGACGAACTACACGGCCGTGAGCGCCTTCCTCGGCAAAGACCGGGTCATCACGCACAAGGAGCACGGGCTCTCGAAGACCGCCGTGCTGCGCGAGATCGACGCGGCCCTCGCCAAGTAACCCGCGCGGCTCAGCCGAGATCGCCGAAGCGCTGCTGGAGCAGCGTGAGGCCCATCAGCACCGCCGTCTCGGCGCGCACGACGCGCCCGCCGAAGCGCACCGCGTGGCCCTGGAGGGCGGCCCGCTCGGCCGCGGAGAAGCCCCCCTCGGGGCCCACGAAGAGGGCGACGCGCGTCGGCCCGCTCGGGGCGCGGGCGAACGCCTCCGCGGGGGTCGCGCCGGCGTCGTCCAAGGCGAAGCGAGCGTCGGCGTCACGCCAGTGCGCGCTCGCCAGCGCGGCGGCGAAGGGCAGCGGCGAGGTGACCTCCATCACGCTCGCGCGCCGGCACTGACGTGAGCCCTTGAGCCCTTGGCCCTGCCACGCCCACGGCTTCTCCTTCTCGAGCGGCTTGCCGGGGGGCACGCCGTGCTCGGTGAACACGGGCACGAGGCGCGCCGCGCCCAGCTCCGCGGCCTTCTGGCAGACGAAGATCATCCGCTGCCGCGCGAGCACGCTCACGAGCACGGTGAGCGCGATCGGCGACTCGGGCGGCGCGACCATCCGCTCGTACACGAGGGCGCTGGCGGAGCGCTCCCCGAGCTCGAGGAGGCTCGCGCGGAAGTAGCGCCCGCCTCCGTCGCGGAGGGTGAAGGCCTCCTTCGGGTTCACCTGGCGGAACGCGAGGCCGCCCGCGACCTCGGGGCCGAGCGTGACGGTCTCGTCGACCGCGAGGGGGAGGGGGTGGACCAACGGAAGGAACGCGGAGGCCATATGCGCCGACCGTACCCCACGTGACCCGAGGTCGCCCCGGTGGTTTAAGGCGCCGAGAGATCGCGCGGTCGCGCTTGTCGTGGGCGCGCGGCGCGTGCGACGCTGGAGGTTCGCGGTCGGCAAAATGATCGCGCTTCCGGAGGGATAGCAAATGCGTAGAGCTTTCGTTGGACTCGGGCTCGGGGTGATGGCGCTGCTCGTCGGGAGCATGTCGGCGGCCGGTCCGTCGGTCATGAGCGCGAAGATGGACCCCGGCGTGCGCGCGGAGCTCGTCCTCGCCCGCAGCTCGACGGTCGCGATGTTCGTGAAGACCACCGACGTCGCCCAGACGCGGCAGGAGATCGCGCGCCTCGGCGGGAGCGTCGGCACCGTCTCGGGCGACATCCTCACCGTCCGCATGCCGCTCGCCTCGATCGCGGCGATGGCGCAGAGCCCGACCGTCGTCCGCCTCGAGGCCGCGCACCACGTCACGCGCCGCCTCGACAAGCTCCTCCCGGAGACGAAGGCCGATCAGGTCCACGCCGGCGCGGCCGGCATGCCCTACAAGGGCGCTGGGGTGGTCGTCGGCGTGATCGACTACGGCCTCGATCTCGGGCACGAGGCCTTCAAGAAGGCGGGCGGTGCGACGCGCGTCGTTGGGCTCTGGGACCAGGGCGCGATGGGCACGCCGCCTGCGGGCTACACCTACGGCGCCGAGTGCAACGCGGCCGCGCTCGCCGGCAACACGTGCGGGCACTCCGACACCGGCACCCACGGCACGCACGTCGCGGGCATCGCGGCGGGCGGCCCGATCGCGGGCACGCCGTTCCTCGGCATGGCGCCCGAGGCCGACATCGCCTTCGTTCACCTCGGGAGCGCGCCGGGCGCCGCGAGCGAGAACGACGCGCTGACGACGGCCATCTGCGACGGCGCGGCGTACATCTTCAAGGTCGCCGCCGCCGCCAACAAGCCCGCGGTCATCAACATGAGCCTCGGCGAGCACTCCGGCCCCCACGACGGCACGTCGCTCGCCGACCAGTGCCTCGACAACCTCACGGGCCCCGGCAAGATCATCGTGGCGGCGGCCGGCAACGAGGGGCAGGGCTCCACCAGCGCCGGCCCCGGCGGCGGCGCGGTCTTCGTCCACGCGAGCGGCACCTCCACCGCCGCGCCGAGCACCGCGCGCTTCGTGGTCGGGGCCAAGGGCGTAGGCGAGCTCTACTTCTGGTACGACGCGCCAGCGGATCTCTCGATCCGCATCGGCGCGATCGACGCCGGCGGCACCACCGCGTTCACGGCGCCCATCACCCGCACCCAGCCGCTCGCGGCCACCATGCTCACGGTCGGCGCGCTCACGGTCGGGCCTGTGGCCGGGGCGGGCGGCGAGCTGCCGTCGGGCGCGCGCGGCGCGCAGGTGGTCATCGGCGACGGCAACAGCGACATGCAAGAGCTGAACGGCGTCCAGTGGATCCTCGAGGTCACCGGCGCGGGCAAGTTCGACGCGTTCGTGGACACGACGAGCCAGAGCGGCTTCCTCCAGGCGAACCTCGGCGCCGGGCTCGCCGTCGACCACACGATGACGATCGGCTTCCCCGCGATCGCCAGCAAGGTCATCGCCGTCGGCTCGTATGTCACGCGCAACGAGTGGACCCCCGTGGGCGGCGGCCCCGCGCAGACCCAGCAGGACAACGACGGCAAGCAGGTCGTGATCGGCGCGCTCAGCGGCTTCTCGAGCCGCGGCCCCGCGCGAAGGACCACCGTCGTCACGCAGAAGCCCGAGATCGCGGCCCCCGGCGAGCTCATCGCCTCCGCGCTCAACTCCCGCGGCACGGTCGACGCGAACCGGATCTTGAAGGCGTCGCCGAACGGCGTGTTCCTCTCGGAGGGCACGAGCATGGCGAGCCCGACGGTCGCCGGCGCGGTGGCGCTCATGCTGCAACGCAACCCTCGCCTCACGGTCGAGGAGGTGAAGCGCATCCTCGCTTCTACGGCGGTCGCGCCCCCTGGCCCGGCGGCGCCGAACACGAACTGGGGGGCGGGAAAGCTCAATGCGCTCGCCGCGGTACAGGCTGTGGGCGCCGCCCCGCCGCCGCCGCCCGTCGACGGGGGCGTTCCCTCCGAGGACGGGGGCACGCCCACGCCGGCTCCCACGGGGTCGACG
>DAORJJ010000019.1:0-27488 GCA_035439005.1 Polyangiaceae bacterium | reverse complement strand
GGCGGGCGCGCGCGCGTCGTTCGTCGCCGCCAAGGCCGCCTACGACGTGGCCGACTACGAGCTCGCCGTGGCGCGCTTCCACGAGTCGTACACGAGCGACTGCCGCCGGCACGGCCTCCTGCCCATCCTCGCGAGCGCGTACGAGAAGCAGGGCGACTACGCGAGCGCGCTCGTGGCGCTGCGGCTCTACGTGCAGCGCGAGCCGAGCGCGGAGGACCGGGAGCTCGTGCTCGGCAAGATCACGAACCTCGAGCGGCGCGTCGACGCGCAGCGCCGCGCCGAGGTGGAGCGCTCCCGGCCGCCGCCCGTCGCGCCTCCTGCCCCGGGCCCGAAGCTCGAGCGGCGAGGCCACTCCACGACGCCGTGGGTGGTCGTCGGCGTGGGGGTCGCGGGCGCGCTGGTCGGCGCGGTGCTCTTCCCGGTTGGCCTCGCCAGCAACGACGGCGTGATCGCGCGCGACGCCGCGGGCAACCCGCAGCTCGTGGGGGGCGAGACGGTGACGCAGCGCTGCGCGACCTTCGGCGGCGCGTGCGTGGCGAACGTCGGCGGCGATCCTGGGCGCCCCACGCAGGACCCGCGCTTCGCGATCTCCGAGCAGGCCGCGCGCGAACGGACGCACCCCGCCACGCAAGCCGCGCTCGCCGCGCGCGACAAGGCGGTCACGGGCCTGGTGGTGGGAGGCGTCGGGCTCCTCGCGATCGGCGTCGGGCTCCTCTGGCACACGACCGAGCCCACCGGGTTCTTCGCGAAGACCCTCGCGCGGGCGCCCGCGGTGCGCCCGGTCGTGGGGCCGGGGGTCTACGGTGGCGGGGTCGGCGGCGTGTTCTGAGCGAGCCGCGCGAGCGCCGCCACGAGCGCCGCCTCGGCCTCGAGGATGGCGCCCGCCGTGAGCACGAAGCCGCGCCGCGGCGAGCCCTCGGGCGTCCACGCGAAGCTCCGCCAGAGCGCGAGCGACGCGGCCCCCTCGGCGTGCCCGTCGAGCCGAGAGAGCAGGTCGCTCGCGTACGCGCACAGGGAGATCGCCTCGCGCAGGCCGGGCTCGCGCAACAGCGCGACGACGTGCGCCTCGTCCACGGGGCCGCCCCGCGCGCCCGCGAGGCGTTGAACGAAGGCGCGACGCAGCCGCTCCGCCGCCCGCTTGTCGCTCGTCCCCACCTTCTTGGGCCGCCAGTGCGGCGCCCGCACGAGCCAGCTGCACTGCGGGCAGAAGCAGTGGGCCCTCGGCGAGTACAGCTGCTCGCCGGGACGAAGCTCCAGATCGAACGAGGCGACGAGGTAGGTCGTGAAGAACCGGCTGAACGCCCCGAGGTCTTCGCGCGCGGGCCGCGCCGCGGCGGGGAGGTTGTCATAGTGCTGCTCGAGCCAGGCGTACGCCGAGGCCTCGACCGTGGCGTAGCCGTGCGCCGCCTCCGGCGCGATGAACCCCTTCTGGAAGGCCTCCTCCAGCCAGCGCAGCAGCGCGTAGCCGCGCCGGTGGAGGTCGACCGCGCGCTCAAGCTCTCCGCGAACCCACATGTTCGTCCCTCGCCTCGTAGATGCAGGATACACGCTCCAACGGACACCGCGCTCCCCGCGCGTGGCGGTGCGCGGAGAGCTGCAGTCCCCGCCGCGCCGCGCCTCCAGTCGGCTGGGGGGGCCGGGGACTGGCCAAGATCCCCAGCGACGCTCCCGAAAAAACTACCCGGCACTCGCGCGGAAGTGTACGCTCGAGTTCAATCTCCGAACTCTTCTTACGAAGGAGTCTCCGATGAGCGAAGTGTCGTCCCTCGGTCCGCGTGGGTCGAGGAAGCGTGCCCTTGAGCCACACCCCGAGCTGTGGGACCGCCTCGAACGTGGCGCGCTCCTCAGGAAGATCCTCGAGGCGTTCTACGCCAAGGTGTACCGCGACGACCGGTTGATGCCGTTCTTCGAAAGGACGTCGGTGGAGTGGGCCATCGATCATCAATACGCTTTCTTGGCGCAGATCTTCTCGGGCGAGAAGCTCTTCTTCGGGGACCGGCCCCGCAACGCTCACCACTGGATGGTCATCGACGACGCCCTCTTCGACTATCGCGAGGAGCTCATGATGCGGACCCTCGAGGAGCTCGGGCTCGAAGAGGGCGCGCGGGCAGAGTGGCGAGAGGTCGAAGAGTGCTTTCGGCATCACATCGTGAAGGCCTCCCCGCGAGCGCTCATGCGCGGCGGGAAGATACTCCCCCTCGAGGGCTACGAGACGTTGGTGCTCTCGAGTGGTGGTCTATGCGACAGCTGCGGAGAGGTCGTCCCGAGTGGGGAAGAGGTCTCTTATCACGTGCGAACCGGAAAAGTGGCGTGCGCCGGGTGCACGCCCGCGAAGGGAGGGGCCGCGTGACGATCCGCATCTGTCCGAGGAGCCGCGGGCCGCTCGTCGTCGAAGTCGGGGACAACCCCGTAGAGATAGAGGGGCTCGACGGGCGCCCCATGAAGCGCCCCGAAGGTACGAAGCTCTACCTGTGCCGGTGCGGGGCCTCGAGCAACAAGCCACTCTGCGACGGGAGCCACAACCGCATAGGCTTCGAGGCTCCCCCGGCGGCGGAGGGCGAGCCCTCGGAGTGACGAGACCTCGGCCCGGGCGGTCCGTTCGCGTGGTCGGTGCGGCTACGTCGTTCCGCCGAGGCCGATGGAGCTGGTTTGGCTCGGCGGCTGATGTTCGCGCAGGTACGCCACCATGCGCGCGAGATGCGCAGCGCCGCTCGTCCTGCCCACGAAGAGCACCGGGCCATCGCGCCAAACGACCGTTCCGGAGTGCTCCTCGTTGACGAAGAGGACGGAACGATATCGCATGAAGGCGCGCTGGCACGAGACCTCGACGTGGGCCGCGTCCTCGTAGAGGGCCGGCAGTCCCGTGACGGGGAGCCCGGTGCCTCTCACGTGCGCGACGAGCAGCCCGGGCTTTCCGAACTCGCGGACGAACCCGAACCCTGACGCGTAGTCCCCGCATGCCGCCGCGAGGACCGCCTCGGCGTGGGACGCCCACACCGGAGACCATCGGCGCGCCACATGCGTGACCAGGTCCACGCCGGAGAAACGAAACCTGGGGTCGTAGCTGCGCGCGCGCGGGTTGAAGCGGAGCTCGCGCGCGGCAAACGAGACACGGCAGAGCGCGTCGCTGGTGTGTTCGAACAGGACCTCCCGCAGCGCCTCCGCGCTGACGAGGCCGCGTGCGACCAGCGTCTCCCCCAGCGGCTCCTTCGTTCGCAGGCACTCGTCGACCGTCTCCCGGAGACGCTCCACCGGGACGTCCGAGCGCGCGCAGAGGCGCTGCGCGAGCGTGACCGATGAGCGGCGATCGACGGCCCAGCAAATCTCGCCTTGTTCGATGTAGACGGTGCCGATCAGGCCGTCATCGGCGAGAATCGCGAGCTCACCCGTCTCGCTCCCGACGAGAGCTTCCATGCGTGAGAGCCACTGGCAGAGGACGTGAGGCGCGGGTTGCGACGACGGGGGCGCGGGTTGCGACGACGGGGGCGCGGGTTGCGACGACGGGGGCGCGGATTGCGACCCGACAGGGGTCGACCTCGACGAATGCGGCACTGTGGTTCCCTCCTCATCGACGCCCGGCGGCTAGCCTTGCCTCTGACTTGGTTTACCGAGGGTAGCATCGCGCCTCGCTCCGGGTCCAGGAGCGTCCCCGTGCTTTGTCGGTAGGCTGACGAAGCGTGCAGTGGTCAGAGCAGCGACCGGCGCGCGATGACATTGCCGGAAGAGATGGCTTCGAGCCAGTTGTCTTTCGCGTCGTCCATCCGTTACCGTGGGACGCCTTGAGTCGCGCTGTTCTGTCTGGCTGCTCCAATTCGCAGTTCGCGAGCCCTAGGTTCGCGAGGAGGCCGAAGATCCGCGCCGGCCGGGAGCGCGCTTCCCTCCGCGCGGCGCTTCGGGTCTCGCGTTCCGAGCGCGAGCCCGACCTTCGATTCGCCGCCCCGCGCGTTGCGAGGCCGGCGGGAGGACGCGCCTCGACATGACGGTCGAGAGCCCCGTCCTCGAGCTCGATGGCTTCGGCGTCGCGTTCGGTCAGAAGGTCGTCCTCGCGGACGTCACCCTGTGCCTCCGTGGTCCCGGGATCACCGCGGTCATGGGACCGGGGGGGAGCGGGAAGTCGACCTTCCTTCGAACGATCGCCGGCCTCAACGACGCGCAGCCCATCATCCGCATGTGGGGCGTCGCGAAGTACGCCGGAGCGACGCTCGGCGAGGCTCCTCGGCCGTACATCGTCGCCCAGAAGGCGAAGCTCCTGATCTCGACGGTGCGGGAGAACGTCGCCTCGTCGTTGCCGAGGCGGTCATCCCTCACCACGCTCGAGCAGAACGCCGTCATCGAGCGCGCGCTCGCGGCCGTCGGCGTCGAGCTCCCGCGTTCGCAGCTCGACTCGCAGGCCGTCGCGCTCCCCCTCGTCGAGCAGCGGCTCCTGGCGCTCGCGTGCGCGTCGTGCCAGGACGCCACGCTCTTGCTCGTCGACGAGATCACCGCGGATCTCGAGGAGCCCGGCGCCGCTCGGGTGATCGCGGCCCTCCGCGCGCTGGCGCGAGATCGGACCGTGCTCTTCGTCACGCACCATCGCGGCCACGCGCGCGCGGCGTCCACGCAGGTGGCGCTCTTCGCCGGCGGCCGCGTCATCGAGTGTACGCCGACCGAGGAGTTCTTCACGGCGGCGCGAAGCCAGGAAGGCCGGACGTTCGCGGAGACGGGCGGCTGCGCGGTGCCGGGCCCCATGGCGGAGGCCGAAATGCTCGACGAGGGTGTGACCGCTTCGCCGCTCCCGCCGCGCGCCGTGGTCGCCCTCCGTGCGGCACCCGTCAAGGGTGCGCCGACCGGTTTCTTCTGGCTGGCGAAGGGGAAGCTCGCCGGGATGGCTCGACCTGGCCTCCTCGAAGACGTTGGCGTCGAGCTCGGTCAGCTCGAGGGGCTCGGCGTGACGGATCTCGTGACGCTCGAAGAGCAGCCCACGGTGCGCGCCGACCTCGCAGCGGGCTACGGCCTCCGCGTCCACCACTTTCCTATCGTGGACATGCGGGCTCCCACCATCGACGACACGCGGAGCCTCCACGCGCGCGTCGCCGCGTGGACGAACGAGGGGCGCGTCGTCGGCTTCCACTGCCGAGCGGGCCTCGGGCGTACGGGCACCATGCTCGTCGCGATGAACATCCTCTCCGGGCAGGAGGCCGTCTCGGCGCTCGCCGAAGCGCGAAATATCAACCCCGCGTGGGTTCAGTCGGAGGCGCAGCTCGCGTTTCTGATCGAGCTGGGGAACGCCGCCCAGCCGCGTTGAGCCGCGTTGAGCCGCGTTGAGCGAGCCGGAGCCCCGGTCGCCGCGTCGAAGACGCGCTCGAGGTTCGTGGGAGTCACGCTCTTCGCCGCCAAGACGTCGAGGCGTCGGCTCCCTCCCGGCCGGCTCGGTCGGGTCGCGCGCCGTCTCGCGCGGCCTAGCGCGTCCATCGTGTGGATTCTCGTCGTCCCGGTCCAGCGATTGGACAGCGCCCGTCCATGAATGGGATGAGCTTGCCGCCTCCGGTGCGCGAAAAAGGTAGGAAATGGTTGGATGGTGCGGGTGTTGCATAGCCGCTTGACCGACGCCATGGCCTGTCTGACCCGACGCGACCGCAGAACAGAAGCGAAGGTCGGCCCACTCCCCAAGAGCGGCGCACGACGTGCTCCCACGGGCGGGACCCGCTGATGGGCAGTGCACGCCTCGACGAGGCGCGACGCTCGGAGCGACCGGAGTCGCCCCGCGCCCGGTAACACCCGCGCCCGGCTGGACGCCGACGTCGCACGAGTCGTCGACCCGAATACGAAGCGACCACGAGACAAAACCAATCCGCACGTGTGCATCGAATCGAAAGGCAAATATCTATGTCCCTGGACACCGTCATCGCTCGCGCCCAATCCGTTGTTCCTGAGTGCGTAGCCGTCGGCTACGTCGACATGACTACGGGCATGCTCCTCGGCGTGAAGACCGTCGACTCGCACCCCCAGGCCGTGCTCGACCTCGTCGCCGCCGCGACCGCCGATCTCTTCCAGGGCCCCAGCGTCACCGCCATCGAGTCGATGTTCCGGAAGTCGCGCGGGCAGGCCGAGGACGGTAACCACTACTTCAAGGAGATCATCGTCTTCAGCGACAACCTCATCCACGTGTTCCTGCGTGGAAAGAAGCACAAGAACCAGGCCACGGTCTTCGTCTGCCGAGGCTCGGCCAACATCGGCATGGTGCTCTCGAAGTCGAGGACGGTGCTGCCGGACGTCGAAGCGGCGATGTGACTCGGGCGAGGGAGGCCTGCGCCCCGCGGGGTGCGCTCCCGCGCCGCGAGGGCGAGTGCGCGTTCGGGCCGAGAGTCGTGGCCGCGCCTGACGCGACTCGGCTGTCAGGGGGGGTGACGCTGGGCCCATGCTCCGCCGCCCCCCGGCGAGCAAAGTCAGGCACTTGCACGAGGGCCGCGACCTGGCGCGGAGGGTGCATGTCAGTTGGGCTCGTAGGGACCACGAAAAAGGCCACTGGTGTGGCGCCCGAGAGGGTCGGTGGTGTGAGCCTCGGTTCGATTCCGGGACCTACGATCTGCTAGTCCCGTGGGTGCCGGTCTCCCGCGCGAAGCTCCGCGCGCGCGGCCGAGGGCTCCGATCCCGCGCAGGGCGCGCTGTGGCGCCCCCGGCCGGTCTGAAAAAGCGGGCGCCCGCGCGTGGCAGCGGTGGTACCGGTGTAGCCACGGTCCGATGTCCATCGTTCGCACGAAGCGCGCCGTCGGCGCCCCGAAGAAGAAGGCCAGCGCCGCCCCGACCGCGACCACCACGAAGGCGGCGCGTGGCTCCGTCGAGCCCCGCGCGCTCGCCCTCGACGTGCCCTTCGCCATGCGCGGCGTCGCCGCGGCGTGCGGCGCCCGCTGGAGCGCCGATCGCGGCGTCTTCGTCTTCCGCGGCGCCGAGCTCCCGGCGGGCCTCGCGCCGTTCGCGCCCACGCCCTACTCCTGGGAGGCGCACGTCCAGCGCGAGCTCGACGACGAGGCGGGCTTCACGCCCCCGCCAGCGGCGAAGCGCCCTTCGGGCGGGCTCGTGCCCCGACCGCACCAGGAGCAGGCGATAGAGCACGTGCTGGCGGCGCACCGCGCCGGGCGGCCCGGCTTCTTGCTCGCCGACGACGTCGGCCTCGGGAAGACCATCAGCGCGTGGGAGGCGATCCGCCGGCTCTATCCCGCGTCGCCCGCGCGCCCCGCCCGGATCCTCATCGTCGCGCCGCTCGCGGTGCTCGCGCACTGGCGTCGCACGATCGAGGCCGCCGGCGACCTCGGGCACGACATCGTCGTCATGAACTACGAGCGCTTGGGCAAGCTCTTCGAGGTGACGGCGAGCGCGCGCCGCGCGATCAAGAGCAAGAAGGGGCTCGCGCGGAAGGGCACGGCGGCCGAGCTCGACGTCATCGTCTGGGACGAGAGCCACAAGTGCAAGAACCCCACGTCGGCCCGGTCGAAGCTCGCCGCGAAGCTCACCGCGAAGGCCTCGTTCTGCCTCTGGCTCTCCGCCACCGCGGGGCAGAACCCGCTCGAGCTCTCGTACCTCGCGCCGCTGCTCGCGAGCGTCACCGGGGCGCGCGCCGCCGACCTCAAGGACTTCGAGGCGTGGTGCACGAGCCAGGGCCTCGGGCTCGGCCGGGGCGCGTTCGGGAGGTGGGAGTGGCGCGGAGACGCGGCCGACACGGCCAAGGTGCGCGCGCTGCTCTTCGAGGGGCGCCCGGGCGGCGCGCCCCCCGCGGGGCTCCGGCGGAGGCCCGAGGACATCGCCGGCTGGCCCGAGCTGCAGCGCATCCTCGCCCCCATCGGCCTCGAGCCCGAAGCGCGTGCACTCTACACGGAAGCGTGGACCGCGTTCCGTCGCGAGCTCGAGCTCGCGCCGCGCGGGCGCGATCCCCGCTCGGCCTTCGCCGCGGCCTTGCGCTTCCGCCAGAAGGGCTCGCTCATCCGCGTGCCGGGCACCGCCGAGCTCGCGCGGGAGCTCCTCGACAACGGCCACCAGGTCGCCATCTCGGTCGCCTTCATGGAGACCCTCGAGCACCTCCGCGAGGAGCTCGCGCCCGCCGGGGTCGCGCTCATCCACGGCAAGCTCCCGGCGCGCGAGCGCGAGGAGGAGCGCCTCCGCTTCCAGCGGGGCGAGGCGAAGGTGGTGCTCTTCACCGTCGAGGAGGGCATCTCGCTGCACGAGGGCGAGCACAACCACGTGCCCCGCTCCGAGGTCATCCACGACCTGCGGTGGTCGGCGATCCAGATGGCGCAGATCGAGGGGCGCTGCCACCGCGACGGGCGCTTCGCGCAGGTGTACTGGACGTACGCCGACGAGACGATCGAAGAGCGCATCGCCCGGGTGGTCGTGCGGCGCTTGCTCTCGATGAAGGACATGGTCGGCGATGACCTCGAGACCGTGAAGGAGATCGAGCGCGTCCTCGGAGAGGAGCCGCCGGCCGCCGGGCGCGCCGCCGCCGACGCCTGAAGCCGGGGCGCACCCACGTTCGCCTACCCTGGCGCACGTGCCGGCGCACGCGCAGGAGCGGCGGTAGTTTCTCCCGGCGGTGGCTCTCCCGTCCTTCCCGCGTGGGTTTGGTATATAGCGAGGGCGTGGACGTCGTCTTTCTCGAGCCGTGTTTCCCCCAAAACCAGCGCGAGTTCGTGCGCGCCCTGCACGCCGTCGGCGCGCGCGTGACCGGCATCGGCGAGCGGCCGAAGTCGTCGCTCGACCCCGACCTGCAGCGGTGGCTCGCCCACTACGAGCAGGTCGGCAACGTCACGAACGAGGCCGAGGTCGAGAAGGTCGTCCGGTGGCTCCAGGGCCGCGTCCGGGTCGAGCGCCTCGAGGCGGTGATCGAGGCGCACGTCATGACGGCCGCCAAGGTGCGCGAGCGCTGCGGCATCGAGGGCACGAGCGTGAAGACCACGTTCCTGTGCCGCGACAAGCCCTCCATGAAGGAGGCCCTCGTGCGCGCTGGTGTGCCGTGCGCGCAGTCGATCGGCAGCGGCGATCCCGCAGAGATCCGCGACTTCGCCAAGCGCATCGGGATGCCTGTCATCGTCAAGCCGCGCGACGGCGCCGGCGCCTCGGGCACCCGCCGCGTCACCTCGGCGTCCGAGCTCGAGGAGGCCATGGCCGCGTTCGGCGTCGGCCAGGGGCGCAGCGTGGCGGTCGAGGAGTTCATCGAGGGCCACGAGGGCTTCTACGACACCATCACCATCGACGGCCGCGTCGCGCACGACTTCGTCTGCCACTACTTTCCGAACGTGCTCGAGGCGATGCGCACGCGCTGGATCTCGCCGCAGTTCATCGCCACGAACCGCATCGACACGTCGCCGGCCTACGCCGAGGTGCGCGCGCTCGGCAAGAAGGTCATCGAGGTGCTCGGCATCACCACCTCGGCCACCCACATGGAGTGGTTCTTCGGGCCCAAGGGCCTCAAGTTCAACGAGATCGGCTGCCGGCCGCCGGGCGTGCGCGCGTGGGACCTCTACGCCGCAGGCAACGACATCGACATCTACCGCGAGTGGGCCATGGCCGTGGTGCACGGCAAGACCAGCCAGCGCCTCTCGCGGCGCTACTCCGCGGGCATCATCGCGCTGCGCCCCGAGCGCGACGGCCACATCACCGGCTACGACGGCCTCGAGGAGATCGAGCGGCGCTTCGGCGCGCAGCTCATCGATCGCTACCTGCCGCCGCCCGGCACGCCCACTCAGCCCGTCGAGGCGGGCTACATGGCCAACGCGTGGCTGCGCCTGCGCGCCCAAGACTACGACGACTGCCGCGCCATGCTCGACGTCGTGGGCCAGACCTTGAAGGTCCGCGCCGGATGACCGCGCGCCGCAGCACGAAGATGCGCGCCGCCGCCGAGGCGCCGCGCAAGGCCGAGCGCAAGACCGAGCGCCCGCCCAGCCCCTCCAGCTCTGCCAGCGCGCCCGCGGCGCGGGGCCCGCGCGCGCTCGTGCTCCTCGGCGCGCAGCGCTTCGACCCGACCCTGCGTGACGCGATGGCGGAGCTCGGCGTCCAGGGCAAGATCGCGACCGTGACCGCGGGCTGGCAGGAGCGCGAGGACGACGACGCCGACCTCTGCGACCACTGCGAGGGCGGCGCGGTGAACCTCCGCCTCCACGCGCGCGCCGAGCGGGTGTTCGCGAGCGATCCGGTGTTCCACGAGGCCCACCGCGAGCGCCAGTCGCTGCTGCGCCACCGCCAAGACTTCTACCGTATTCGGCTCGAGCACCTCCTCGACGCCGAGCAGGTGCTGAAGAACCGCCTCGCGCCCAAGCCCATCCTCGAGGACGAGGAGCGCGCGTCGCTCGACGCGATCCGCGAGCTCGACACGCTCCACCTCGCGCGCTGCGCCCGCGATCGCAGCACCTTCGAGGAGCGCTGGCGCCCGCTCGAGCGGGCCGTGGTCGCCAAGGAGCGCGCCGAGATCGCCGACATCGTGGCCGACTGCTCGGCCATCGCGATCGCCGGCGGGCACGTCGCGTCGCTCCTCAACCGCCTCGCGCTGTTTGGAATTCAAGACCTGATGGCCGACAAGGTCGTGTTCGCGTGGTGCGCAGGCGCCATGGCGCTCAGCGACCGCGTCGTGCTCTTTCACGACTCGCCGCCGCAGGGGCCTGGCGCCGCCGAGGTGCTCGAGCCTGGCCTCGGCCTCGCCAAGCGCGTGGTCGTGCTCCCGCAGCCGGAGTTCCGCCTTCGCCTGGAGGACACCGAGCGCATGGGGCTCATGGCCAGCCGCTTCGCCCCGGCGCTTTGCGTCGGGCTCCCCGCGCGCTCGTGGGTCACGTGGCGCGACGGCGCGCCGCGAGACGCCCACGGGATCTTCGAGCTCACGGAGCCCGGCGCCCACCGCCCGCTCGGTCGCCCTCTGCCGCCGCCGCGTGGCGACGCGCCGAGGAGCGAGCGCGAGCCCGCCCCCGTGAGCCTGCTCACCAGCCCCACGATTGAGGAGGCCGAATGAGTCCGCACGGCGTGCATGGCTTGAATAGCGTCCTCGCCATCTCGGCGCTCCTCGACGGCCACGCGAACGGCGAGAAGGTCGACGCCTTCCTCGAGGGGAGGGCGTTCCCGCTGGTCGAGGGCACGAGCGTCACGTTCGTCTACCGCGGCGAGGCCGAAGGCGTGAGCCTGCGGCACTGGATCTTCGGCCTCGAGTCTTCGAACTCCCTCGCGCGTATCCCGAACACCGACCTCTGGCACCTCACCCTCGACATTCCGCCGAAATCGCGGGTCGAGTACAAGCTCGAGGTGCACCACCACGGCGGCAGCCAGTGGATCGAAGACCCGCGAAACCCGAACCGCGCGCGGGACCCGTTCGGGGCCAACTCGGTCATGCACAGCGAGGGCTACGAGGTCCCGCTGTTCACCCAGGACGACCCGGAGGCGCGCCCCGGGCGCCTCGAGCCGTTCCGGTTCAAGAGCCGCGCCCTCGGCGGCTGGCGGGCGGGGCACATATACCTGCCCGCCAGGTTTCGGCGCACGCGCCTCTACCCGCTGCTCGTCGTGCACGACGGCGCCGACTACCTGAACTACGCGCGCATGAAGACGGTGCTCGACAACCTGATCCACCAGCTCGAGATTCCCGACGTGATCGTGGCGTTCACCGACTCGCCCGACCGCCTGCGCGAGTACGCGAACGACGAGACCCACGCGCGCTTCCTCACCGAGGAGCTGCTCCGAGACCTCACGCGGCGCCTGCCGCTGCTCGACAAGCCCCAGGCTCGCTGCCTCATGGGCGCGAGCTTTGGCGCGGCAGCGGCGCTCTCCACCGCGTGCCGCTACCCCAACGTGTGGGGCCGGCTGCTCCTCCAGTCGGGGTCGTTCGCCTTCACCGACATCGGCAAGAGCAACCGGCGCGGGCCGCTGTTCGACCGCATCGTCGAGTTCATGAACGAGTACCGCCGAAACCCCACGGCGGTGAGCGAGCGCGTGTTCATGAGCTGCGGCGTGTACGAGTCGCTCATCTACGAGAACCGGTCGCTCGCGCCCCTGCTCGACGCGACCGGCATGCAGGTGAAGTTCGTCGAGTCACGCGACGGCCACAACTGGGAAAACTGGCGAGATCGACTCCGGGAGGGGCTCTCCTGGCTCTTCCCGGGGCCGCTGATGTTCATTTACGAGTGAGTCCACAATGGCAGATCTGACAAGGCACATCGGTCTCTCCCTCGGCGCGGACATCTGCTGGCCGCTCTGCTACGAGGCGCTCATGGAGCGGCTCGATCTCCGCCTCCCCATCGGCGACGATAGCGTCCGCTTCGAGGTCGAGCGCGTCACCATCGAGCCGTACGATCTGCGGCAGTCGTGCAAATACGACCTCGTCATCGACAGGCTCACGCACTGGTACCACACGAGCCGCGAGTGGATAAAGAAGTCCATCGTGATGAATGACCTCTACGTGTTCAACAACCCGTGGAGCGTGCAGTCGAACGAGAAGCACACGAGCTACTGCGCCATGATGAAGCTCGGGATGCCCATCCCCGAGACCTGGATGATCCCGCCGAAGAGCTACGAGCCGGGCAACCCCGACCTCAAGCCCACGCTCACGAGGTACGCGAAGCTCTTCGACGTGACCCGCCTCGGAAACCGCATGGGCTGGCCCATGTTCATGAAGCCCTACGACGGCGGGGGCTGGCGCGCGGTCACCCGAGTGGCGGACGCGGCCGCCATGGCGGCGGCCTACGAGGAGAGCGGCAAGTCGGTCATGCACGTGCAGGCGGCGGTGAACGACTTCGATCGCTTCGTGCGCTGCATCGGCTTCGGCCCGCAGACTCACTGCGTGCTCTACAACCCCGACGCGCCGCTCCACGACCGCTACACCACGAAGAAAGACTTCATCACCGCCGCGGAGGAGGAGCACCTCCGCAAGGTCACCCTCACCATCAACGCGTTCTTCGGGTGGGAGTTCAACTCGTGCGAGGCGCTCCGCAAGGACGGCGTGTGGCACCCGATCGACTTCGCCAACCCGTGCCCCGACTCGCAGGTCACGTCGCTCCACTACCACTTCCCGTGGATGGTGAAGGCCTACGTGCGGTGGTCTGTGTTCTGCGCCGCGACCAAGCGCAAGATGCACAAGAACCTCCACTGGGACCCCTTCTACGAGGTGGCGGCGATGGACCTCTCGTACGAGGAGAAGCTCGACAAGTACGCCGCCCTCGCCGACGCGCACTTCGAGACCGCCCGCTTCGAGGAGTTCTGCGCCACGCACCTCGCGCACCTCGACGAGGTCGCGTGGGAGTTCTTCGGCACCGACGAGGCGAAGTCCGCCGTGCACCAGAAGGTGACGGCGCTCTTCCCGCCCCACGAGATCGAGCGCTTCACCGAGCTCTTCTGGGGCCGAATCCAGATCTGGCGCAGCGAGCAGGGGTAGTCCGCCTGACTACACCTTTCGGCCCGACACGACGTAAAACAGGCCCCCGCTGACGCCGTGGTAGGTGCCCGCCTCCATCGCGCGCGCGCTGCGCTCGCGGAGGGCGAGGGCGCGCGCGAAGAGCCCCGAAAAGCTCGGCGGGTGCCCGCCGCCGGCGAGGAACAGGCGCCGCGCGTCGTCCTCCGTCCAGTTCCAGAGGCGCCTCGCCGCGCGGTCCTTCGCCTCGTCGACCACCGCGCGCTGCCCGGCCGACGCGTACGGCGGGAACACGGCGGTCGCCTTGTCGTTCACGTACACCGCGACGTCGGCGAGCCCCTGCGCCGCGAAGAGGCCCGGCACGCGGTCGCCGAGCGAGTTGTCGCCCTCGCCGAGCGCCACCTTCCCTCGCTCGCACGTGAGCTGCAGGCGCACGAGATCGACGAGGTCGTCGGTGCTGGCCTCGCTCGTGACCGCGTCGAGGAGGAGCGACTCGGTCAGGTTGTTCGGCTCCGCGGCGAGCACGAGCCCGCCGGGGCGCGTGACGCGGGCCATCTCGGCGAGCGCGGCGGCGGGATCTTGCATGTGGATGAGCACGGTCTGGCAGGTCGTGAGGTCGAACGTGTCGTCCGGGAAGGGGAGCTGCCTCAGGTCGCCTTCGACGTACGTGGCGCGGCCCTCGAGCCCGCGGGAGGGCGCCCGCGCTCGCGCCTCGGCGATCCACCCGGCCTCGCGATCGAGCCCCGTGAGGCGCGCGTCGCGCGGCAGGAGCCCCGCGAGCAGGGCGCCCCAGTGCCCCACGCCGCACCCCACGTCGAGCACGTCGCGCGCCTCGTGGAGGCGCCAGCGCGCGGCGAGCAAGCGCAGGAAATCCGCGTTCCACCAGTGGTCGCGCGTGTCGCCGAAGTGCTCGGCCGAGTGCTCCGGCCGCCCCTTGAGCTCGTTGCCCATCCGTCCCCTCTCCCGTGTGCTCGCGTCGCGCTCGCGTCGCGCTCCCGTGCCCCGCCGCCGGTCGCTCGTTCAGTTCAACGCGCGCCTCGAGGTGGCGGCGAGGCGCGTGATGTGCGCGCGGAGAACTCCCGCGTCCTTCGCCTCGGGCTCGAGCTCGAGCACGCGCTCGAAATCGGCCCGCGCCGCCGTGGTGGCGCCGAGCTTGTCGGCGAGGCCCCCGCGCTCGCGGAGGGCCGAGGTCGCGTTTGGCGTGAGGCTCACGATGCGGTCGAGCGCGAGGTGCGCGCGCGGCAGATCGCGCCGCGCGAGGTGCACGAGCTTGAGGTTCGTGAGCATGCGCACCAGCGTTCCGCGGGGGCTCGCGGGCAAGAGGTGAAACGGGGCGAGCTCGGCCTTCTCGCCGAGCGTGCGGCGCAGGAGCGCGACGAGCGCGGGGCGCTCGAGCACCTCGCCCGCGAAGGGATCGATGATCGCCGCCGGGGCGGCCCGCGGCCCCTCGGCGAGGGCGGCCGGATCGTCGACCCGCACGAGGAAATGGCCGGGGAACGCCACGCCGCGGGCGAGCACGCCGGCGCGCGCGGCGATCTCGGTGGTCACGAGGGCGAGCGTGATGGGGATGCCGAGGCGCCGCTCGAGCACGTCGGACAGGAGGCTGTTGCGCGGATCGTGGTACTCGTCCTCGTTGCCGCGAAACCCGAGCGTGTCGCGCACGTGCGCCGCGAGGCGCCGCGCCTGCTCCGCCGGGGCGAGGTCCGCCATGGCCGCCGCGGGGAGCCCGTCGGCGAGCCGCGCGAGGCTCGTGAGGAGCTGGTCGACGTCGACCCGGCCGTACGCGTCCCTCGCGATGAGGGCCGCCCCGGTGGCCACGTCGAGCTCGGCGTCGCTGAGGCGCGCGAGCTCCTCGAACGTGCGCGGCCTTCGGGAGAGACTTCGGCTGGGTTCGACGGGGCTGCTCATTCCCCACAGGTTTTGCCCCTCGCGGGAGATTTCCGCAAGGCGCGCTTGACGTGGACCGCCGTCGCGAAAAAGAGTGCGACCACGATGGCGAAGTCAACGACCGGCAAGGGCACCGCGAAGCGCTCCAGCGAGACCTCCACCAAGGGCGCCGCGAAGGGCCCTCGGCCCGTGAGCAAGGCAAAGAGGGCGACCGAGAAGCCCGCGGGGCGCGCGTCCACGCGGCGCGAGTTCGAGCGCGCCAAGAGCGTTCAACCCGTGGGTATTACAGGGAAAGAGCGCCCGCACGACATCATCACGCAGATGTTCCCGGCGTACGTGGGGCGGCAGGAGCGCACCGCCTACGAGCTCATGCGCAAGAGCGCCCTCGAGGACCACTGCGTCTTCCTCACCCTCTCGGGCGCCATGACGCCCGCGGGCCTCCACCAGTCGTCGCTCATCCCGCTGCTCGAGCGCGGCGTCATCGACTGCATCACCACCACCGGCGCGAACCTCTACCACGACGCGCACCGGGTCATCGGGCACGGCATCCGCGAGATCGACCCCAACGCCGGCGATCTCCAGCTCCGCCTGGCGCGCGTCATCCGCATCTACGATCTCGGCTTCTGGGAAGAGACCCTCCTCGAGACCGACAAGCTCTTCTCGGCCATCCTCCAGAAGCCCGAGTTCCAGCGCAAGATGACCACCCCCGAGCTTCACTACCTGCTCGGCAAGAACGTGGCGGAGCTCGAGGACGCGCTCGGCGTGAAGAGCCCGTCGCTCCTCTCGACCGCCTACCGCTACGGAGTGCCCATCTTCGTCGGCGCCGTGCAGGACGGCAGCATCTTCCTCAACATCGTGAAGCTCAAGCGCCTCCTCGGCGACGCCTTCAAGCTCGAGCTCGACGTGAACGACGACGTCTTCGAGATGGGCGCGATGCAGCACCACTGCTTCGGCACGCTCGGCAAGAAGATGGCGATCTGGATCCTGGGCGGCGGCGTGCCCAAGAACTACACGCTGCAGGGCGAGCCGCTCCTCGACCAAATCCTGGCGGTGCCCACCCACGGCTTCGACATCGACCTCCAGTTCTGCGTCGACCCGGTCGACAACGGCGCGCTCTCTTCGTGTCCCGCGGGCGAGGGGCACACCTGGGGCAAGGTCTCCGCGGAGAGCGTCCAGACCGGCAGCGTCTACGTGCACTGCGACGTCACGGCCGTCTTCCCCTGGCTCACGTACGCGCTCCTCAGCGATCCGCGGGTGCACCGCGCGCCGCGCCGCCTCTACGACGCACGCGAGCGGGCCGTGGCCGCCCTCGACGCCGAGGTGCAGAAGCGCCGCAAGAAGCTCGCGCCCACGCTCACGTACGCCCTGCCGGCGCCGAGGCCCATCGAGCCCCTGCCCGCCGAGGTCGCCTCCGCGAAGCGGGCGCCGAAGAAGAAGAAGGGCGCCGCGTCGGGCAAGAAGCGCGGCGCTGCGCCGAAGAAGGGCAAGGGCGCGGTCGCCCGGAAGAGGAAGTAGTGCCCCTCTCCGACCTCTCGCCCGCCTCCACGACCGACGCGTTCTCTGACGCCTTCTCTAATTATCGCGTCGAGCGGTGTCGCGAGGAGATCGCCGCGCGGAACCTCGAGCTCCGCGCCGTGCTCCACGTCGTCCCCGAGCCGGCTTCGCGGCGCCGCGCGCCGGGCAGAGGCCCGCTCGACGGCGTGCCGTTCGTCCTGAAAGACAGCTGGGACAGCGCCGGAGTGCCCACGACCGGCGGCGCGCTGCGCTACAAAGACCGCGTGCCGTCGTCGTCGTCGCACGCGGCCGACGCGCTCTTCGAGACGGGGGCCGTGCTCCTCGGCAAGTCGAACGTCGCCGATATGTGCCTATCGGCGGAGAGCGACAATCACCTGATAGGCGCGGCGCGGAATCCCTACGATCTTGGGCGCACCGCGGGCGGGAGCACGGGCGGCGGGGCGGCCGCCGTGGCCTCGGGGATGGCCGCGTTCGACTGGGGCACCGATTTTGGCGGCTCGGTGCGCATGCCCGCCGCGTTCTGCGGCCTCGTGGGGCTGCGCCTCTCGGCGTCGGCCTGGCCGGTGGGGGAGCACCACTTCCCCCGCATCGGGCCGTTCTTCTGGCCCTACCTGGCCATGGGACCGCTCACGCGCACGGTCGATCAGGCCGAGGCCCTCGTCCGGCTGCTCGCCCCCGCCCTCCGCACCGGCGAGGTCGCGGAGCCCGCGCCGCTGGGGGACGCGTCCGGCCTCGGCGACGTGGCCCTGCTCGCGCCCGACCGCGCGCACCAAGGCATGTGGCCCGGCTTCGCGGAGGAGGTCGCGGCGCACCTCGCGCGGCAGGGGCTGCGCGCCTCCGTCGAGGCAGCGCTCCCCACGCCCACGCGGGCGCAGCTCCTCTTCGACGCGACCCTCGCGGGGCACCTCCGCAAGCTCGCGGGGCCCGGCGAGATGGGGGTGCGCAAGGGCGCCATCCCGGTGCTCGCGGGGCTGCTCACGTGGGGCAAGCTCGACAAGCGCGTGCACCCCCACACGGCGTTCAACCTGGCCATGTGCGGCCTCGGCGCGCTCGCGCTGCGGCCCTTCCGCGGCCACGTCGCCGACCACGCCGCGAGCCTGCGCGCCTCCGTCCGCTCGGTGTGGCGCAACGGGCGGCTCGTGGTCTCGCCCATGTGCGCGCGCTCGGCGCCGCGGCACGGCCGCTCGCTGCTCGACCCGAGCCTGCTCACGTTCGGCAAATACGGGAACCTCGTCGACGCGACCGCCGTCGCGGTGCCCTTCGGGGCCTTCGCCGACGGTCTGCCGCGCTCCGTGCAGGTGATGGGCCCGGCCGGGGCCGAGGACGCCGTGCTCGCGCTCGCGCGCCGCCTCTTCACGCCGAGCCGCCGCGAGTAGCCTTCAGTCCTCGAGCAGGCCGAGCTCCACGAGCTTCTCGCGGGCCTCGTCGTCCACCGAGTCGGCGTCGCCTATCTCGAGGGCGAGCCGCACGCGCGCGAGGTAGGCGTCGTCGGCGTCGTCGAGGCGATCGACCTCGAGCAGCTCGAGGCACTGGCCGAGCACGCCCTCGACGAAGGCGTCGACGGAGGTGTACTGCGAGCGCTTCTTCCAGCCCTCGTCGTGAAGAAGGAAGCGGACGGCGCCTGTGTCGGCGCTCCACACGTAGATGTCACCGCCGCCGTTCCGCGCGAGGCACACCTCGCGGGGGCCGACCACCGCACAGCCCGCGTTCCAGGGCTCGCCGCGCTTGCCGCGGAGGAGCTGCTCGGGATACGCCTCGACGTCGAAGAGGCAGAAGCTCTGGCGGCGGCGCGCGAGGCAGTCCATGAAGGCGAACACGCGGGGATCGGCCTCCCGCGCGAGCGCGAGCAGCGGCGCGAGCTCCGGGCCGTCCGGCGCGAGGTCGATCCCGACCGACTCGGGGTGCTCGTCGGTCTCGAGGAACCTCACGAGGCGCTCCATCGCCCCGAGGCGCCGCTTCTTGGTGCTGGCCATCTCCCGACCTTCGCACGCGCGAGTCGGGGCGGCAAAACTCCTGACTCGAGAATCGCCCGCCGATCAGGCGCCGAGGTCGAAGTGCCGAATGCGCTTCAGGTCGCGCGCGAGCCCCGCGCGGAAGTCGGGGTGCGCGACGCCGATGAGCGCTTCGGCCCGCTCGCGGAGGGTCTTGCCGTGGAGGTTCACCGCGCCGTATTCGGTGACCACCCAGTGCACGTGCCCACGCGTGGTGACGACGCCCGCGCCCGGCTTGAGCTCCGCGACGATGCGCGAGACCGCGCCCTTCGCCGCGGTGGAGGGGAGAGCGATCACGGGCACTCCGCCCGCGGACCTCGCCGCCGCGCGGATGAAGTCCATCTGCCCTCCGATACCCGAGTAGATGGCGTGCCCCATCGAGTCGGCGCACACCTGGCCCGTGAGGTCCACCTCGAGGGCGGAGTTCATGGCCACTACGCGATCGTTCTTCGCGATGAGCCAGGTGTCGTTCGTGCGATTGCACGGGTGAAACTCGACGTCTTGGTTGTCGTTCACGAAATCGTAGAGCGCCTGGCTCCCCGTCACGAAGCTCGTGACGCTGCGCCCCGGGTGCACCTTCTTGTACTTGTTGGTCACGACGCCGCTCTTCAGCAGCGGCACGAGGCCGTCGGAGAACATCTCGGTGTGCACGCCGAGATCGTGCTTCTCGCCGAGGCGCGCGAGCACGGCGTCCGGGATGGCGCCGATGCCCATCTGGAGGCACGCGCGATCGGGCACGAGGGCGGCGATGAGCTCGCCGATGCGGAGCTCCACCGGGGTGGGCGGGACCGGGGGGTGCGAGGGCAGCGGCCTGTCGGTCAGGGTGAAGGCGCCCACCTCGCCGAGCGGCACCATCGACGGCCCGAGCGTGCGGGGCATCTGCGCGTTCACCTCCGCGAGCACCGTGCGCGCCGAGCAGGTGGCGGCCAGCGCCGCGTCCACCGAGGTGCCGAGAGTGCACTGCCCGTGGCGGTTTGGCATCGAGAGCTGCACGAGCGCCACGTCGAGCTGGATGGCCCCCGAGGTGAAGAGCTCGGGAATGTCGGAGAGGAACACCGGCATGAAGTCGGCCTCGCCCCGCGCGATCGCGGCGCGCGTGGAGGGCCCGGCGAAGAGCGACACCGACCGGAAGCGCCGGGCCTGGTCCGGCCCCACGAAGGGCGCGGGCCCCTGTGTGTGCAGGTGGTAGAGGGTGACGCCCTCGAGGTCCTCGCGCTTCGCGAGCGCCTCGAGCAGCGGCGTGGGCGTGGCCGCCGCGCCGTGCACGAAGACCTTGTCGCCGCTGCGCACGCGGCGGGCGAGCTCGTCGACGCTCTGCGCGCGGGACGACCACGCGGAGGACACACTCTGGGGAGCTTCGGGGATCATGCGGCGCGGAGGATAGGCCTCCGGCGGCGAGAAATCACCTCGCGGGCGAGGCCGCGGCGCCTCGAGCCGCGCCGCGTGGCTATTTGGGGGGCGTTCCCCTGCGCGCCCACGCCAAGAGCTCCACGCGGTTCGCGACCCCCGCCCGCTGGTAGAGGCGCTCGAGCATCGTCTTCACCGTGGCCGGCGCGACGCCCATCGCCGCCGCGAGCTCGGCGTTCGTGCGTCCCTCCTCGAGGAGAGAGAGAAGCTCGGCTTGCCGCGCCGTCAGCGCCACCGGCGGCTCCGCGAAGCGCGCGCCGTCGACGACGACGAGATACGCGACGGGACCGCTCGCGCACGGTGAGAGGCGAAGGACACCCGCGCCGTCGCGCGCGACGAAGGGCTGGCCACGCGAGTCGCGTGCGGCGACGCGGAGTCGATCGGGCAGCGACCGATCTCGGCGGAGCAGATCGAACGCGCTGGGGGACGCGCCGAGCACGGCGCCATCGCCGGCGATGGCGAGCAGCGCGTCCTCGGCGGCGTCGAGAGCGCGATCGAGCGGCGACCGATCCTCCGTGGCCGCGGCCACCACGGTCGCGACGCGGAGGGGGACCACGAGCGCGGCGGCGGTCTCCACGAGCCGCGCGCGCTCGGCCTCCGTGAAGGGCGCCGCCTCGGGGACGCCTGCGCCGATCATGGCCACTTGCCGCGCGCGCACGCACACGGCGACGCGCCCTTGGTGGAGGACGTCGAGCGCCCTCGCCAGCGGGAAGATCGTGCTCTTTCGGAAGCTCTCGACGGACACGATGCCCTCGCGCAGCGGCTCGACCCAGCGGTTCCGCTGCGGCTCGGGTACCTCGCGGAGGTCGTACGCGGGCGTGCGCACGTAGGCGAGAGGCAGCGTGCGCGCCATCGCGGCGTCGGGGCGGAAGAGCGCGCCGTCCTTCACGGCGCAGAAGGCGCCCTCGCGCTGCGAGTGCTCTCCGCGCGACGTCATGCCGAAGGCCGCGCCCGCCCGCACGCCTCGTGCAGCGCGCGCACGGCGAGCTCGAGGACCGTCACCTCGTCGGAGAGGACGGCGACCGCCTCGGTGAGCTTGCGGAGCAAGGGGCCCACGAACCCCATGTTATGCCGATGCGCGGCCGAGCCGAAGGTCGAGCTCGCCGCGCTCGGCGAGCGCGCGCAGGTCGTCGAATCCGCCGATGTTCTCCTCGCCGAAGAACACCTGCGGGACCGTGCGACGGCCCGTGCGCTCGAAGAGCGCTTGGCGCGTCCCCGCGTCGGAGGCGTCGACCTCCTGGTACGCGATGCCCTTGCGGCGAAGGAGCCACTTGGCTCGGATGCACCAGATGCAGAAGCTGCGGGTGTAGAGGGTGACGGGTCGCATGACCGCATCGAAGCAGGCCGACGTGGGGCCGCCGATACGCCGTTCGGCGGACACCGCCGTCGCGCACCCGCTGCGCCGCCGACCGCGCGCGGCTACGTTCGCTTCGATGGCCGCCGACGCCGCCGACAACCCCGCGGTCAGCGTGTCAGCCGACCTGGCGCTCCACGACGAGCCTGCCGCTCCGCTCGCGAATGCGCCGATACCCGAGCACGTGGAACACGTCGAGCGGGTAGAGCCGCGCAATATGGGTGTTCACGAGGAAGCGGGAGGGGTGTGTTACGTCCCGGCGCACGCCCGGCAACCAGTCGAGGAAGCGGTCGAGCTCGAGGTGCCGCACGGCCTCCGACGCGAGCAAGCGCGCGGTGCTCACGGAGCGACCCCAGAAGAAGCCGTCGGCGCCGAGCCCTTGGTAGAGCGGGAGCAGCACGAGGCCGTCGCGCGGCGCGCGGATCGCCCCGCCCTTGTCGTGGGCGAGGAGCTGGCCGGCCCGCGCGTGGTCGAGGTTGCGGAAGCCGGGCTCCATCTTGAAGTGGTCTTCTTCGGCGATCGCGTGGCGGCTCACCACCTCCATCACGCGGGGCAGATCGCCGCGCCGACCCTCGAGCAGCGCGTGCGCCGCGCGCGTCTCCACGAGCGCGCCGTGCGCGAACACGCCCGCCTCTTGGGCGGCCAGGAGGAGCGCCGCCTCGAGGTTGTCGACGGCCCCGGGGTCTTCGTGCTGCCCGCCCTCGACCGTGAACGTCACGCACCCCTGGCGCGTCCAGTACTCGGCGAGCACGCCGTCGACCTGCTCCTCGAGCCCCATGATGATCGGCAGCGGCAGGTGCCTCACGAAATGCCGCTGCGGCAGGGTGTCGCCGAAGATGACGAACGGCACGCCGCTCGCGCTGGTCGTGTGCAGATCGACGAGGTACACGGGCCCGCGCGCGCGGCCGATCGCCTCGCGGATGGCGGCGAGCAGGGCGAGCTGCTCGCGATCTTCGCTGTCGAGCTCGGCCTCGGGCGGCCCCGCGTCGAGCCGCGCCACGGCCCGCTCGTTCCACTGCCGGTTCAGGTCCTTCGCGTGGTACCGGAGCCCCTCGGCCATGGCAGCCAGGTTGCCCGCGAACGCGACCACCTCGCCGCACACCGCCACGTCGCCGCGGGAGAGGCGCGCGAGCACGCGCCGCGCCGCGCGCACGCCGCCGAGCTCGTTGCCGTGAATGCCACCTACGGCGATGAGCGTGGGCCCGGGCTCCTCGCCCAGCACGCGCCCGAGCTCGCGCGCGGTCGGCAGATCGTGGGGAGTCGCGCTCGTGGTCATTCCGCTCACCCGTTGCCCCTGCGCCGCGGGTGCTCTGACGCGGGCTCCACCTGGCCCACCTGATTTTCGAGCAACGCTGCGGCAATTTCCATGAAATCTTCCTCCGTGACGAGGCCGACGAGGCTGCCGTCTTGTACGACGGGGAGGCACCCGATGCGGTGTCGGCGCATGAGCGCGATGGCGACCGTCGTGGCGGTGTCGGGCGTCACCGTGACGAGCTCGGCGCCCTTGCGCATGAGATCGGACACCGCGGTGTCGCGCTCCATGTTCGCCTCGGACTCCGACTTTCGCGCGTGCTCGGTCATGTGCCGCAGCACGGCCCTCGCGGAGATGAGGCCGACGAGCTCGCCGGTCGGGGTCTCCACCGGGAGGTGCCGCACGCGCTGCCAGCTCATGAGCTCGGCCACCATCTCCACCGCGTCGTCGGGCTGCACGGTGAGCACGTCGGTCGCCATGTAGTGGCTCACCTTGTTGTACCCGGTGCGCTTGCCGTACACCTCGCCGAGGCTCGCGTCGTCCCACTCGGCCACGGGGGTGCCGCTCTTCTGGCGTGCGATGGTGCCGGCGACGAGCGCGCCGAGGCGCTCGCCGGGCGAGCCCCGCGACATCCCCGCGAGCGAGCGGAGCATCCAGCGAGACCCCGTGCGCAGCGTGCGCACCCGCTGCTCGACGACGCCGAGGTAGCGGGCCGCGTCCGCGTCGTCGATGCCCGCGCGTCGCAGCCCCGACTCGGCCAGCGGCAGCAGCTTGTCGAGGACGAGGGGCTGCGCGATGGCCTCCTCGCCGTCGAGCCACGTGAGGCGCGCGGCGAGGCCGTCCCGCGCGGCGGCGTAGAAATTCGCCTGCGCGTGGTCGAACTCCATGCGCGCGGGGAGGTCCTCGACGGTCGCGGTGAGCTCACGCATGAGCCCGAGCCAGAACGCCGCGTTCGCGACCTCGTCGAGCACCGTGGGACCGGAGGGGATCGCCCGCAGCTCGATGCGCAGGTGGGGCTTGCCGTTCTCGGAGATGCCGTAACAGGCGCGGTTCCACCGATAGATCGTGCCGTTGTGGAGGCGCAGGGCCTTCAGCTCCGGCACGCCCCCGCGGTCGAGGGTCGCGAGGGCGTCCTCTTCGTCGTCGGTGCCCACGAGCGGGCGAAAGCGGGCGACGTTGTCCTTGAACAGGGCCGCCACGCCGCCGCTTATCCACTGCCGGCCGAAGCTCACGCGTGCGGCGCGGTCGCGCAGGTGATGGCCTGGAGCTCGGATGTCGCATGACTGCTCGAAGAGCGCGATGCGGGTCTCGGCCCAGAGGCGCTTGCCGAACAGCGTGGGGGAGTTCGTGCCCACGGCGAGGGTGGGGGCGAGCACGAGCTGCGCGACGTTGTAGTAGTGCGCGAAGCGCTCCGGCTCGGCCACCTGGAGGTGCACCTGGAAGCTCGCGTTGCACGCCTCGAACATGATCGAGTCGTGCTTGAGCATGAGCTCGTCGAGGCCCTTGATGGAGAGGTCGTACGCCTCCCCGCGCGCCGCGTTCATGACGCGGTTGATCGTGAGGTAGCGGGGGTTCGGCACGATGTTCGCGAGGCCGAGGTCCGACTTGGCGATCGTGGGCAGAATGCCGGCCAGCACCGGCTCGACGCCGATCTCCGCCCCGCGCTGCTGCACGCGGCCGTAGAGCTCGCCGAGCTGCCGCTCGAGCGCCGCGAGGCCGCCTCCCGAGAAGGGCTGGGGGTCGGCGTTGAGCTCCAGGTTGAAGAGCCCGAGCTCGGTCGTGAAGTGCGGGTCGTCGAGGCGCTCGAGGAGCTCGAGGGCGCGCGGCGCGCAGCCGAACGAGTCGTCGACGAGGAACATCTCCTGTTCGGCGCCGATGCGCGAGACGCCCCGCTCGAACATGCCCTCTGCGAGCATGCGCTCGAGGCCCCGGAGATCGCGGAGCACCGTGCGCATGAAGGCCCGCCGCCCCTCGCCGGACAGCTCGCCCGTCACGAGCTTGTGCCCGTGCGTGTTGCCGTCCCCCGACTGGGCCGGTCCGCCAGCCTCGCCGGAGAGCGGCTCTTCCGCGCTGGCCATGGGCGGCGCCTTGCTGTCGCGCGCGGTGCTCATTCGGTCCACTGGGCGAGGATTTTCGGCACCATCGCGCGCCACGTGACCCAGTCGTGATCCCACTCCTTGCCCCACGACTCGACGTAGTTGGGTATGCCCTTCTCGCCGAGCACGTGCGCGAGCCGGAAGCTCTCGTCGATGTCCTCCCACTTGCCCTCGCCCGTGGCGAAGTGGATGTAGCGCGTGCGCAGCACGTCGAGGTGCCGGCCGGAGAGCGTGGGCACGAAGTGCAGCGGCGACGACACCCGGAAGTAGTCCGTGGGCTCGGAGCGCTCGCACCACTTCATGATGTTGAAGGTGCCGCTCAGCGCCAGCGCCTTGTGGAAGATGTCCGGGAAGCGGCACACGACGGCCGCGGCGTGGAAGGCGCCGATCGAGGCGCCGGCCGCCCAGATGCCGACGTCGCCGGAGCGGCAGTCGGTGCGGATCGCGGGCGCCACCTCGTGCTTCACGTACTGGTGGTACTGGTGCTGCATCCACATGCGGTGCTCGGGGCTGGTCTGCTTGTCGAACCAGGCGCTGCCGCCCACGCTGTCGCAGGAGTACACGCGGACGCGGCCCGCCTCGAGCAGCGGCGTGAGCACGCGGATGAGCAGGAAGCGGTCGATCTCGTCGGCGTCGCCGCCCGCGGTGGGAAAAATGAGGACGGGCTGCCCCGCGTGGCCCCAGCGAGAGAGGGTCGCCTCGCACTGGAGGCGCGTGGAGTGCCAGCGGCTGGTCTCGTAGGTGGACAAGGTTCCAGAGTACGAGGAGGCGGCGGCGCTGCCAAGAGGCGCCGCGTGGGACCTCGGCGCGCCCCGATTTCCGGCGCTCGCTCCGAGGCTTCCGGCGGCGACCCGGGTCGCCGCCTCGCCGAGGCGCGCCCCGCCGCGGGACGCCCCGGCCGGCACCGCGGCGTAAAAGTGTGCAGAATGCACTAAAAAAAGTGCACCGCGGGGCCTTGCGGGCGTCGCGCCACTTTTGGCGTAGTTGCACACGTGATCAACCACTTGGAGCTGCGCTCCTCGACCGAACGGCGCGCTCGCCGACGCGGCGGAGCGCGAGGTCCGGCGGCTCGGCAGTTCGTCGTTGCGCGACGTGCGGGCGCCGCTACCGTGGAGCTACGGGGCGCGGGGCGAAGCCTCCCGCGGGCGTAGTCGCGGCCTCGATCGGAGTCGCCTCGTGGGGGGCGCCGCGGGGCCGTCGTGTCTTTCGCGCGGTCGACTCACGCTCATTGCCGACTCCACCCCACTCGAAGTCTCATCGAAGTTGCCATAGGACACCATGCACGATTCCCGTCTCGTCGATCAAGTCCGCGACGCCGTCGCCGAACGAGGGCTGAGCCCGCGCACCGCCGAAGCGTACGTGGGATGGACGCGGCGGTTTCTCTCGCACTACGCGCCCAGGCGCCCTCTCGAGCTCGGCGCCGCCGAGGTCGAGGCGTTCGTCGCTCACCTCGGCGCCCAGGGGCGCGTCGCGGCCTCGACTCAGAACCAAGCGCTGGCGGCGATCCTCTTTCTCTATTCGCGTGTACTTGGCAGTCCCCTCGCGGAGTCGGGCGCGCTCACGCGCGCGAAGTTGCCAAAGCGCGAGCCGGTGGTGCTCACTCGCGCGGAGGTCGCGGCCGTGCTCGCGCGCATGAGCGGCGCGACGCAGCTCATGGCGGCGCTGCTCTACGGGGCCGGGCTCCGGCTGCTCGAGTGCGCGCGCCTCCGCGTGAGAGACGTCGACCTCGAGCGCCGCGAGCTCCTGGTGCGGGACGGGCGCGCGGAGCTCGGCCGGACGACGTTGCTCCCCGCCGAGCTCGTCCCGCCGCTCCGTGAGCACCTGGCGCGCGTCCGCGCGCTGCACGAGTCCGACGTCGCGGCCGGCGCGGGCTGGGCCGACGTGCCACCCACGCTCGCCGCCTCCGACCTGGCGCGCGCGTGGAGCTTGCAGTGGGTGTTCCCGGCGACGCGCCTGCACCTCGACTCCGCCACCGGCCGCCGGCGTCGCCGCCACATGCACCAGACCGTGCTGCAGAACGCGGTGCGCGACGCGGTCTTGGCGACCGGGCTGGCGAAGCGGGCGAGCTGCCACACCCTCCGACACTCCTTCGCGGCGCACCGGCTCGAGGAGGGCCACGACATCCGCGCCGTCCAGGACCTCCTCGGTCACAAGGCGCTCGGCACGACGATGGTCTACGCGCACACCGTGCACCGACTCGCCGCACGGAGCCGGGCGCTGCGCCTGTCCACCGCGCGCCGTGAGCCGCGGACCGATCCGCCCTGAGCTCGCCTGCCCCGCACGGCGCGCTCACGCGTCCATGGGCCGCCGCGGCGGGCCGACGAGATCCATCATGGCGCCTGGATTGTCGTGGACTTGTGGAGGCTTCGGGAGGACGCTCTCGGGCGGTGTGATCGCTCACCCACCCGTGGATAGGCCATGACTACAACGCCGCGTCGAAGGGGGCTCTCTCCCATGTTCCACCTCGAGCCGAAGCACGCGCGTGCGGTCCACCCGGCGCGTGCGTTGCGTGCTTTGCGTGCGTTGGGCGCGTTGGGCGCGTTGGGCGCGCTCGTCCTCTCGTCTCGAGCGGAGGCCCAAGTCTCCCCGAGCGTCCCTCCCGCGCCCGCGCCGCCCGCGGCCGCGCCCGCGCCCG
>DAORJJ010000018.1:0-27889 GCA_035439005.1 Polyangiaceae bacterium | reverse complement strand
GTGAAGAAGGCGGCGAGCCAGTCGCCCGCGCCCGCGAGCGCGTCGAGATCGAGGCCCTCCACCGTCGCCATCAGGGCGCCCGCCTGGGTCTCCGGAGCTGCACGAGGCCGAGGGGGCCCTCGGGCGCGGGCGGCTCCGGCGCGTCGGCGGGCTCCTCGAGGAGCTCGAACTGCCCATTGTCGAACGGCTCTCCCGGCGCCGGGCGACTCGGCACCATGCGCTCGCGCAGGCCTCGCGCGCGCAGCGTGCGGGCGCGGTAGTGGCAATAGGGGTTGTTGCCGGGGCGGCCGAGGATGGCGTGGGCGGTGAAGGTGCAGCCGCCGAGGCACACGTCGGCGAAATCGCACTCGGCGCAGAAGCCCCAGAGGTCGTCCCGGGTGCGCGCGCGCGCGAACGCGAGCTCGGGCGAAGACTCCCAAATGGCGCGGACCGTGGAGTCGCGCAGCGAGCCCCCCACGTAGCTCGTGGTCTGGAGGGAAGGGCACCCCTTCACCGCGCCGTCCGACTCGATGCCGAGCACGTAGCGCCCCGCCTGGCACCCGTGGAAGTGATCGGCGCCGTCGGGCTCCAGCGAGCGGAGCGTCGCCTCCTCCGGCCCGAAATAGCCCAGGTTGTTCCCGGGCATCAGGAGCACTCCGTCGCGGAACGCGCGCTCCTTCAGGCGCGCGACGCGGGGCAGGAGGTCGAGCAGATCGTACGGCTGGAGCACGAGGTCGGGGCGGTCGGCGGCGCGGCCGAGCGGCGTGGTGAGCTGCACCTGCCACGACGCGATCCCCTCGCCGCGCAGGTGCTCGTAGAGCGCCTCGAGCTCGCCGCGGTTCTGGCGGTTCAGGTTCGTGTTGGCCGAGGTGGCGATCCCCGCGGCGCGGAGGCACGCGAGCGCGCGCGCCGCCGCCGCGAAGCTGCCCCGGTTCGCCCGGAGCAGATCGTGCGTGCGCTCGAGGCCGTCGACGCTCACGCTCGCCGCGCTGAGGCCCGCGTCCGCCGCCGCGCGCGCGAGCGCCGCGTCGACGCCGCGGCCGCCCGTGGTCATCGTCGGTCGCACGCCCGCGTCCGCCAGGGCCCGCACCACGTCGAAGAAGCCGGGGTGCAGGTAGGCCTCGCCGCCGATGAGCACGACCTCGCTCGCCCCGAGCGCGGCGAGCTCGCGCGCCACCTCGAGCGCGCGCGGTGTGTCGAGCTCGCTCGGGCGCGCGTCACCGGCCCGCGAGCCGCAGAACACGCAGGGCTGGTCGCACCGGAGGGTGAGCTCCCACACGACGTAGTGCGGCCGAAACGCGCCCTCGGCGTCGGGGCCCCCAGGCGCAATCGGCAGCTGCAAGCGCCGCGGGTTCCGTGCCATGATGTTCGCGAGGATAGGCCATCATGCTCGACAAGTGCTCTGCGTGTGGCGGCTTCGTCGCCCCGCGCTCCCCCAAGTGCCCCCACTGCGCCACGGCGTCGACCGTCAAGCTCGGCGTCGGCACGACGCTGCTGGGCGGCGCCATCGCCTTCACGCTCATGGCCTGCTACGGCATGCCCCCTCAGCCGCGCGGGCCGGAGATCGTGCCGCCGACGCCCGAGCCCACCGGCGCCGACGCGGGCTCGCCGATCGAGCCGGCCCCGGCTCCCACCACCGCGGTGCCGCCCGGATGAGCGCCTTCGCTCGGTGCGCCTGCGGCGGCTTCATGGTGGCGGCGCGCCCGTCGTGCCCGCACTGTGGAGCGCCGCGCGCGCCCCACGCGCTCCACGCGATCTCGGGTGTGCGGCGCGGGCTCGGGCTCGTCGGCGGCGCGACGATCGCCTTCACGCTCATGGCCTGCTACGGCCGCCCGCCCTGCCGCGGCGAAGCGTGCAAGGAGGTCGACTCGGCCGGCGCGGAGACCGGCGCCACCCCCGCGCCGTCCGGCGGCACGGGCGCCCGGTAGGGGGGATCGGGCGCTTCCTGCGACGGGGCGCGGCGCCGTTCAGTGCGGGGCAGCGACGCGAGCGCTTGAGTTCGCTCGGCGTCTAGTCGCCCCGACCTCCGCGCAGTCTCTCGTGCAGCAGCAGCAGCACCTCGGCGTCCGACGCTGCGTACCGAAGCTGCGCCCCGTCTAGCGGGCGGCGGCTCCAGTTCGACGTCTGCTCCGCCTTGTCGAGCGTGAGTCCAAGCTCGCGCTCGCAGACCATCGCGAGACCGTGGCCGCCGAGGATGTCCCGCCCGCGCAGGCGTCGCGACGCCTCGAGCGTGTCGAACACTCCCCCCAGCTCGAGCCCGAGCGAGCCCAACACGCGCCGCTCGAAGCGCGCGTTGTGGATCACCTTGGCGGGAGTCTCGGCCGCGAGCACGTCGCGGAGGGGATCGAGCGAACCTACCGCGAAAGGATCGACGAGGTAGGTCCGCTCCGCCGTGGCCAGCTGCACGAGGCACAGCGTCCCGAAATCCAGGCCGGTCTCCACGTCGAGCCCAACCACCTCGGCGGCTCGAAGGTCTCGCGCAGCGTCACGCAGCGCGGCGGGAGTGTCGACCCACAGGACGTCTGTGTGCGCTTCGCGTCGTGGGCCCTCGGCTCTCGGAGGGAGGTCGAGCGAAAAGCCCGCTCTCGCCGGTGCGGCCTCGGCGTCTACGAGTCGAGCGCCCGCGGGACGTGTCGCCGGGCGCGTCCCGTTCACGCTCGTCGTCGCGAGGAAGCGCAGCGTCCCGGGCACATCGAGCAGTCGCTCGGCGAGCAGACGGTCCTCGGCGTCCTCGGGGAGGCAAGGCTGGAACTTGCTCACCATCCCGCGCGCCATCGCGTGCGCAGCCGCCGACGCGACGCGCTCCCAGTCCAACGTCGGCAGCGCGCGTGCGGCGTCCGTCGCCTCCGTGAGCGCCGCGTCCCTGCAGTGAATGGACAGGTTCCCCGCCACCCAGCGCTTCCCGGTCAGGGACTCGAGCCCGGCGGCGAGGAGCCGATTCACCGCGCCGCCCGCGAAGGTGTGCCAGCGCACGCCGCCCTCGTCCTCCTCGATCGGCGCCGTGGCCTCGGCGAGCAGGCCCTCGTACCCGCGACGGAGCTCCGCGAGCGCCTGCGCGGCTTCGGCGCCGAGCCACTCGCTCTCGTCGCCCGGACGCAGCAGAACGTCCAGCATCGACTGGCAGAGCTTCGTGGACAGGAGGCTCGGCATGCCGATCCAGCTCGGGACACGCCCACCCGTCGAGGGGCGCACCTTCAGCACACCCCTCGACCAGTCGACGTGCTCCACCTCCCAGGAGCGTCCGGCGAGGCGGAAGCACAGCGGGCCCTTCTCGCGATCGTGCATCGAGACGAAGAAGGACTGCACCGTGCCGACCTCCTCGCGCCCGTGCGTCACGCGCAAGATCGGTGGCGCGGTGAAGACCGCGTAGAGCTCGAAGAAGTTGCGCCGACCGTACAGCTTCTCGCCACGCGTCCCGAGCGACAGGAGCCCGTCCGCCTCGTGGAGGATCTGGCGCTCGACCATCGTGTCGACGAGCTCGTGGAACCGCGCTTCGCGGACGCTCGTGAACGGATAGGCCGACTCGACCCAGGGCAGCAGACGGTGCCGCGAGATCCCTTTCTCCTGAAGGGAGAGCGCCATGATCTGGTGCGCGAGGACGTGCATCGCCTGCGCGGCCGGGCGTACGTCCTCGACCCAACCGCTCGACACGAGCCGGAGAATCGCGACCGACTGGAGGAGAGACTCCGGCGTGAGGCACACGAACGTGCAGCGCTGTTCGCTCCCTGCGCGCCGTCCGGTGCGACCGATCCGCTGGAGGAAGGAGGCCACGCTGCTCGGCGCGTCGACCTGCACCACCTGGTCGAGATCCCCGACGTCGATACCGAGCTCCATCGTGGAGGTGCACACGATGGCCGTGTTCTCGCCCGACGCGAACTGCTGCTCAGCGAGCGCGCGGTCGGCGCGGCTCACCGCGCTGTGATGGATGAAGACCTCGACGCCGCCGCCGGTCACGGCCCCGGCGATCTGCTCCGCTCGAGAGCGACTCTCGACGAAGACGAGGCTCTTCTTGCCGCGAGTGAGAGTGCTGATCGCCGATGAGGCCGCCGGCACGCCGTCGCGGAAGTCGACGTGCAGCGCGCGTTTCGTCATGGGCTTCGGCGGATCGACGAGGCGGAACGGCCGCTCGCTGGAGCCCTGGAGCCACTGCCCGATGACTCCGGGATTCCCCACCGTGGCCGACAGCCCGATGCGCTGGAGGTCGCGCTCGCAGAGGGAGGTGAGCCTCTCCATCAGCGCCGCCAGGTGGGCGCCGCGGTCGTCGGCCGCGAACGCGTGCACCTCGTCGATCACCACCGCCGAGAGCCCCGCGAAGAGCGCGCGGGCGTCGGTTCGGGCGCTGACGAGCATGACCTCCAGAGACTCGGGGGTCGTCATGAGCACGTGGGCCGGGGACGCGCGGAAACCCCTCTTGCGCGAGTCGCTCACGTCGCCGTGCCACTTGAAGACATCGAGCCCGACCATCTTCGCGTAGCTCTGGAGACGATCTTCCTGGTTGTTCAGGAGCGCCCGGATCGGGCAGACGTACAGCACCGACACCGGCCGAAGGCTCTCGCTCAGGATGCGCGAGAGCAGCGGAAACATCGCCGCTTCGGTCTTGCCTCCCGCCGTGGGCGCGAGGACCACCGAGTTGCACCCGTCGAGCACCGCGTCGATCGTGAGCTCCTGCACGGGGCGGAGCGAACGCCAGCCGAGATCGTTCACGATCGCGTGCTGAAGGTGGGGGTGCAGCCGAAAGAGGGACACCGGCTACCCGTCGAGGCGCCGCGCGCGCCCGCGCGACGACTCCGCGTCGTCCTCGTCCGAGTCCGCTGGGCCCGCGCTTGGCCGTCCCTCCTTGGCGGAGACCTCCTCGGGGGTGAGCGTCTCGCCGTTCAGCGTGAGCTTGTAGTGCTCGGAGGGATCGTAGGCCTCGTGTTGCTCGACGCGATCGATCACGTCGACGAGCTCACGGAGGAAGACGCGCGGCGCCACGGTGACCTTGCCTCCGAAGCCCGCGGTCACCTTCTCCACGAGCCCCTGGAGGAAGACGTCGGACACCTTCGCCGCGACGCGCTCGGGCTGGGTCGCCGGGTAGAGGTCGCGCACGCGACGACCGACCTCGAGGAGGCGCGCGGCGTCGAATGGGCTGAGGCGCACCTGCGTGGCCCGGAGGTTGTCGAAGCGCGGATCGTCGCCGTAGCTCACGCTCACCCGCTGATAGAGCGGGGTGAGGCTCTTCAGTCCTTTGTGGCCCTCGAAGAAGTCGCGATTCCCGGTGACGACCAAGTAGAGCCCTTGGAGCTGCTCGTGCGCGAGCTGGTCCATGAGCTGCCTCAGCGCATTCAACGCCTTGTCGCGGGTCTGGGCGTTCATCCGCTGGATGGTCTCGACCTCGTCGAGCACGACGACGAGGCCCGGGCGGTCGGTCTGGCGAAGCAGACAGAGCAACCCGGAGAGGAACGTCAGCGCCGCCTGGCCGTCCAGCGCGCCGCGGATGTTGGCCTTCGCCGTGATCTTGGCGCTCACGTGGGGCTGCCCGGAGAGCCACGCGATGAGCCCCTGGGCCGTGGCGAAGTCGCCGTCGAACATCGCGCGGTGGTACGCGCGGAGCACCGCCGGGAACGTCTGGTTTTGCCGCGCCAGCTCGGCGAGCTTGTCCTCGAGGCGCTTCTCCGTAGCGTCAGCGAGCCGCGGATCGTCCTCCGAGAAGCCCTGGATGCGCTGGACCTCGTCGCCCACCTGGTAGAGCCACGCGTCCACGATGCCCTGGAAGGCCCCCGCTCCGTCGGCGGCGGTCTCGAGCCGCTCGATGAGGCGCCGGTACACCGTCTCGAGGTGGTGGAGCGGCGTGTCGTTGATCGAGATCTGCACCTCGGACGTGGCGAAGCCGCGCGCACGGGCCCGCGCGCACAAGAGACGGGTCGCGAAGGTCTTGCCGCTGCCGTATTCGCCACGGATCCACTTGGCGGTGCCCTTGCCCGTCGCGACGAACTCGAGCTCTTGCTCGATCGCGCCGAGGAGCGCATCCATGCCGGTGGCGAGGTGGTGCAACCCCCGACGCGGGACGAGACCCCCTCGCAAGGCCTGGACGATGTCCTCGGCCTCGGTGCGACTCAAGAGAGGTGCGTTCATCGATTCGCTCCGTCGACGGGTTGGTACCGATAGAGCCTGTCGTTGTCCGGGAGCGCCTCCACGACGATGCACGGATAGCCCAGGTCGAACACCTTTCGCACGAGCTGCTGCATGAAGCCGGACGCGCGCATAGGCGGCTTCTTCAAGCGCCGCGCGAGCTCGCTGAGGCGCGCTGACTGGTTCTGCTGGAGGAGCGCGACGACGAGCTTCTCCTCGTCGGTGAGCGACTGGAGGCGCGCATCCAGCACGGGGTGCACGGGCAACACGAGCTGCACGGGCGCCGGAGGTGCGGTCACCGGAGCGGGCGGTGAGAACCTGGGGCTCGGGGTTGGCCGCGGGGCCGGGCGCTGGGCGGCGCGCTCGCCACCTTCGGAGGTCCACCAGAAATCCGGCGCGCGCGGGCGGCCCTCTTGCTCGCCGCGCACTCGCCCGAGGAACGCGAGCGGCACGGCCACCTCTTCGAGCCCCGCGCCGCCGTGAAAACCGCGGCTCTGGGGCCCGAACCACGCCCCGAAGCGGGTGGCCAGGTGGAGGGGCTGGCGCGGGAGGGGACCGCTTCGGAACTCCACGGTGCTCTCGTGGGGCTCGGCGGCGAAGCGCTGGCCGAGCGCGGCCGGCCCGAGCTTGCGATCGGTCCCCACGAACGGCGTGTGCCCATGATCGGCGGTCACGAGGACGCACCAGCCCTCGTCCACCGCGGCTTGCACCACCTCGGCCGCGCCCGCACCTAGCGCGCCCAGGGACCATCGGGCGAGCGGGGTCGTCTCCCTGCTCGAGAGGGCGTCATCTACTCCGTTGTAGACCGCGGCGACGACCCGCAGGTCTCGACCTCGCAGGGCGTCGAGGAGCCGTTGTCCGGTCGCGCCGAGATCGCCCTTGAGGAACAGCCGGCGGGGTGTCTCGCCGAGGGCCGTGTTGCGTCTCCACGCGCTCTCGTCCGCCGTGGCGTTCGCCGCCGCCGACTCCGTGTCGCCG
This sequence comes from Polyangiaceae bacterium, assembly GCA_035439005.1. GTDB lineage: Bacteria > Myxococcota_A > Polyangia > Polyangiales > Polyangiaceae > JAAFHV01. The sequence goes on along the minus strand of DAORJJ010000018.1, from coordinate 20,821 downwards.
AGCGCCGTGTTCCCGGGGATCTCCCCGGCGAAGAGCGCCCTCCGCGCGTGGCTCGTCACCGTGGGCAGGACCGAGACGGCCACGCCGAGCGCGCCCATCGCGCCGAGATCGTCGCGCAGGACCGCGTCTCGCACCTCGGGCAGCGCGAGCCCGATCCGACGGTCCGCGGGCAAGGACTCCGCGATCTCGAGGAAAGAGGTCAGATCGCAGCCGTCGAGCACCAGCATGAAGACCCGCTGGCCGTCGTCGACCAGGCGGCGCACCACGCACCGCGTGAGCTGGTGGAGCGCGAGCGGGTGCCGCGTGTCGGTGCTGCGCGCGACGCTCGCCCACTCGGACGACAGCGACGAGGCGAACGCGAGGTTCATGGCGTCGCGTCGAGCGAGCCACGCGCCCACCACACGGCGCGCCGGGTCGGCGAGCCACGCGGGGATGGCCTCGAGGCCCCGCCGCAGGCGGCGGTAGGCCAGATCCGCCCACGCGACCTCCTTGAGCGCGTGAACGAGCCACTCGTGCGCGGTGCGCGATGGCGGGCTCGCCGCGGCCTGGAACCGGGCGAGCCTCGCCATGTCGGCGACGACCTCGAGGCTCTGCGCGAGCTCGGGCGCGTGGAGGTTGCGCTTCAGTCCGTCGATGTCCGCGTCGTCCGGCGGGCGCCCCTCCGCCGAGGCGTTCGCGTAGTCGCTCAGCGCGCCCTCGAGCGGCACACGCAGCAGGCGGTGCTTCCCGGCGTCGAGCCTCGTCTGTCGGGCGATCCGCTCGGCCTCCGCGAGCAGGTCGCGCGCCCGGCTCGGGGCGCTGCGCCAGACCTCGCGCAGCGCCGAGTCCACGAGCTCCACGAGCTGCTGGGCGCGCTCGCCGGAGAGGCCCGGGGGCTTCGGCGCTCTCTCGGCGCCCTCGGTCGACGCGAGCAGCGCCCCCGCGGTGCAGAGCTGCTCGAGGCTCCCCTCGGTGAGCGCCCACGCGAGCCACGCCCCGGTGCGAGGCTGGGCCTCCTCGAGCGCGGCCTTCACCAGCGTCGGCGCGCGGAAGGTCGGGGCGCCCTCCACGATCCAGCGCGCCAGGAGCTCCCAGTCGCGCTCGCGGTCGAGCCGCGCGGCGCCGAGCTCCGCGCTGACCAGCACCGTGCGCAGCTCACGCGCGGTCACGAGATCGCCGAGGCTCCAGCGGCCCGCGGTTCGCCGCAGCGACTCGAGCGAGGCGAACACCGCCTCCACGAGGCCCTCGTCGACCAGCGCCTCGCAGAAGCGCCCCGACGCGGCGGCCACCACGTCCTCGGCGCGGAGATCGAGGATCCTGCCGAGGTACGCGCGGCCGGCGAGGTCCATCGGCGGAGGCGGAAACGTGGCCGGGACGATCGCGACGAGGCGATCGGCCTCGGGGAGCGCGTCGCGCAGAGTGAGCTCTCCGGTCACGCGCGCGACGCGCCACGGCTCTCCGCGCACGTCGACGCTCGGCCCGACGTCGGCGAGCGCCGGGCTGTCGTGCACGAGGACCAGATCGTGATCGAGCGGGACGGCCTGGCCCAGGCGGCGGAGCATCCAGTCGAGCACCGCGTCGGCCGCGGGGGCCGTCATGAGTCGCCCGGCTCCAGCACGATGCGCACGCGCACGCTCGAGGCCGTGGGGTTCGCGCGGAGCATCTCGACGAGCTCCCTCTGCACCGAGGCCACGATCTCGTCGCGCGGGCTCGTGACCGTTCGCGAGCGCGCGCGCTCGGCCTCGTCGCGCTCCCGCTGCGCCGCTAGCTTCTGCTCCGCCTCTTCCAGGGCCCGCTGCGCCGCGGCGCTCTTGGCCTGGGCCTCGCGCGCAAGCCGCTCGGCCTCGCCGGTCCGCTGATCGTGATCGCGGACGCGGCGCGCGGCCTCCTCGGCGACCGCCGCGAACCGCCGCTTCGCCTCTTCGATCCATGGGCCGGCTCGCTCGGCGAGCTGCGCGCCGGTCACCGGATCGGTGAGCAGATTCTTCAGGCGCGCGACAACCGCGGCGCGGTCGTCCTCGCTGCCGTGCGAGGCGAGGTGCGCGAAGGCGCCCTTCTGACCGGTGATCCCGGTGAGCGCGGCGGCCTCCTTCGAGAGGGTCTTGCACAGCTGCACGAACCCCTCGAGCCTCGCCTCGCCGTGGAGCACCGCGAGCCGGCGCGTCCGCGACGCGTTCCCCGGGTCGGAGAGCACCTCGTCGAGCCACGCCGACAGCTCTGCCGCCGTGCGGACGCGAGCCGAGTCGTCGGGGGCCACTCCGGCCCACACGCACACTTCCCGCAGCCGCCCCTCGAAGTCGCGCACCTGCACCCTCGCCTCCGAGGCCCTCTTGGCGACCTCCCGGCAGAGCTTGGCCTGCTCCGGGGGCGTCGGGAGGTCGGCGCTCCCGCGGTGGTCGAACAAGCGCTCGGCGACGCGGAGCGCCTTGTCCCACAGAGGCGCGTCGACCACCTCTTCCTTGACGAAGCGGAAGCGCTCTTTGATGTCGCCGAGGCTGTGGACGGTCTCGCTTCGCTCTCCGCTCTGGGCCTCGAAGCCAGAGACCTGGAGCAGGTAATAGAGAAAGAAGTTCGCGACCTCTTTGGTCAGCCCGAAGCCCCACTTCTCGGCGCCTTCGGCGTCGGCGGTGAGCGCCGCGCGCAGCTCCTGCGCGTCGAACTGCCGCTTGCTCCCGATCCACGCGTCGATCGCCGCGAGGTAGCGGCCGTCGGTCCTTCGCGTGATGCCCGAGGGGGCCTTGTGGGCCACCTCGAGCGGCACGAGGATGGCGTCGACCGACGGCATCTGGGCGCCTCGAAGGTCGACGGTCGCGCCGGTCTTCGCGGCGCGCACGACCCAGTCGACGACCTCGGCGAGGTCTGCCTGGGTCACGCGGCGCGTGAACGGCGGGTGGTTCGGGTACCGCTTGTCGAGGATGGTCCTGGCGAGGCGATCCCGCGCGCTGGACAGCTCGAGCCCCGTCGGGTCGATGCCGTCGAGGGCGGCCTTCATCCCGAAGATCTGCCCCTTCTCGAAGAACAGGCGACGCACGGCTTCGGCGAGCTGCGTCTGCCGATCGGCCTGGTAGCCCTCGAGCAGCCGCGAGGCCGCCGCCGCGTCGCGCGGGCTGAGATCCTGGAAGGCGATGCGCGGATCTTGGCGGATGACGTCGACCGCCGCCGCGTTCGTGAGCGCCTCGAGCTCGTTGGGGCTCAGGTGCTCGGGCAGCCACGCGAGGGTCCAGCTCGAGCCACGCGCGCGGGCCCGCTGGCAGTTGTCGAGGTCGTCTTGTCGGGATCGCCCCGCCTCTTCGTCGAACGGGTAGTCGACGACGAGCAAGAAGTCGTCTTTGCCCGGATCCAGCTCGTTCGTCTGTCCGGCGTACGACAGGGTCCGGACGTTCGCGAGCTTCACCCTCCCACGCCGCTTGGTGCCCTTCCAGAGGACCTCGAGCGGGCCCTCGTTCGAGGTCCCGAGCTCGAGGCCGAGCTCTTTCATGAGCAACGTGCGCATGAACGCGAACCTGTGCGCGTGGCCAACCTGCGCGCGGGCGGTGGCGAGGACGCGCTCGATGTCGAGCTGCTCGATCTTGATGCCGATGGTCGGATCGGTGTCGCCGCTCACCTGCACGTGCGGTGCGACGCCGTTCAAGGCGCGAAACCACCCCGCGACCTTGCTGATGCCGGTGCGCGGCACCATCGCGCGGATGTCGGTCTCGTTCAGGTGGAGGAGCATCGACGCGGCGAGCCGCTCGCCGAGCGGACGACCGTCCGGGAAGTACGGCCTGTCGGAGAGCTGGCAGAGCAGCACGGTGCGCACCACCTGCTGGAGCTGGTGCACCGTCGCGCCGGAGTCCCTCGCCACGATCTCGAGCTTCGGCTCGAGCCGCACCCAGGTCTCGTGGGTGTCGGCGAGGCGTTGGCACAGCTTGCTCGACGTGTTCTGCTTCACGTACGACACGTTCTCGGGCTCGAAGACGAAGTCCCAGAGCGCGCCCACCGGGATGAACTGCCCGACCTCGATGTCGGCGTGTTTGTTGAGCAGCCGGTAGAGGGCAGCGATGGCCGTGCGGTTTCGCGAGAGCGCCTGGGTCACGTCTACCAGGATGCGCAAGAGCGCCGGGTTGAACGGGTAGAGGCGCCGCACGAGGTCCATCGGGAGGCCGCCCGAGAGGCCGCCGATCGCGTCGGCGTGTTTTCGGAACGCGGCGTCGATCGCGCCCTCGAACGCGGTCCGATCGGTCACCGAAAGATCGTGGCGCCTGGCCAACACGCGGTGCGCGGCGACCTCGTAGAGATCCTGGTCCTCGAGCTCGAGCTGCGGCTGGAAGCGGTCACGAATGAAGCCGAGCTGGTCCTGGAAATCGCGCTGCGACAGGTCCTCCGGACACGTGCGCGAGATGTCCATCTGCACGGCGACCGCCACGAAGAACGGGAGCACGCGCGCGGCGTCGTGGTCCACCAGGGCCGACAGGTGGTTTATCTCGTCCACGTACGCCGCGCGGGAGCGCCCGCGGATCCAGATCACGAGCTCGTCGATGAGCCACGCGATCGCGGTGATGCCGTGCTCCTTGGCGTGCCGCGCGATGCGGTCGAGGCCCTGGCGCGCGTCGACCCAGAGGTCGTCTGGGCGCACCGGGTTCTCGCCGTGGTTGCGCCAGTTCTGGAGCGCGGCCGCAAGCGCGAGGCGCTTGTCGCGGTCGCCCCGGCGAAGCCGCTGGTAATACTCGACGAAGAGCGGCCCGGGCATGCCCTTCGGCATCTCGGGGATCGTGTCGAAGGCCGCCTCGCTGGCCGCCTGCTCGAGGAGCCCCGAGAGCCCCCCGAGGCGCTGCGCGTCTTTGTCGACGAGCTCGAAGACGCGCTCTTCGTCGGTGAACCCCAGGCGAGGCACCGACGGCGGCAGCGCCTCGTTGTACCCCTCGAAGAGCGCCCGCGTGAGCGAGTGTTTCCCCATCATGTTGATGCGAACGACCAGCGCGCGGTGCCTGTCGAGCCAGGGGTGCTTGGCGCGAAGCTCGCGCAGCGACGCGTGTCCGAGGTCGTAGACCATCTCGTCGCGCTCGAGCATCTTGCCGAGCACGGTGAGCAGGTTCGACTTGCCCGAGCCGAACGCGCCGTGCACGTACCGACCCACGTCACGGTTGTCGTCGAGTCGCTCGCCGACGGCCTTCAGCATCGCGTCGAGCCGGTCGCGGACCTTCTCCCCGACCACGTACTGCCGGACGTTCTGCCGGACGCGGTCCTCGTTGTCGGAGAGGCGCGTGATGAACGCGTCGAGATCCGTGTCGTCTTGCCACTGGAGGTTGTCGCGGATCTTCAACGTTGGGCTCCCCGAGGCGCAGGCCTCCGGGGCGCAGGATAGAGGAGTTGGAGGTCGGTTGGGCCATTCGAAACCGACATTTCAGGCGGTGCCTCGCCCACGCGGCGCCATGACGGGCCGTCCTCCAGGGATCCGCGCTACGCTCCGGCTCTGAGCGCATGGGACCTCCGCACGGCGCGGGTCTCCGCGACGCTCTCGACGCAAGGGGAGGTGAGCGATGCGATCCATGAACGTTGTCCTCGCTCTCTTCGTGTTGACCCTTGTCTCGCCCGGCTCCTCGGTGCACCGAGGTGAGGTCACGCCACCTCCGACGGCACGAAAATCAGGCCTGACGCCAGCGGCGCATGGGAGCTTGCCGCTGCGGTTCGAGCAGAATGTCGGCCAAGGGGTGGACGGCGCGCGATTCCTGTCCTTCGGCGCGTCGCTCGCGCTCTTCGATGACAGGGCGACGATCGCCCTCCCAAGAAGCGCCGCGACGGGCGGTGATGGCGGTGGGGACGACGACGCCGACGTGCGTGTCCAGCTCATGGTCGCGGGGGGACGGCGCGTGACTCCTCGGGCGGAGGACCTCCTCGTCACGAGGTCGAACTACTTCCTCGGACCCGAGCGCTCTCGATGGTTCACCGACATTCCCAACTTCGGCCGCATCGTCTACGCGTCCGTTCGGGATGGCGTCGATCTCGTGTTTCATGGCGAGGGAGGCCAGCTCGAGTACGACTTCGTCCTCGCTCCGGGCGCCGATCCGAGCTCGCTGGTGCTGGAGGTTGGCGGCGCGAAGGACCTGTCGCTCACCGCGGATGGACACCTCGCCATCCGCACGGAGCGGGGTGTCCTCGTGCAGCGCGAGCCTCGCGTCTTCCAACGCACGAGCGCGGGAGCGCTGGAGGACGTGCCCGCGGGCTACCGCCTCCTCGGAGCCCGAACGTTCGCGTTCGAGGTCGCATCGTACGATGCGACCCGCGAGCTCGTCATCGACCCCGTCCTCGAGTACTCGACGTTCTTGGGCGGACGGAGCAGCGACGGCGCCATGTCGGTCGCGGTCGATGCCGCCGGGAGCGCGTACTTGGCGGGGACCGCGAGCCCCGGGTTTCCTCTCCAAGCCACGATCGGTGGGCCGAGCGGGCTCGCCTTCGTGGCCAAGCTGACTCCGTCTGGGAACAACCTCGTCTACGCGACGGCCGTCGCGGGCACCGGTGACGCGATCGCGTTGGCCATCGACTCCTCGGGTTGCGCCTACGTGGGCGGCTCTACGATCAGCGATGACCTGCCGCTGGTGAATGCAGTTCAGACAGCTCGCGCCGGGGTTGGCGACGCCTACTTGTTCAAGGTGTCCGCCGATGGCGGATCGCTCCTCTACTCGACCTACTTCGGCGGGGGCTTGAGGGAGGAGATCGAGCACATCGCCGTCGACGCGGCAGGCAGCGCGTTCGTCGTCGGCTCCACGGCCTCCTCGGACCTCCCGACCCGCAACGCGCTCAGGCCCGCCGGTGGGCAGCTCGAGGCCTTCGTGGCCAAGTTCGGCCCGGGCGGCTCCGTCGACTACGCCACCTACCTCGGCGGCACCCGCGACGACCTCGGGCATGGGATAGCGATCGACTCCCTCGGTAGTGCCTACATTGTCGGGTCGACCAGCTCGCCGGACTTTCCAACGGTCGACGCGGTGCAGCCGACCTACGTCCTTCCAGCGGGGTTCGTGACCAAGCTGGCTCCGTCGGGTGCGGCCATCGAGTTCTCTACTTTCATCGGCTCGAACGGGTCTGAGCTCCGTTCCGTTGTGGTGGATGCCGCGGGGAGCGCCTTCGTCACGGGGACCGCGAATCCCGCTCCGTTGCCCGTAACGAGGCGGTTCTTGGCGGACGTGGGCGTGGGCATGGTCGCGCTCAAGCTCTCGCCGAACGGACGCGCCGTCGACTATCTTGCCACGTTCGGAACGTCCACGTTCGGCAGAGACATCGCGGTCGACTCGAGAGGGAGCGCCATCGTGGTAGGCACGACTACCCGTCCCATTCCGACACAGAGCCCCGTTCAGCCAACCTATGGCGGCGGCGGGAACGATGGCGTGCTGTTCAAGCTCTCGCCGGATGGCCAGGCTCTCGAACTCTCAACGTACCTCGGCGGCTCCTCGATCGAGTTCGTGACCGGGGTCGCCGTGGACTCGCTGGGCGGTGCCTACCTGGTGGGCACAACGAACTCGAGCGACTTTCCCGTCGTCAACGCGATCCAACCTGGAAAGGCCGCGACGAGCGATGCGTTCGTCGCGAAGATCTTCCCGCCGCCTTACCTCTCCCCCCCGACGGCAACCGTCCCGCCGCGCGGCAGTCTCGCGCTCGCCGCGACCTCGGGCAGCGGGGCGGGGTACACGTTCGCGTTCCGGACGAACGCCTCCGGCGGCACGTTGGGCGCAACGGGAGCTTATGTGGCGGGCGCCACCCCGTCCGTCCTGGACGAGGTGACGGTGACCGATTCGAGGGGGAATTCGGCCGTAGCGCTCATCACCGTCGGGCCTGGAGTCACGCTCACGCCCATGTCACCGACGGTCGTCCCCGGGGCAGCGTTCCGGTTTACGGCGACCGGAGGGAGTGGAGCCGGCTACGTGTACGCGGTCACCTCGAGCGGATCGGGAGGGACCATCGACGCAATGACCGGCGCGTATCTCGCGGGTGCAACGATCGCGTCGGTCGACGTCGTGGCGGTCGTCGATTCGCTCGGAAACACGGCCTCTACGAACGTCAGGGTGGAGCCCCCCGCGCCGGCGGATGCAGGGCCCGACGCCGCAGACGCCGCAGTTCGCGACGCTGCGCCGGAGACCACGCGAGATTCAGGAGCAGTCACCGACGCGGCGCAGCCCGATGCCACCCGCCCCACGGACGCTACGCCGCCCCCAAGCGACGCGGGGGCTTCGGGCGCGGATGCTTCAATGCCCGACGCCTCCCCCCCGGGGGCCGGATGCACTTGCCGCTCGTCTCCCTCGGCCGCCGGCGACGCCGGAACGGCGGTGCTGCTCGCCGGAGTCGTCGCCATCGCGCTGCGGCGCCGTCAGCTACGGAGAGGGCGCATCGGATTCCCCTATCCGGGTTAGTTCGACTACGCGCGCGAGGTGGGTCGTGCAGCGGCTACGACGAAGGAACGGATCGTCACCGACGTCGCCCGAACACCGGGACCACATGTTCTTCAATCTCGTCGAGAAACCGCGCCAGGCCGTTCTTCGCACCGCGCGCCCGCAAGACGTCTCGGTTCGTGAGGCACGCCGCTCTCCGTTCGGCGTCGTCCCCCGTCAGGCGCCGAAGCACGCGCTTCGCGTCGGTCGTTGCGTCGTTCGGGTGCGAGGTCAGCCGGTGAGACTCGGTCGAAGGGTCGAACGACAGCTCGCTACGGAGGGCGCTCAACGCCGCTCGCTCGGTGTCGTCGCGCGGGATGAAGCCCGATACGAGCCACGCTTCGGTCTCGGGCTCGGGCGCCGCGAAGGCGATCGAGAAGGGCCACCCGATTCCATTCCGCACCTGGTCGAGCCCCTCGCGGCGCTCATAGCCGTCCATGTCGCGGGCCAGGACGACGACGTCGGGCGTGGGCTCGACGGTGCAGAAGAGCATCAAGACGGCTCGCCACATGGCCGCCTCTGCCTTGCGCGGCACGCCCTGGATGTGGCCGTGCGTTCGCACGGTGACGCCGTTCCGCGTCACCGGACGGAGGTTGCGGGCGTCCTCGGGATCGGGCTTGTACCAGGCCGTGCCCTCGTCCACGCCGCGCCACGAGCGGCAGTCTTCCAGGATCCCGTCGAGCCAGTCGTGGGCCGCGATCGACGCGGCGTCGACCAGGCTCGTCACGACCGAGAAGTGACCTTGGTCCTCGCAGGCCACACCGATCGTGATCGCCGCAGGCGCGCTCATTCGGCGGCGCCGAGGCGGGCGGTGACCCACGCGTGGCCGAGCGCGGCCCACAGCTCTCCCGTCTGCGTCCCGAACTTCCAGGTCTCGAAGTCGGGGTGCTCGGTGAGTGCGCATGCCCGGGTGTGGCGATGCTCGTCGAGCGCGAGCACCCGCACCTCCGAAGGCTCGAAGCGATCCAGCAAGTACGGTGAGTGCGTGGTGCACACAATCTGAAGCTCGGGGTCGAGCGCGAGCAGATCGCGCAGAACGCCGACGAGCTTCGCCTGCGCTTCGATGTGCAGGCCTCGGTCGATGTCGTCGAGGAGGACGAGGCGAGCGCGGTTCGGCTCGCGCAGCTTGGTTAGCAGGCCGAGCGCGAGCACTGTACCCTCACTGAGAAGGTCCGCGGGGACGACTCGCTTGTCGTCGAATTCGATCTCGAACCGATCGCCGAGGAGGGCTTCCTCCACGGGCCGCCAGAGTGGCTGACCGTCGATGTCGATTTGCTCCGTCCTCTTCCGTCGGACGCTCTCGCGCAACGTGCGAATGCGACGAACGCCCGGAACGATCGTCGCGAGTCCACGCGTGATCTCCGCGAGCTCGTCCTCTGCCGCCCCCTTCATCCACGCGAGGGTCGAGGCCAGGCCTGCGCCATCCGCGTCCATTCGCGGCTTCTCGTCCTTCGGGATCGACGTGCGCGTCATCTCGTTCGCGTCGAGGTGCAGGTAGACGACCGGTACGAAACGTCGTACCCGCAGGAGGTCCAGCCCTCGCTGCCCCTCCTTGCTCGGCACGTTCGTGACCAACGAACCTTCGGGCCCGTTCAGCGAGACCTCGAAGACGGCTCTCCCGTCGGAGTCGCTCGCCGTTCCGGGCAACTCGATGGACACACATAGCTCGTCGCCTCCAGCTTGTCGTGCCGCGAGCTTGATGGTCGCGGGCGGTGGCGAGCTCGCGAGCCGCCAAGGTGCACGACGACCGCCGAAGGCGCCCAGGATGCCCTGCGTTCGCCGTGTCGCGCTCTTGCGAATGAGCCCGGTCTGCGAGAGCAAGTGTATCCCCTCGAGCACGCTGCTCTTTCCGCAGCCGTTCGGCCCCACGAGCACGGTGAAGCGCCCGAGGTCCAGGGTGACGTCGTGGAGGCTCTTGAACCCTTCGAAGTGGACGCGATCGATCATGGCGAGGCTCCCGGCGCGTCCCCGGCCTCGGGACGGACGACGCTCCTTGTGTTGTACATCGTGCGCGGGCTGCCGGGTGCTCCGCCGCGAGCGCCACGAGCAACGCCGCCGCCGTCAGCCCTCCAAGAGCCACTGCCGCGCTCCGCGAGGGTGCGGTTCATGGCTCGGCACCCTTACGCGCTTCCCCTCCACTCTTCCCTTCCAGCGCTGCGCGGATCGCCGCCATCGCCTTGGCGGCCTTGCGCGCGACGAAGCGATAGGGCCCGTCGCTCGCGTAGTCCGCCGAGATCGACGCGTTCTCGGTGGCGAGGAACATGGTCCGCCAGACCCGCTGGCGCGCCCTGCAGCGGGCGCCCTCGTTCAAGCGAAACACACGGATCGTGAGCCTGACGTTGACGCGCATGGGCCAACCAAGCGCCGCGCGGGGCCGGAGGCGTCCGGTTTGCTCGTCGAAATCGAAGAGGTCCTCGACCGGATCGGTGTCCGGACGCACCAGCCTGCATGACCAGCGGGTACCCTTGTACGTGCTGTTGCAGCGATCGCAGGCAGGAAACAAGTTGTCCCACGAGAGCGCGAGCTCCGGAAACGCGTGCTCGGGGAGAAAGTGGTCGATCGTCTCCCGAGACGTCTCGGTCAGCGAGCCATCGCAGTACGCGCAGGCCCGGGGCTCGGAGACCTCCCGAACCGTGTCGTGGAATCGGGCGGCGAGCGAGACCTTCTCGTGTCTCCACTGGCGGAGTGGGTCTCGGCGGCCGCGATCGGGCAAGACCGCTTGCCAGCGGCGCTCCTTGTCCGCCCAGAACGCGGGCGCAGGCTGCCTCGGGAAGGGTGTCACTCGCTGTCCTGCCCACCCTGCTGCGCGAGGGCGCGCAGCCGGCGATCGACCTCGATCCGCACCGGCACTTCCTGCATCGCGACGACCGCGCGCACCTCGTCGTTGAGGGCCATCAGCTCGGCGCGGCGCGCGCTGAACGCGCCCCACTCGATGGTCCCCGCCCGCTCGAGCGCGCGGACGTCCCGCTTGTGCGCTTCGAGCTTCTCCAGGGTCCCGCGATCGACGAACCCGGCCTGGGCCTCGAAGACCTCGGTGACGACCCACTCGAGCGATTGGCCGGGCTCGAGCGCGAGCGGTCTCACTTCGCCGCGGACGCGGTGATCGGCGTCTGGTCGGATGGCGAAGATGGTGCCCTGGCCGACGGACGCCACGACGAAGGGGGAGTGCGTCGTGGCATAGATGCGCGCGTTGGGGAAGAGCGCGCGCAGCGCCGGGAGGATGCGGACCTGCATGGTCGGGTGGAGGCTCTCGTCGATTTCGTCGAGGATGAGCCAGAAGTCCTGATCGATCGGCGAGCGCGTCGTGTCTGCCCAGCGAATGCGCTCGAGCCTCACGAGGAGGTCGGACAGCCAGGCCATCGTGCTGCGCAGCCCCTCGCCCAGGAGATCGATCGGAACCTGTTCGCCGTCGAACGCGACCACCGGAGCCTGCCGATCGATCGAGAACTCGATGGTGGTCCGGCGGCCGAGTACGTCCGAAAAGACCCGCTCGAATCGGCGAATGGCGGTCTGACGTGACTGCGCGACGGACTCGAGCTCGAGCCGCCGTTGCTCGACGAGCGACGGATCTCTCGCGTACGCAACCGCCTTCGTGCGCTCGTTCTCGAGGTTCGCCAGGAGCTGCCCAAGAAAGGTCGACTCGGCGTGGTGGGCACCGAACGACAGAGCTCCTGCGAGGGGGGCCTTCTGGATGTCGAGAGGACCCGGGGTGGCAAGCTCGGGCGACGCGTGGTGGGCCCGGTAGGCGAACGCAGCCCACGCGACCGGCTCGTCGTGGTCCGGCCAGGCGCCGAAGCGGTTGAGCGTCGCCAGCACGCTGTTCTCGTACGAGTCGTCGCTCCACCGAATCGTGGCGTGTGCGGGGTTGACCGGACGGACGTACCTATCCGTGAGCCGGCTCGCCTTCAACGGTCCGCTCCGGCGAGGCGCGTGAAGGTGCCCGACGGTCCCCGGCTCACCGAGCATCACGGTCATCGAGTCGGCCTCGTGGGTGATGCGCGCCGTGACCGCGTACGAGGGACCCCGCCTCCTGCGCAGGAGGTGTCCTACGGGCGGCATCGTCGCGAGCCAAGGCAGGTCGTTCATGTGGGAGACGGCTTCGTCGAGCGAGACCCCGGAGAGGTCGTTGTGGCCCAACAAGAGGACCGCGATCGCCTCCACGATCGACGTCTTCCCGCTGCCGTTCGGTCCCTCGAAGAGCACGAGCTCACCCCGCGCGCCCGAGCCCTTGGACGGAGAGGGCTCCGGAATGTCGAAGCTTGCTTCTTCGAAGGGGCCGATACGGGTCAGCTCGAGCCGCGACAAGCGCATGGCGGACACTCTACCGCGAACGTGCCCACCGGACCCGCGTTAGGTGCGCGGGCCACCGCAGCGAAACGGCTACTGGGCGCCCGCCCGCCCCACCACCTGATACCGCTTCTTCTTCCCCCGGCCCGTCACGTCCAGGTCCCCGCTCGCCACCAGATCGTCGAGCACCCGCGCGAGCTTCGCTTCGTCCAGCCCCGCGTGCTCCTCGGCCCCTCGAGTCCCCGGGAGGGCCATGGTGAGCTGCGCGCTCCCCGCCACCGGCTCGGCGAGCTTCGCCTGGTGCCGCGCCCACACCGCGCCGGCGTCGAGCGCCTCGGCCGCCCTGAAGAGATCCGCCACCCACGCGCGCTGCGCGAGCGACACCGAGGCCTCCTCGGCCGCCCTCGTCTTGGCCTCGGCTCTCGCGTTCGCCTTCGCCGTCGCCTGGCGCGAGGCCGCCGTCGCGGTCTTCGCGTGGAGCACCAGCGGCTTCCACGCCTCCACGAGGGGGCAGGGGCAGCGCGGCTGGCGGCACGCCTCGCGGGCGAGGGCTTGCAGCTCCGCGTGTTCGTCCGCGGCGCCCCAGCGGCGCACGTCGGGCAGGCTCTCCCAGAGGCCGAAGGTCACGCCGCAGCGTCGCGGATCGTCCGACGTCGGCGCGGGCAGGGGGGCCAGCGGATCGCCCTCGGCGAGCGTGTACGCATCGACCTGGGCGAGCGCGCGCTCGCGGTCACGCCAGCCGTTCCACCCGAACCGGTTCGGCTGAAGCTCGGCGAACACGATGAACCGCTCGCGAGGCACGTTGAGCTTGCCGCGCGTGGCGAAGTACTCCGCGCGCACGAAGTCGGCCTTGTCGAACTTGGGGGGCAGCGGGATGGCGTCGAGGCGCTTGGCAGTAGGGCTGGGATCGTCGGGATCGGTGAGCGGCAGCCCCGCGTCTTCCTGGTCTTGAAGCGCCCACACACGCTTCCACTCGGCGAGCTTGCGGAGGCCCTCGCCCGAATACACGCGGTGCGGGTTGTCCGGCAGGGCGTTCGCGCGGAGCAGCTTCTCGGCGACGAGCGTGAGATCCACCGAGAGCCCCGTCCCGGTCCACACACCGGCGACCGCGGCGACGCGCGGATCCCGCGACCACGCGAGGGCGATGTCCTCGAGGCGGTAGGGCTTGGGCTCCGCGAGCGGGCCGCGTGGAGTCGCGTCGCCTGCGGGCGCGAAGAGGTCCTCCAGGCGATCGAGGAGCCACGACTCGGCGGCCTTCTTGGTCTCGGCGGGCCAGTCGGCGAGCTGCCAGCGGCGCTTGTAAGGGGGAGTCTCGAGGAGCGCGAGGCGCGCGTCGGACTCGATGAGCTCGATGCGCTGCTGGAGACGCGCCCGGTGCGCCTCGGAGTACACCGCGGGGATCTCAGTGACGCGCTCGTGCCCATGGCGAGACCACCAGGCGCTCTTCTCGTCGTCGTCCGCCTCGTCGTCTTTGCGCGCGAGCACGATCTCGAACGGGCGATGCCCGGGCGCGAGGGGCTCCACCGACTCGGGGGCCACGATGGGAACGGGCTCGATGAGGCCGTACGAGCCGTACGTGAGCCAGTCGAGCTCCTCCTGGAGCGCCACCATGCGCCGGGTGTGCGTGAGAAAACGCTCGTGGGCCGCGGCGAGGTCCTGCCCGAGCGACGTGGGGGACCAGGTCTTGGCCGCGAGCAGGGCCGCGGGGAGGCACGCGGCGCGGGCTTGGGCCGTGGCGTCGAGGGCCTCGGCGAGGGCCATTCGGGGTTCAGCGTCTTGGCTTGTTAGCGGAGCCGCGCGCAACTTGGTCGTGTCACGCTGAATGAACTGCTCCCAGGCCTCAGACTTCAGACCGCCACCCTCGGAGTTGTTCCCTTTGTTATGAAACACTTGCTTGCCCCAGAACTCCATAGAGCTGGAATTCAGTACGCCAGCCATGTCGAAGTAGTCGGAGAGCCTCTTGTCGCCTGCCAGTTTTATGGCAGGAGTGGTTTCCTTATAGAGCCGACCGGCTCGATCCAGCGATGTGTGCCCGTGCGTCGCAACTGACGCCATAGCGAGCACGGGCGGCGTCAGGGTTTCCGGATAAAAAAAAGGGTATTCAAAGAATACCGCGCCCGGAATCGTCTCAAGCGCAGCAAACTTAGACGCTCGCGAGCGTCGCTTCCACAGGTCAACCCGCCAAGACCAAAGAAACCGAAACACCGCCGAGTCGCGAGACCCCGAGTCTGGTTCGAATCGCGTCGGGCCCATGGAGTACGGAAAAATGATGGAGTATGGGAACGCGATACTCCAGTCCCGAACCTGATCCCCCTCCACCAGATGAACGAGCTTTTGCGGGCATCGGCGACTCAACCAGGATGGAGCCGGCAAGTAAACATCATCGAGAATCAGCTTTGTCAGGAGCCCTAAAGACGCGACGGCGTCGGACAGTCGATGTGTAGCATTCTCCTCCATGGTTGCCTTGATTTCCTGTGCCGCGCCGCCTCCTAGGCTCCACGGATGCGACTCCAGGACGGCGCGCCTAAGATCGGCGACCGTAATGAACGGGCTTTCATCGTTGGCTTGGGTCCCGGAACGAACGATCGCGCTCCACACGGCACCTTGCTCTGGCTGGAGCGGGGCTTTCGGCTCGCCGCGCTTCCCCAGGATCGCCGAAACAGTGTCGCCGACTGGAGGCCGCGAGCGGGCAAAGATCATCGCGGTGGGCGTCCCGCCGTGCCCCGGAATCCGCGCTCCGCTGCTGTCAATTACTCGAGTGAGGTCCCAGGTGGGCAGCACTCGCTCTATCAAGCGAGATCCAAACTCTCGCCTCATGAAGGAGTTGGACGTAATCTGCCCTGAGAATGCGCCGGCAACTCCGAGCCCGAGGAAGCGCTCCATGAACGGCGCCGAGAGAGAGTATTTGCCAGATGCCGAATCCGGCCAGAACACCCGGTAGTCGTCCCGTTTGCGCACGTCCTTCGGCGTGATGTACGGGGGGTTCCCCACCACCACATGAAACTCCCGCCCCAGGAACGCCGCGTTCTCCTCGCGCTGCTTCGGGGTGGCGTACGCGTCCAGGCGGTCTCGCGCGGGGAACAAGTCGACCTGCTGGCTCGCGCGCTCCCAGGGGATGAGCGAGTCCATGGCGCGCAGGTGGGGGCGGAGCTTGGCGAGGCGCTCGAGGTCTCTCACCCCGGTGCGCGTCACGTATTCGAGGAGCAGCCGAAAGTGGGCGATCTCCACCGCGTGCGGGTTGATGTCGCACCCCCACACGCCCTCCAGCGCCCGCTCACACGCGGTGATCTCGTCGCAATCGCGCGCCTTCCAGTAGTCGGCGAGGCGATGAAACGCCCCGATGAGAAAGTGCCCACTCCCACACGTGGGATCGAGGAGCCGAAACGTGCGCGCATCGCCCGCATCGCCTCGATCTCCCCCCTCTTCCTGCGTCTTTTCGCCTTTGCGCCTTTGCGTTGAATTCTCGTCTTCCCCACGAAGCCGAGCCGGGTCGAACTCGACCAGAGCGGGTGTCAGCGTGTGATCGAGGATGTACTCCTCGACGAACCGCGGCGTCTGGAGCAGCGCGTACCGCTTCCGAATGTCGGCGTCGAGGTCCTGGTAAAGATCCCCAAGAAACCGACTCTCGAACGCGCCCTCGCCATCCCACGTGTAGTGCTCCCCGTCCCGGTTCGGGTGGTGCCAGAGGTTCCACAGAGCGCGACACCCGTCTTCGCTCGGGAGGGGCAGCTCGTCCTCCGAGGGGGAGAAGAGCGCCGGGAAGTCCACGGCGAGATCGCGAAACACGAACGCGAAGTACGCGCGGAGCCCGAGCGCGGGCGCCACCTCGCGGAAGGCCGCGAAGCCCCAGTCGTCGCGGATGCGCTTCAGCCCGAGGATGCCGAGGTCCTCGAGGACGCGCACGAACACGCTGCGCAGCAAGAAGAGCACCGTGCTCTTGCGGGCGGCGGTGCCCACGAAGTCGTCGAGGCGCCCCCCCACCTCGGCCTCGGCGTGCAGGCGCGCCATGCGCGCGGCGAGGGCGGGATCGCGGCGGGTGGCCTCGAGCTGGGAGGCGACCAGGGTCTTCTGGAGCTTCTGGAGGTCCTTGAGCAGGGCGGTGTAGGTCTCGGGCCTCATGATCGGCCGGAGCCTACGCGGGGGGGATCCGTGGGGCAACCTTGCCCAGCACGCCGTGACGCGCGACGCCTGTCCCGGACGTCGTGCGGGTGTCCGGTGACGGGGCCTCCACCACCGCTACCGCGAGATTTCGGGAGCTTGGCCGTGGCCCCGTCCTTGCTCTCCACAAGAGCCCCGGACTCATTTGATTGTTCAGTCCGGGGCGGCTCGGAGGAGCTCGGCGGCGATGCAGCCATCCGCTAGGGCAAGACGATCAGCAGATCGCTCTGAAGGGCGGAGGCAAGCTCGGTCCGCAAGAGGCGCAGCGGCTGGCCTTCGGGGCCGAAGAATGGATCGAGGTAGAGGACCTCGCCCGAGGAAGGCGCGGCCTCGACGAGGACGACGCAGTGGAGTGTCCCTCCGAGCGGACCGTGCGGCTCATCCACCGCGGTGCCCTGACGCCGCATGCTCTTGACGAGCTCGGCGACGAAGACTTGCGCGATGACGTAGGCGCCGCCTCCGAGCTGGGCCTCGATGTATGCGAGGGTCGTCGGCTCGTCCGGGTCCGAGGGGACGAAGGTCACGCCGGCGCCCAGCACGCCCCGGAGATCCTGGAGGGCGAAGCCGCGGCGCGAGCCCGAGAGGACCCCGGCGACCGCCACCTGGTCGAAGGGCTGCGCCCGGCGACTCGCGACGATCTCCCCGCACCCGAGCACGCAGTAGCTCGCGCGACTCTGGAGCCGATGATGACGGCCCGCGCCGCTCACTCGCCTGGCGTCTCGACGTCCATGTCGAAGGACACGCGGATCGAGCGTTCCTTGCCTTCGCCCTCGACGGGGACGAGCCAGCCTCCCTCGACGCGCTGCGCGGCGCCCGCCACGAGGTCGGCACGGTTCTCGCGCTCGACCAGGTAGCGTTGGGCGGCGCGACGCGCGCGATCGCCTTTGGGGCGAAGGGGCGCGAGGAGAGCCGCGTCGATGCCCGGCGCAGCGGGGAGAGGCTCCGTGAGGGGCAGGGCGAGCAGCTCGCGCGCGCGCACCGAGTCGATCCGCCCGAGAGAGAGGGCCTCGAGAACGCGGTCACGGAGAACCCCGGCGCGGATGCCGACGTCCTCCGCGAAGTCGTCGTGCAGATCCGAGTCCCATGGCCTCTCGCGACGGGCGAGCATCGACGCGCGGGTCGACACGCTCAGCTCGAACACGTCCCGAATGCGGTTGATCGCCGTGATTCGCCCGAGGCCGAAGTGACTGGCGATGCTCGCGATGGCCTCCTCGGAGGTCGGATCGAGCCGCCTCAGGTGCTGCCGTACGGCCTCGCTCGGAGCGAGCAAGCACGCGGCGAAGGCGTTTGCGCGTCGCTCCAGGTCACCGTAACCGTCGAAAAGCACGTGCGATGTCGCGGTCGGGTTCGCCGCGCTCACGAAGGCCTCCGACCCTTCCGTGTGGTCCACGAGGAGGTGACACAGCTCGTGCGCGATCGTCATACGGGTGCGCCACCATGATCCAGGACCCTCGATGAGATTCACGAGGATCGCCGGGCGCGGGAGGCGCGTGCTCGCGCCGTCCACGTTTCGATCGAGCTCGTCGGGCGTCGTGAAGAAGAGCTGCACTCCGAGCTCGGCCACGAGCAGGCGCATGGATGGAATCGGAGACGACGCGTCGAGCCGCAGCGCTCTTCGCAGGCTTCGAGCGAGGGCCTGGGCGCCCTCCCACGGCGACTGGTTGGCGCCCGGCGACGCGAGAACGGGCAGCGGCGGTGGCTCGGTGACACCGAGAACGCGCTCGATGTCCGCGAGATCCGCGATGGCGCGAAGGAACTCGCCGATGGCGGGCCACGAGCCCGTTTCGGCGAGGGTCAGGAGGCCCGCTTTGTCGTGCGCGCGAAAGAGGAGGCCCTCGAGCGGCCATCCGCCTTGCCCCTCGAGATCCCGCAACCGAACGCCAAAAGCCCGCGCCGCGCTGTCCGCGTCGTTGGGGGTGGGCTCACTCTCTCCGGTCTCCCAGGCCTCGATCCGCGACGTGGGGACTTCAGAGAGCGCCGACAGGAGCTCGCGCGAGATACCGGAGCGCTCGCGCGCGCGTCGCAACGAAGCCGACAGCATGCCCGAGTTCTAGCGCGGGTCGCGACGACCGACCAGCGGCTCGGTCACTCCCCTGGCACGCGGTCGCGTGCCCGCTGTGCCGGTCACGCCCCTTCGAGATACACCGCCGCCATGTCGGGTGTGTACGGCAGGTTGTACTTCTCGTTCAGCCGCACGCGGTCCTCGTGGATGCCCCCCGGCACCGCCAGCACGATGAGCCCGTGCCTGCCGCCGCGGGCGCGCTCGTAGAAGCCCGAGAGCCAGTCCATGAGCCCCAGCGGCCCGAGCAGCGAAGGCTGCCCGAGCACCGTCACGCGGCCGGGGCGCGCGTCGCGGACCGCGTCGTCGAGGGCGGCGGCGAGCTCGGCGTGGAACATGCGCCAGTCGGCGTCGACTCGGGCCTCCAGATAGGGCACGAACTTCCACAGGTCGCTCGCCTTCAGCGCGTCGATCACCAGCCGGTCGATGGGGACGAAGCCTACCTGTTCGGGGGCGAGCCGCTGCTCGAGCCAGCCTGCGAGGCGGCGCGCGAGCTTGTGGTGCGCCGCCGGAGGGAGCGCCACGACGCGAAAGCCCCCCCGAGTCGCCTGCGAGGCCAGTGCGGCCACGACCGGCGGAGAGTGGTCGGGCAAGACGTGCTGGTGGGGGATGTTCGGATCGACGAGCGGCGCCGGCCTCACCTCGGCGAGCAAGAGCCGCGCTGGGTCGATCCAGCGATCGCCGTCCTGGCGGTACCCCGCGCGCTCGATCGCCTCGCGAACGTGCCCCGCGTCCCCCGCATCGCTCGCGTCGTCTCCCGCCGAGGTCACCGACATCGCGGAGCAGGGATCCGGGAAGGCCACGCCGGGGTACGCCGCCTGGACCTCGGCGAGCAGGGTGGCCGTCGTGTCCACCACGGGCGCGATGGTGGGGCGGAGCACCGAGAGGGCCTGGGAGAGCTCGACGGGCGGCGTGTAGAGCGCCCCCACGCGGTCGACGAGCACAGTCCCGCCGTGCGCGCCCGCGCCGTTCGCGTCGAGCTTGAGCAGGCCGTCGAGGAGCTGCGGGGCTTCGGCTCCCCAGCGCAGGAGGGCGCGCTGGACCTCGACCGGAGTGGCGTCCCAGAGCACGCCCTCCGCGGTGGCGCGAGGCACCGGAGGCCAGCGCGCGAGCGTGCCGAGTCGCTGGCGGAGGGCGTCCACGACCGCGTCGGTCCACGGGGGGCGCATCAAGCGCTCGAGCTCCGCGGCGTCGGTGGCGCGGCCGTCGGGCTGGAGCAGGAGGCCCGCGAGGCGCGCGTAGCCGAGCGCCGAGGGTCCCCCCTCGGTCGTGGGCGGCGAGCCCCTGGGCGGCGAGCGCCAAGGTCGCGAGCCCCGCCGGCGGCATGGCCTCCGCCACCACCATGAGCAGGTGGTGCCCCCAGCTCGCCTCCGCGCGCAGCGGCGCGAGGTCCACCATCTGGGAGACACGCTGGCGGCTCACGCCGAGCGCCGTGGCGATCTCGGCCTGCGGGCGCGCCACGCCGTCGCGAAGCCCCATGGCCTGCGCGAGCGCCTCCCACGCGCGGTCGCCGAAGTCCTGCTTCAGGAGGCCCTCCAGATCGGCCAGCGTCTCGGGGAGCGCCTCCCTGCCGGCCAGGCGCCGGAGCGCGGTGCGGACGCGCGCGAGCTTCCCCGGACCGACGCCCGGGAGCTGCTCGAGGGCGCTCGCCGGCATCGTCGCCAGATCGCCGACGCTGAGCACCCCCCGCTCCACGAGCGCCTCGCGCAGGCTCGGCGAGAGCTCACGGCCAAGCGCGCCGAGCGGCCGAGGATCGTCCGCGAGGGCCGCGTAGAAGCGCTCCGGCAGAGGACGCGCGGCGCTCGTGGCGCTGGAACCAGGCGAGCGCGGCGCGCCCGCGAGCGCCGGGTCTGGCCAGCGGAGCGCGATGCGCGCCTCGAGCGCCCGGAGCTCGCGGAGGAGCCGGCCATCGCGAAGCCGACGCGCAGGCTGCCCGGCG
>DAORJJ010000017.1:4626-28771 GCA_035439005.1 Polyangiaceae bacterium | reverse complement strand
GGGTATCCAGCGGCGCGGACAACTTGTCAATAACCTTGACGAGTCACCGGGCGACGCCCGTGCTACCGTGAGCCCGTGTCACGCCCGCCCTTCTCCGCCCCGCCTGCCCCGCCTGCCCCGCCTGCCTCGCCTGCCTCGCGCGGCGCGCTCCTCGTGCTCCTCGCGGCGCTCTCGCTCGCCCTGCCGGGCTGCACCACGCAGACCGCCGCGATCACCGAGCCGGACGCGGCGACCACCACGAGTGACGCGGGCGCGCCCCCCGACGCGTCGACCGCGTCGACCGCGCGCACCACGCCGGCCGCGCAGTTTCTCCCGAAGGTGGCGGGCACCTGCCCGAATTTCCTCGCCGCGGGCTCCGGCGGGAAGGCCACCTTCGCGCCCGGCGGCAAGGCGCGCGAGGTGCAGCTCTGGGTGACCGAGGCGGCAAAGACGCAAGACGGCCCGCTCGTGTTCTTCTGGCACGGCGCGGGCGGCTCACCGACCGAGGCGAGCAGCGCGCTCAGCTCCCAGGTCGTCTCCGCGATCACCGCGGCCGGCGGCATCGTCGCGGCGCCCTACCACGACCCCGCGGCCGGGCAGCTCCCGTGGTTCCTCGCGCTCGGGGGGAGCCAAGAGGACGACCTCGCGGTGATGGACGAGGTCGTCGCGTGCGCCATCAAGGACCTCGGCATCGACCAGCGGCGCATCCACTCGGTGGGCTTCAGCGCGGGCGCGATGAACACGATGCAGGCCGCGTGGCGGCGCTCGGGCTACCTCGCGAGCATCGTCGCGTATTCGGGCGCCGTCATCGGCGAGCCGCCGGTGCAAGACGCGTCGAACCTCTTCCCGGCGCTGGTGACCCACGGCGGCCCCTCCGACAAGGTCGTCATCAGCTTCGAAGAGACGACGGTCGCGTTCCGCGCGAAGATGAAGGAGGCGGGGCACTTCACGGCGCTCTGCGCGCACGGCAAGGGCCACACGGTGCCGAGCGACGTCCGCGCGAGCGCGTGGAAGTTCCTGCAAGATCACCCCTTCGGGACCCAGCCCTCGCCCTACGCGGCCGGGCTCCCCGAGGGCTTCCCGGGCTACTGCGAGCTGTAGCAGCCCGCCGCCCGCGATCGCCGTCGCGCGCGGGATGCGCGCGCCGCGCGCGGGCGTACTGTGAGCACGCATGTCGCCCGGTCGAACCAGGTCGCTCTCCCTCGCCCTCGGGCTGAGCCTCGCCCTCGGCGCGTCGCCGCTCGCGTGCGCCCCTACGCCGCCCACGCCCACGGCGTCGGTGCCCCCACGGGAGGCGACGCTGACCGACGCCTCACCCGCCCGCCCGCGCGCCTGCGTCGCCTGGCAGGCCCCCGCGAGCCCGCCCGCCGATCCCCCCGACGAGCCCGGGCCCGGCAGGCGCGCCACCCCGGAGAAGGCCGGGGACATGTGCGAGACCGCCGACTCCAACCTCGCCACGGCCGAGGACGCGATCCTCGCGGTCGAGCGCGCCGGCGGCCTCGCCGCCGCGACGCGCGCGTGGCGTCCGTGGAACCACACGACCCCGCCCGAGCACGGGGAGGCCGTCGCGCGGCGGTTCGCCTTCACGAGCGCGGAGCGCGCGATGCTCCGCGACCGCGGGCTCGTCGTGCTCTCGCGCGTGCCCACGTCCACGTTCGCGTTCGGCCTCCACGAGGTCTACCAGTCGCAGCTCCCGCTCTACGTCTCCGCCGACGCGATCCTCCACGCCGTGTACGCGTCGAACGATCGGCTCATCGCGGACGTCGAGGCGGGGCTCCTGCGCGATCGCCTCGGCCGCGCCCTCTCCGCGATGCACTGCGCGCTCGGCGCGAGCGACGGCTCGTATCCAAAGGAGATATCCCACGATCTCGACGTCTATCTGGCGGTCGCGCGGTCGCTGCTGGCGGACGAGGCCGTGCCGAGCGTGCTCGGGACCGACGCGGAGGTGGGCGCGCTCGTCGCCGCGGCGAAGGCGGGCTCGGGGCTCGCGCAGGTGGAGCTCTTCGGGCGCGCGCGGCTCATCGACTGGTCGCAGCTCACGCCGCGCGGTCACTACGCCGACCCGCCGAGCGACGCCCCGTCCGAGCCGGCCGACGGCGCGCGCGGGGGCGCGCGGCCGCGGCTCGCGCCGTTCTTCCGCGCCGCCATGTGGCTCGCGAGGCTCGAGTGGAACCTCGTGTCGCGCTCGTCGCGGAGCTCGCAGCAGGGCGCCCTCGATCCGCGCGAGACGCCCCGCGAGGCGATCGACGCGCTCGCCCTCGCGGACCTCGCCGAGCGCGCGGGGGCGCTCCCCGACCTCGACGCGATCGATCGCGCGTGGACGCTGCTCGCCGGGCGGCGCGAGGACGTCTCGCTCCGTGACCTCCTCCGACTGAAGCAGAAGGCGGGCATCGGGCGCGTCGAGCTCGGCGCCTTCGACGCGCTGAAGGCCGCGATCGGCCGAGACTTCCCGCGCACCGCGCGCACGCACCCCATGGCCGAGGGGGCGAAGGACCTCCCCGCCATCGCGACGCTCCTCGGGCCACGGATCACGGCCGACGCGGCCGCCTTCCGCCCGCTCGTGCACACCGAGGTGAACGGTCGGCACCTCCCCGCCGCGGGCGACGTCGCGTACGTCCTCGGCCTCGATCGCGGCAAGGCGTACGTCGCCGACGACCTCGCGAAGCACCCCGGGCTCGGGGCGCAGCTCGACGTCGCGCGCGGCGTCCTCGGCGGCGCGCAGGACGCGGGAGATCTCTACGGCGCGTGGCTCGGCGCCCTGCGCGGCGTGGCGGCGACGCCCCGCGGGGTCGTGCCCTCGTTCATGAAGACCGCCGCCTACGACGATCTGCGCATGAACACGCTCGTGACGGGCTACGGCCAGCTCCGGCACAACTACGCGCTCATGGCGGCGCAGGCCTACGACGAGGGCGGCTGCGAGATCCCCGACGGGTACGTCGAGCCCCTCCCCGCCCTCTACGACGGGCTCACGGCGTACGCCGAGCGCGGCGGCGCGACGCTCGCCGCGCTCGACCCGACCGACAAGCTCGGGGCGCGCGCCTACTTCGCGCGCCTCGCGAAGCTCACGCGCGTGCTCGCCACGATCGCGCGGCACGAGCTCGCGGGGCGCCCGCTGTCGGCCGACGAGAAGCGCTTCCTCTCGATGGTCGTCGAGATGACGCCGGGCGGCACCGGGGGCCCGCCCACGTTCACCGGCTGGTACTTCGATCTCTTCCGCGGGCGAGCCGACGAGGCGCTCACGAGCGCGGCGTTCGTGGCCGACCTCGCCACCTCCGGGTACACGCAGCGGGTGCTGTACGCCGGAGCGACCGCGCCGCGCATGGGCGCCTTCGTCGTGGACACCGGCGGCCGGCCGCGCGTGATGGTGGGCCCGGTGGCGAGCGGGTACGAGCTCGTGGGGCCGCTCGCCACGCGGTACACCGACGCCTCGGTCGCCGACGTGATCGACAAGCGCGCGCCCTGGGCGGCGTCGTACACGGCGCCCTCGCCGCCGGAGCCCGCGCTCGCCTTCGCCGCCGCGATCGAGGGCGGCGCGCGCGACGTGCCCGTCGTGCTCCGCGCCAAGGGTCCGCTCGGGCAGGTCACGATCGAGACGCTGAGCCACCACCGCGTCCCGCTCGCGCGCGCCGTGCGGCTCGTGACGGGCGGCGACCTCGTCCGCGTGAAGCTCCCCGCGCGCGGCGTCGAGGGGGTGCGCGTGCGCGTCGGCGAGTTCTCGGTCGAGGCGTTCGTCTCGGGCCCGAACACCGAGGTGCTCGTCGAGCGCGGCGGCGCGACCCTCCTGGAGGGAGACCTCGACAAGCTCGGCAAGTAGCCGCTATCTCGGGTATGGCAAGCGCCTCGGCCAAACGGCCTCCCCGCCGCCCCCTCATGACAGGTCCCCCAAGCACCCGCGGCGCGCGCCGGAGACGCACGAGGCTCCTCGCTCGCGTCGTCGCCGGGTGGGTCGCGGCGACGCTCGCGCACGCGGCGTCTGCCGCGGAGCCGCCTGCGCCGCCCGAGCCGACGTACCCGCGCCTGGCCGGAGGGATGCGCCTCTCGATCGGGGCGCTCGGGTTCGATCGCGTAGGGCCCTATGCGGCGCTCTCGGGTCGCGTCGGCGCGCGCTTCGGCCCCGTCCTCGCGGTGTACGGTGAGGCCACGGGCGGGGGCGGCTTCTTCGGCGGGACCTCGGGGGCCAACTACGTCGCCGCGATGCAGCCTTACGCCGCCGCGACTCTCTCTCTGCGGGTGGCGCCACGACTCGAGCTCGCGTTTGGCCCCGCGCTCGGCGTGATCACGCCCTTTCCACGTGGCGCGCGCGGCGCCATCGTGCGGGGCGGCGGGCTCGCGCGTATCCTCTTTCCGCTCGGGCGTGACAAGCCTGGGTCCACCGGACTTCAGTTCGCTCCCAGCCTCGAGATCGTCGCGTTCGGCGGACCCGAGCGCCCGTCGGTCGCCGTCTCCGCGGGACTCGCCGGACTCGAGTGGTACTGATCCGTCGGGCCTTTGGCCGCAGAGCGGATTCAACGCGCGCTCTTTGTGGTCTTCGCTCGCCTCCCAGGGTGACTCGAGCCCTCTTCGCCAGACCACGTACGAGCCCAGTCCGGCGCGGCGCGGGGATTGGGCACGAGCGACGCGAGGTCCTTCGACCAGAGCTCCTCTCGCGACGCGCCATCCAAGATGCGCAAGCGCTCATCGCCGGCCACGAGGAGCCTCCCTGAGGAGTCCCAATCGCACCAGTCCGCGCCCTCGATCGGCGCAGACTCCGCTCCCCGCGACCATCGGTACCGTGGGCGGCGGTTGTCGAACCCCACCGCGGAGTCGACGAGGCCGTCGTCCTCGAGCCGGAGGCGCTCGACCCCGTGGGGGCGGGCCTTCTCGAGCACCACGCGACGTCGCTCGTCCCACATGTCGTTCGCGCCGCGGACGGGGCAGTCCGCGGCCTCGACCCAGCCGCGCCTCCGCTCGGCGGCGTAGGCGACGGGGGCGGTCCGGACGAGGCCAAGGCGGGCTCTCGCGAGCGGCGCCGCGTCGCCGTGCGCGGCCGGCGGAAGGGGCGGCGCCTCCGCCGCGGGGACGAAGTGGAGGCCGCGCGTGTAGGTGCCCGCCTCGGGCCACGCCGCGAGCGCGAAGAGCCACGGCGCGCGGCTCACCGCGTGGTACGTCTTTAGGCCCGATTGGCCCACGAACTCGCCCCCTCTTCCCTTCAAGGCGAAGGTCGAGAAGAGCCGCCCGTCGGGCGAGAGATCGCACCGCCGCGGGTAGAGCTTCCCCTTGAACGACGCGCCCTCGGTGAGCTTCGGAGTGTCGAGGTCCCAGCGGGCGAGGAGCCACCACGAGCTCTTGCGGAAGAGGACGAGCGCGGTCGGCGCCTTCGTCGCAGACAGGACGTAGAGGCGCTGGCGATGAACGGGCGCGCTCCGCGCCGTGGTCCTCTGGCTCATGAGTCGAGCCGCAGCAGGGCCTCTTCGCACACGGGGAAGCGGGCGTCGCCCTCGGACGAGCGCCGATACCCGATCACGCGGAACCCGCAGCGCTCGAGCACAAGGAGCGAGGCTGTGTTCGAGGTCGCGGCGCGCGCGTGAAGCGGGCGCGCCGTGACCTCCCGCAGGAGCGCCGCGAGCGCCCGCGTCGCGATGCCACGCCCCCAGTGGGCGCGCGCGAGCCAATACCCCACGAAGTCGAGCTCCGCTTCGCCCGCGCCCTCCTCCGGCAGCCCCGGCCGCTGGAAGCAGTTCACCATCCCCACGAGGACGCCGTCGGCCTCGATGGCCCGCGCGACGAGGCGAGGGGGCGGCGCGCGGAGCAGCCTCTCCCAGTGGGCCATGAACTCGGCGCGTGACCGCGGGATCACCACGGCCATCCGCGCGCCCTCGGGGTCCTGCTGGTGCGCGAACAGCGCGGGCAGATCGGCCTCGACGACGGGGCGCAAGGCGACGCTCGTGGGGCGCGAGTCGGCGCGATCGGCAGGGTCGGACACCTCGTCACCTTAGCGAAGGTCGACGGCCCCCACCACACGCGCAGGCGCGCCACGCTCGCAGTGTCCGCCACGACGAGCGGAGGGCGGTCGTGGCGGCGGGCGGCGCTCGGTCGGTGTTGGTGTAGGGTGCAGGTATGCGCCTTCGCCCCCTCCTCGTGCGCTGCTTCGCCGTTCATCGCCCCAGCGTGGCCCTCACGCTGGTGGTGCTCGGGTGCAGTCGCCCGCGGGCGAGCGCGGGCGACGCGGCGGTGTCCCCCAGCGGCTCGGCGACGGCGAGCGCGTCGGCGGGGGCCTCGGTCCCCTCGAGTGAACCCACGTCGCCGCGGGTGTATTCGCGGAGGCCGCGGCAAGCGTGCGCGGCCCGCGCCAAGGGCTTTGCGTTCGCGTTTCCTGGGGAACCCGCCGGCATGACCACGGAGGGCAACT
This sequence comes from Polyangiaceae bacterium, assembly GCA_035439005.1. Lineage (GTDB taxonomy): Bacteria > Myxococcota_A > Polyangia > Polyangiales > Polyangiaceae > JAAFHV01. The sequence goes on along the minus strand of DAORJJ010000017.1, from coordinate 22,404 downwards.
ACAACGTGGGGGAATGCAAGACCAATGCAGACTGCACCAAAAAGCCCGCGGGCCAGTGCTTTCGCTACGCTCGGCAGCCACCTCATGGCTACAGCCCCCCGAGCGAGTGCAAGTACGACGCGTGCCGCGCGGACGCGGACTGCGGCCCGGGCGCCCTCTGCGCTTGCGGCGGCGAGGCGCACCCCAACGCCTGCCGCTTCGGCGACTGCGTGTCGGACGAGGACTGCGGGACCCACGTGGCGTGCCGTCCGAGCTACCGCGCCGACTTCCGCTCCGGGCCGGCCGGGTGGTTCTGCGAGACCCCCGAGGATCAGTGCGGCGGGCCCAACGCGTGCCCCCGACCGGACATGAGCCGCTGCGCCTTCACGGGGAAGCGGTGGGAGTGCGCCGCGAGCCCGCCCATCCCGCCGGGCTGAGCCCGTCGCCGGCGGGCGCCTCCGTGGCCGCCGGAGCGCTCGAGGGCCACGACCGACCGCCTTCGAGCGCCGCGGGGGCGCCCCCAAGCCGGGCATTTACGCGCCGCGGCCGACGCACTACGAGTGCGCCATGACCCTCGACCGGAGTTCGTGGCCGACGGTGGCGCTGGCCCACGAGGCCCCGCGACCCCCGCGCGATGTGCGCGCCCAAGCGCCCCCTGGCGCGGCGCGGGCCCGATGACGCGCACCGGTCACGACGACGACGCGACCGCGGGGGAGCGTCCGCGCGCGCTCGCCCACGGCTCGCCCAGGAACGGCCACGCGGCCCGCCCCCGCTCCCGCCTCGCGCGCCTCATCGACCCGCGCCGCGCGACCGGGCGCCTCCTGATCGCCGTGCTGGCTGGCCTCGTCGCCGGGACCCTGGTCCCGGCCCCCTGCGCCTTCGGCCTGCGCGGGGTCGTCGGGTGGGACCTCGGCGCGCTCGTGATGCTCGCGCTCGCTTGGAACGTGATCTTGCGGTCGCCGGCCGAACGGACCCGCGCGCGCGCCGTGGTGGACGACCTCGGCCCCTCGCTCGTGTGGATGCTCGCGGTGGGCTCGAGCGTCTTCAGCCTGTTCGCCGCGATCTTCGTGATCCGCCGCGCGAACAACATGCTGCCAGGGGGCCACGCGCTGTGGACCGGGTTCGGCATCGCCGCGGTGGTGCTCTCGTGGCTGCTCACGCACACGTCGTACGCGCTCCGGTATGCGCGCCTCCACTACCGCCGCGCGGAGCCGAACGGCCTCGCCTTCCCGGGCGACGAGCCGCCGTGCGACATCGACTTCGCGTACTTCGCGTTCGGCATCGGCATGTGCTTTCAGGTGGGCGACGTCGCGGTCACGTGCACCCGCATTCGCCGCACGGTGCTCGGCCACGCGCTGCTCTCGTTCGTGCAGAACACCGTCGTCGTGGCGCTCACCCTCAACCTGCTCTTCGGGTTTTTGGGGACCGGCTGACGGCCGCCGCGATCGCGCGGCGACGTCACCGGTGCTCCTCGGTGCGCAGCGCGCGCGGGTCGTCGCCGTGCACCTCGAGGGCGCTCGCGTCCGGGGCCTCGCTCGCGTCCGCCGCGGCCTCCACGCGCACGCGCGCCGAGGGCGCCTCGACGAGCGCGGCGTCGTCCTCGGCGGGCAGGTAGGTGCGCGCGTCCGACCAGACGTCGGCGGGCAGGAGCGCGCGCGCATCGGGGACGGCCTCGAGCAGGGCCAGCACCAGCGGGGGCGTGCTCCTCGACACGTGGTCGGCCAGCGACGCCGGACCGGCCGCGCGCGCGAGCACGTACGCGGCCGCCGCGCGCGCCTCGACCGCGGCGCTCGGGCTCGCGAGCAGCGTGAGCAGCTCGTCGGGCCTCGCGCCCGCCTCGCGGTAGCCGTCGCGGCGGAGCGCGTCGAGCCGCGCCCGCCACGCGGAGAGCGGCTCGCCCCGCCGCAGGAGGACCTCCGGGACCCGCCGCGTTCCCGCCGCCAAGGCCTCCGCTTGGCGCGCCCGCACGCGCTCGACGAACCGCGCGGCCGCCTCGGCCTCCTCCGGCTCGACGACGAGCTCGACCTCCGCGTCACCCGCCGCCTCGCCGACGACGAGCGCGCTGGCGCCCGCGCGCTCGAGGCTAGGCCCGAGCCGCGGCGGGCCGAGCTCGACGTACGGCACGTACCCGCGCGCGCGCCGTTGATCGATGCGCACGCCGCCGGAGTCGAGCTCCAACGTCGTCGTGCTCGCGGACAGCGCGCGGAGGAAGAGCGGCGCGCGGCGCTCACCCACGCGAGAGCCGCGCGGGGCGCTCGAGCCGACCACGCCGAGCAGCGCGACGACCGCCACGAGCCACGCGCACACGACGAACGCGGGGCTCGCGAGCGCCACGCCCACCGCGGCGCCGAGGCCCACGAGCACGAGCGGGAGCACGAGCGCCACGCGCCCGCGGCGCGACGCGCGCGGGACGAGGAGCGCGAGCGCGGCCACGAGCCCGACCCCGAGGAGCCCCGCGAGCACCGGCTCCGCGGTGAGCAGCCTCGACGCGGCGCCGATCCCGAGCACGGTGGGGAGCGCTACGAACGCGCCCGCGAGCGACGGGGCGCGGGACGCGGCGCGGCCGCGCACGCGGACGACCTCGTCCTCCGGGCCGCCTCTCCCGCTGGGTCCCGCTGCCGCTGCCTCGCTCACCGTCGCCGCGCTCCTCGCGGCCGCTCGCCGCGCTGGGGAGACTACCGCATGCCACCCCCGCGACGGTCGCGCCTCGCGCCCCTGTCCGCCCTTGCGTTCAACGTGACTCACGTTAGAGTGACGCGCGGAGGTGCGGCATGAATCGGGGCTTCATCGTGACTTGGCTCGTGGCGGCGGCGAGCGCCGTGGGCGTGGGCGCGTGCAAGGGCGAGCCCGCGCCCGCAGGCGACGTCGCCCGCGGCGAGCAGCACTACCAGGCGCTCTGCGCGAGCTGCCACGGCCCGAACGGCGAAGGGAACGGCGCGCCCTCGCTCCGCGACTACGCGCGCGGCGAAGAGACCCTCACGCGCGTCATCGACGAGCGCATGCCGCTCGGCGCCCCCGAGAAGTGCGTGGGCGACTGCCCGCCCTCGATCGCCAAGTACATCCTCGCGCACTTCAAGGGCCCGCTCGTGTGCGAGGCTCCACCCGCGGCGCCGCGCGGGCTGCGCATGCTCACGCGGCGCGAGCTCGAGGCCACGGTGGCCGACCTGCTCGGCCTGTCCGCGAACGAGCCCGCGCCCCCCGCGACGAGCGCCCCGCCGTGCGGCACGGTGACGTTCACGTACGACCCCGGCGGCCGCGCCGTGAGCCGCGTGCACGTGGCCGGCTCGTTCAACGGCTGGCCGGGCACGCTGGCCGCGGGCGGCTACGCGTTGACCAAGACGGGCACGACCTTCTCGCTCGCGCGCGCGCTGCCGAACGGCTCGCACGCGTACAAGCTCGTGCTGGACGAGTCACAGTGGATCCCCGATCCGTCGAACCCGCGCCGCGGCCCCGACGGCTTCGGCGGAGAGAACAGCCTGGTCGACGTCGCGTGCCCGGCGCCCGGCGGCGGCGGCACCACGCCCACTGCGCCTTCGTCGCTGCTCGAGGAGGCGTTCCGCGGCTACCCCCGAGAGGCGCGCCCCGACGGCTTCGCGTTCGACGACCACGGCCCCTCGCGCGTCCAGAGCGCGCCCACGGTCGAGGCCGTGTTCCGCATGGCGCGCGTGCTCGCCGACGGCGCCGACGTGCCCAAGCTCATGGCCTGCGCCCCGGGGGCCTCGGGCGAGGCGTGCGCGAAGGACTTCGTGGCCCGCGTGGGCAAGCGCACGCTCCGCCGGCCCCTCTCGGCGGAGGAGCAGCGGCGCTACGAGGCGCTCGCGCTCGCGGGCACCGATCGCACGAAGGGCGCCCGCCTGGCCCTGCGCGCGCTCCTCGCGTCGCCCTCGTTCGGGTACCGCTCGGAGCTCGGCGAGAAGGGCGCGGACGGCCTCTACCACCTCACCGCGTGGGAGCTCGCGCAGGCCGTGTCGTACGGCGTCGTCGGGAGCATGCCCGACGACGCGCTCTTCGCGGCCGCGGAGCGCGGCGAGCTCGAGACGCGGGCGGGCCGCGAGCGGGAGGCGCGCCGCCTGCTCGCGACCCCCCGCGCCCGCGCGCACCTGAAGACCTTCGCGCTCCAGTGGCTGGGCGCCGAGAAGATCGCCGAGGTGGAGAAGCAGGCGTCCCTCTTCCCCGACGACTCCCCCGCGCTCCGCGCCTCGATGCGCGAGGAGACGGGGAGCTTCTTCGCGCACGTGGTGTTCGACGGGTCGCACCGCACCTCGGAGCTGCTCAGCGCGAGCTACACGTTCGTCGACGACAAGCTCGCGCGGCTCTACGGCATGCCCGCGGTGCCCGCCGGCCGCTTCGAGCGCCGGGACTACCCCGACAAGCTCCGCGCCGGCGTCATGGGCCACGCGAGCGTGCTCGGCACCCTGGCGCACTCGGACCAGAGCTCGCCGATCCGTCGGGGCCTCTTCGTCCGCCGCGCGCTGCTCTGCCAGGAGCTGCCGCCGCCGCCGCCGAACGCCGGGGGCGTGCCGAAGGTGAACCCCGGCGCCACCACGCGCGAGCGCTTCGCGCAGCACACGGCGAACCCCTCGTGCGCGAGCTGCCACCAGCACATCGATCCGGTGGGCTTCGGCTTCGAGCGCTTCGACGCGCTGGGCAAGGTGAGGGACACCGAGAACGGGAAGCCCATCGACGCGCGCGGCGACATGACCGACGTCGAGGGGCTCGGCGCCGGGACGCACGCGCCGTTCTCGAACCTGTCGGAGCTCGGGAAGACCCTGGCCGAGAGCAAGGCGGCGGAGGCGTGCATGGTCAAGCAGCTTTATCGATTCACGCGAGGCGAGCGCGAGGCGAGCGTGTGCGCCACCCGGCCCTACGAGGCGCGCCTCGCCGACCGCGGGGGGGATCTCCGCGAGCTGCTGGTCGATCTCGTGTCGGCCGACGACGTGGGGGTGCGCCGATGAGCCGCCCGATGCTCAGCCGTCGGGCCATCCTGCGCGGGCTCATGGGCTCGGCGATGCTCGCGGGGCTCCGCGGCGCGGCCCAGGCCGACGCGCCGCGCGGGGTCGCGAAGCGCATCTTGTTCTTCTATTTCCCCGACGGCGTGCCGGAGCCCGGGGGCAGCGGCGGCAAGTGGTTCCCCTCCGGCCAAGACACGTCGTTCGCGCTCTCCGAGAACCTGGCGCCGCTCGCGCGCTACAAGAACGACTCGATCTTCGTGCGCGGCTTGAGCATGGGCGGGACCGACTCCGGGAGCCACCCGGGCGGCGCGAAGAAGCTCCTCACCGCCGTCGACGGCGGCCAGGGCGAGTCGATCGATCGGTGGCTGTCGCGGAACCTCCCGGCGGCGGCGGCGGCGCCCGTCTCGCACCTCTACCTCGGCGCGATGGCCGCCCAGAACAACGCGAGCGGCGACAAGTTCATCTCCTACCCGAGCGCGGGCGTCACCGTCGCGCCGGAGGACGATCCGCGGGCCGCCTTCCAGCGGGTCTTCGGGGGCCTCACCGCGGGCGGCGGCGCGCCCAGCGGGCCCGATCCGGACGACGTGAGCGTGCTCGACTCGGCGCTCGCCGACCTCGCCGACCTGCGCAGGCGCGCGGGCGACGTCGAAAAGGCGAAGCTCGACCTCCACCTGGAGGCGCTGCGTGACGTGGAGAAGCGCGTGAAGGGCCTCGGCGCGGCCGGCCTCGGCACGTGCGAGAGCCCGAAGGTCGACCTCGCGGCGATCACCTCGAACAAGCTCTACGACGCCGCCTCGTTCCCCGCGATCCTCCGCGCGCAGAGCGACGTCATGGTGCAGGCGATGGCGTGCGGGCTCACGCGGGTGGGCGTGCTCCAGTGCTCGCAGCACACGAGCGAGCTCATCATGAGCCGCTTCCCCGGCACGCCCCTCGAGCGACCCAACTTCGACATGCGGAGCCACCAGGCCTCGCACTACGGCGATCCGTCCGACCCGAAGTTCGCCGACTACACGGCCCAGCGCACGTGGTTCGTCTCGCAGGCCGCGTACGTGCTCGACCAGCTCGCCGCGAGGCCCGAGGGCGCCGGCACGATGCTCGACAACAGCCTCGTGGTGCTCTGCTCCGAGGTCTCCGACGGCAACACCCACAGCCACGACAACATGCCCTTCGTGGTGTGCGGCAGGGGCGGCGGCGCCCTGCGCGCGGGGCGGCTGCTCGACGCGAACGGGCGGCGCCACGGCGAGCTGTGGGTGGCCCTCGCGCAGGGGGGGGGGGGGGGGAGCCTCTCGAGCTTCGGCTCGGGTGGCGGCCCGCTCCCGGGGATCCTCGCGTAGCCGCCGCGGGGCTCGATCGAGCGCGCCGCCCTACCCTGGCAAATTACCGCGGTAAATTCATGGCGCGCAGCGCACGGTCTGGTCGGGCGGCGCCCTTCGCGCAGGCCACGAGCGCGGCTCGGTGCACGCGTCCCATGCTCGCCCCGATACCACGCGGTGGGCTCGTGTAGATTCACGGGATGCCGTTCTCACCACGCGCGCTCGGCCGCACGGGTCTCCAGGTGTCTCCGCTCGGCCTCGCCACCGGCGGAGGCTCGCTGCCCGCCGCGGGCGTCGAGCTCGCCTTCGAGCGCGGGCTGACGACGTTCTACTGGGGCAGCTACCGCGCGGCGCCGTTCGGCGAGGGCCTCGCGAAGCTCGCCCGCGCGCGCCGCGACTCCCTGCAGCTCGTCGTCCAGAGCTACACGCGCGCGGCGTCGCTCATGCGCGGCTCGCTCGAGCGCGCGCTGCGCGCCCTGGGCACCGACCACACCGACGTGCTGCTCCTCGGCTGGTGGAACAGGCCTCCGCCCCAGCGCATCGTGGACGCGGCGCTCGAGCTGCGCGAGCGGGGCCTCACTCGGCACCTCATGATCTCGTGCCACGATCGCACGACGTTCCCTGCGTATGCGCGCGACCCGGCCTACGGCGCCATCATGGTGCGGTACAACGCCGCGCACCCCGGGGCCGAGGCCGAGGTGTTCCCCTCGCTCGGCGACGCGGCCTCGAGGCCCGGCGTGGTGGCCTACACAGCCACCCGGTGGGGCCACCTGCTCGACCCCGCGATGGTCCCCAAAGACGAGCCACGCCCCACCTCGGCCGACTGCTACAGATTCGCGCTGACGCACCCCTCGGTCGACCTCGCGATGTGCGCCCCGCGCGACGTCGCGGAGCTCGAGCTCGCCCTCACGGCGATCGAGCGCGGCCCGATGTCGGAGGAAGAGCTCGCGTGGATGAAGCGGGTCGGCGCCCACGTCAAGCGTGCGGCCGCGGGCACGCGCACGTGGAACCCGGTGGACGCGCTGGACCGCGCGATGTCGTGGCTGTCGCCCGGGCCGTCCTCCGGCGCGGACATTCGCCGTGACTGAACGCCTCCCTTCTTCCCCTCGACGCTGAGGATTTCGACGGGTCGAACTCCGCAGCTCACTGCGATCGAGCGACGCGAACCGCCCCAACTTCGCTCACGGACGAAGCGGCGCGAGCTCCGCGAGCACACTCTCGATCACGTCCGCCACGTACTGAATCGGAGGCGCCGCGCCGTACGCGGGCGCGCGCTGCGCGGGAGGCTCGGCGATCTCGTAGCCGATCGACGGGTGCATGATTCTGAAGCCATCTTCCCGAAGTTGCTCGAGATTTCGCTGCACGGAGGGGGCACGAAACATCGCCTCGTTCATCGTCGGGACGAGGATCACCGGCGCGCGCGTGCTGATGGCGACCGCGGAGACGAGGGTGGAGCAGTCTCCGCGCACGAGGCGCGAGAGCGTCGTGGCGGTCGCCGGGTAGACGACCGTCACGTCAGCCCAGCGCGCGAGCGCGAGGTGCGGCACCACGTCGGTCGGGCTCGACGGCCACAGCGTCGACGGCACGGGCGCGTGGGTGAGCGCCTCGAGAGACAGCCGACGAACGAACCGGAGCGCGCTCGGCGTCGCGGCGGCCCGGACCTCATGCCCTCGGCCCACGAGGAGCTCCACCAAGAGCGGGGAGAACGCGGCCGCGATGCCGCCGCCGAGCGCGAGCAACACGCGAGCGTGGCGCGGCGCCGCTCGGGCATCCCCGGCCACGGGGGGCGCGCGGGGAGACGCGCGGGGGACCTCGACGACGATCCCCGCGGCGCGAAGGAGCGAGAGGACCTCCTCCACCACCGCGAGCCGCTTGCGACTCCCGGCGCGCGCCGCGATCCTCTCCTTCAGCCCCTCGAGGGTGCACGGGGAACACAGCTCGGCGAGGACGACGCGAACGAGCGCGGAGGACGGTGGACCGAAGGAGGTGCGTGCGCCGTCCGCACCAAGAACGTGGAGTGCGTCGCCGTGGTCGTAGATTCGGACGAACGCGCGCCGCTGCCAGCGAGGCTCGTCGAGGGTCGGGGGGTCGACGCCGGGGCGCTTCGCCATCGCTCAAGCGCCGCGGGCCGCGCCCGTCAACAACACCCGACGCCGAAGAGCGTCATCGAGGAGAGCCCCGCTTGCTCCTGGCCGCATCCCCCGGAGCTAGCGCGCGCGCCCGCGTCCGCGTCCGCGTCGTCGCCCGCGTCCGCGGTGCCCGACGGCGCGGTCGCCGTGGGCCCAGGGCGGGGTGTCCCCGCGTCGGCCGCGAGGGCGGCCACGGAGTGCACCGCGGTCACCACGGTCACGGCGATCAGGGCGGGGACGTAGAAGCGAGGCTTGCGTCGGGTCTTCATTCTGCTGGACCGAGCAACGAGTGTGCCACGAGCGGTCCCCAACGGATCGCGTCATTTGCGCGAAGTCCGTGCGCGGAGGTGTCCGCTGGCCCTGATCGGGGTGTCGTCACCTCGCGCGGTCTCGTGTCCCACGAACATGCATCCTACATGCATGTATCGTGCATGATTCATCAGCGAGGCAGGCACTCGACGGGGACGCCGCTCGCGCACGCCGCTTGTCCCTCGGGGGTGGTCGGCGGCACGATCTCGAGCACGGCCCGCGGCCCCTGGGAGTAGAGCACCGGGCGCGGCTTGCGGTTGCACGACCCGACCTTCTCGCGCTCCACGAGCGAGCCCTCGAGCGCGGCGCACGCGCCCGCCTCGTTGGGCGTCGTCCACACCTGCCCCGAGGGGTAGGCCGCGACCATCGCGTAGCGACCGAGCGGCAGGCACCCGGTGCGCACGTCGGCGACCAAGCTGCCGAGGCCGCGGCGGAGCGCCGCCTCGTCGAAGACGGGCTTCGGGGCGGTCTCTGCAGGATCGGCGCTCGCGCCGGTGAGCGAGGGCGTGACGACGAGCCCCCCGCGGTCGGGGCGCGCGGCGTCGACGCAGAGCGCCGCCGGCCGCACGAGCACCTTCACCTTGCCCCGCAGCGCCGCGACGGAGGGGGCGGACCCGATGGGGCCGGCCACGGTCTTCACGAGGCTCTCGTCGAGCAGCGTGATGCCCTGGAGGAGCACGGCCGGCGCCTTGCTGCTGCCTTGGAACGCGAGGCTCTGCGGGTCGGCCTTGTGCTCGGGGTCGTCCACGAGCTTGCGGAACGTGACCTCGGGCCAGAGCGCAGGCACACGCGGAGACTCGGGCTGCGGCGCGCCGCGACCGAAGACGACCAGGCCCCCGCGACCCGCGGGAGGGGCCGCCTCGAGCGGGAGCCCGAACGGGGCGCTGGGCGACGTGGCGACCTCGAGCTCGTCCGGGGCGACGCCGTAGGCGAGCGTGACCGCCGGGAACGAGCCCTCGTACCGCGTCAGCGTCTCCACGTTGACCGTGCCGGGCGCCGCGAGCACGCGGTGGTCTTGGGTCATCGTGACGACGGGCACGTAGCGGGGCTCGCCGCTCGGGTTCGCGGCGGTCGGCGTGTTGGTCGTCGGGAGCTCGGCGCCGGCCGGGTAGAACATGGGCCGGTTCGTCGGGACGACCCGCGCGATCGTCACGGGAACGTTGTCCGTGAGCGCCCCCTCCGGCGGGATGGTGAAGGTGTCGTCGGCGCCCGGGACGCCCACCGTGACAGGCAAATACTTGGGGACGTAAGAGGAGCTGCCGCCGTTGAGGTCGGCGTCCCGCTGGTCGACGTAGCCGCCCACGAGATCGCCCGCCTCCGGCTGGTTGCGGTACCGGAACTGCGGCTGGAACCTGCCGCTGCGATTGAAGAACGCGACCAGCGAGTACGACGCGCCCGCCAGCGGCGACATGGTGAAAGGCGCCGACACGCTGACGAGCTCGCCGGTGGGCGGGCAGGAGATCTCCGCGCCGCGGGTCCGCGGCTCGTTCGCGAAGAGGGTGTCGCCCGGCACGACGGCGAAGTTGACGGCGCTCGACGCGATGCCGAGCGGCGGCGGCGGGTTGCGGCGATCGAACGCGAGGATGATCGCGTCGCCCACCACGTGCCGATCCCGCGTGCAGGGCCGCGGCCCCACGTAGGTGAGGGTGCCGCGGATGACCCCCTGCGCCGGGAAGAGGCGCTTGTCGTTGCGCGTGTCGTCGATGGGCACGGTGCACGCCGCGGCCAAGCCGACGCACGCGAGCGCCCGCGCGAAGGCCCCGACGCGACGCGCGAGCGGCGCGGCGGGCGATCGCGGGTCACTCGGGCGCGGAGGGAGGTTTCGTTGCATGCTGCACATAATCAGAACCGGAAGGTACCGAGGCCCATGACGCGGCGGTCGACGACCTGCCCGAACGGGTGCTGCCTGTGCTGCACCCCCGCGAGGTTGAAGCCCGCGACCGACACCTCGACGCGGTCGCCGAGGAACAGGTAGCCGACGCGCGCGTTGAGCAGCGAGTAGGCGGGCAGCTCGAAGCGCTGGTACTCCACGCGCTGGGCCTTCACGTTCGTGACCTGCTCCGCCCACGCCTGGCTCGCCACGTAGTGAAAATCGATCGAGGCCCCGAGCCCCGACTTGAGGCGGAGCTGCACTCCCGCGTTCGCCTTGTGGGCGCTCGTGCGCGCGTCGGTGGTGATGACCTGCGCCACCCGATCGGCCTCGGTGCAGCCGGACTCGTCCTGGCTGACGACGTTCAGGGTGTAGCTCCCGTAGAGGTCGAGGCCCTCGATCGGGAAGGTGCGCACGGTCACCTCACCGCCCACCATGTTGTAGAGCTGGCACTGGTTGGAGAAGCCTCCGATGAGCAGCGGGAACTGCCCCGCCTGCGTGTCGAACGCGCGCGTGCCCGCCGCGATGTCGCCCACCGTGATGGGGCGCGCGCCGGAGAGCTGGATGAGGCTCGAGACGCGGTTGTAGTAGGCGGCCACGTCGACGACGAGCTTGTCGGAGTCTTGGGTGAGGTACCCCACCTCGGCGTTGAAGATGCGCTCCGGCCCCACCTTGAAGCTCGGGTCGTCGGTGCGCACGCCCTCGGTGATCGACGTGCCGCCCGACACCGGGAGGTTCACGGGCAGGCGCAGGTACGACTCGAGGAACGTGGGCTTTCGGAAGGCGGTCGCCACGGTGGCGCGCACGGTGGAGCGCGCCGTCGGGTGCACGAGCACGGCGCCACGCGGCGAAGGCACGAAGCGCTGCAGGTACGGCACGTAGTCGAGCCGCATGTCGCCGATGGCCGTGACCGACTTGCCGAAGCTCACCTCGTCGTGCAGGAAGGCGCCGAAGTGGTGCTCCGTGCGGCGCGTGTCGAGGAAGGTCCAGTTGACGTCTTTGAAGCGGTAGCTGCCGCCCGCGCGGAGCTCGTTGTGGACCGTGGGCGCGAGGTCGAAGCCCGACTTGAGCTGCACCTCGTTGTCGACGACGTTCTGCTCCGCGCGCGAAGGCAGCAGCGACTGCCCCACGTAGGCGACGTTGAGCGTGCTGTCGGCGCGGAAGCGGTTCCAGAAGGTGCGCACCTCCACGTACTTCGATGAGAGCCCGGCGGTGAGGTCGGTGGTGACCAGGTTGGGCAGCACGAGATCATTGAGGGCGCCGATGCCGAGCACCTCGATGTTGCCCTGGACGAGCCCGCCCCCGACGAACACGTGCGTGTCCTTGCCGAACGCCTGATCGCCTCGCAGATCGATGCGCACGGTGCGCGCCGACTCGACCTGATCGGCCACGCCGAGGCGCACGTCGGCGCGCCCGTTGGGGACCTCACGCGACCACCGAGGGAGGTAGTCGTACCCCGCGGCCGCGCGCCACCCGAACCCCTTGCTCTGCCCCGACGTCCACAGGCTGCCGTGCGCCGCGCTCTGCGAGCCGTAGCCGCCGGCCACGCCGCTCCTGTCGGGCCGCCCCTGCCCGGGCCGCTTCGTGAGGATGTTGATGACGCCGTTGAACGCGTCCGCGCCGTACAGAGCGGAGCCGGGGCCGCGCACCACCTCGATGCGCTCGATGTCCTCGACGCCGATCGACAGCGCCTGCCAGAAGGTCGCGCCGAGCAGGTCGACGTACACGCTGCGGCCGTCGACGAGCACGAGCACCTTGTTCGAGAGGCGCTGGTTGAACCCGCGGATGCTCACCTCGGTCTGCCCGCCGGTGACCTGCATGATGTCGACGCCCGCGAGCCGGCGGAGCAGCTCGGGCAGCTTGGTGATGCCCGAGAGCCGGATGTCTTGCTCGGTGATGATGGCGGTCGAGTTCGGGGCCGACAGCGGGCTCTGCTTGCCGCGCGACGCGGTGACGACGGTCTCGTCGAACACGTCCTCGGTGCGGGCCGTGCCGAGCTCCGCGGCCTTCGGCGGCGCGGGCGGGCGCGGCGCGGCCTTCGCGGGCTCGGGCGTCACACACGGCGCGGGCTTCGCGGGCTCCGGCTTCGTGGGCTCCGGCGTGACCGGCGCGGGGGGCTCGGGCTTCGGCGGCTCCGCCGCGGCCTTCGCCTGCGCCGATTTTACCTCGAGCGCGGCGACGATCTTCCCTACCTCGTCGCGATCGGGCGGATCGCCCTCCAGGTAGCGTTTGTACGCCGCGAGCGCCTCGTCGACGTGGCCCGCCTCCGCGTGCGCCCGCGCGATGTTGAAGAGCACGTTCGGGTGCGGGAGCAGCCGATACGCCTCCTCGAGCTCGGCGATGCCTTGCTCGAAGCGCTTCTCCGCGATGGCCGCCATGCCCACCTTGAAGTGCGCGCGCGCCTCGGCGCGGGCGTCCGCGGCGGCCGGGGCCGTGTAGAGCGCGACCTGCGCGAGCGCGCCCACGGCGACGAGCGCGCGGAGGAGCCGGCGGCCTCGTGACGCGGCTCGCCCGGTCGGGAGCTCGGCGCGGGCCCGGTGGTCAGCCTGTGGCGACGCCATGGGCCCACGACACTACTTCAAGCGGACCGAAGGCGCGAGGATGGAGACGCCTCGCCCCGTGACGGCTCAGTAGGCGCCCTTGTAGCCGCTCGGGGTGGGCGGCGCCGCGTGCGGCTTGCCCGCGGGGATCGGCGCGTCGAGCTGCACGACGACCTTCCCGTCGCCGACGCGCGCCTCGACCGGGACCGGCTTGCGCGGCGGCTTCTGGACGAGGAGCGACAGGACGCGCTCCGGGCTCGCGTCGTCGCCCGTGAGCATGATGCTGCACGGGGTGGCCGTGCACAGCACGACGCCGTCGCGACGAACGCTCGCGCCCGGCGGCTCGGAGACGACCTGCAGCTGCGTCTGGCGGATCTGCGCGGGCGCGGAGGCCGACGGCGGCGGTGGTGGCGGCTGGCTCGGCGTGGGCACCGGCTCGACCACCGCGACCGGCCGCGCGGCCGGCGGCGCCGGGGTCATGGACAGCTTGTACGCCGCGAGCCCGCCGAGGCCTCCAGCGGCGGCGGCGATCGCGACCGCCATCGGGAGCACGTAGTGCGACGTGCGCCGGGCTCCTCGCCGCGGGACGTCGTCGTGGGTGAGCGAGAGGGGCGTCTGGCTCTGCGGGGCGGCGCTCGCCGGGCCCGCCGGCGCCTGCCGGATGGCGATGCCGCCGCTGCCGCTCGCCGCCGCGCGCCGGACGACCCGCTGCGAGCCGCTGGCGCCCGCCCCGAGGGGAAACGCGGAGACCTGGCCCGTGACGCTCACCCCCGCGGCCACGCGCAGCGCGAGGAGGAGATCGTCCATGCTGGCGTAGCGATCGTCGGGGTTCTTCGCGAGGCAGCGGTGGACGATGTCCTCGACCTCGATCGACGCCACGATGTCGGGCTTCAGCTCGGCGAGCGGCGGCGGCGACTCGCTCACGTGCGCCATCAGGATGCTCACGCTGGTGGCGCGATCGAACGGCACCTTGCCGGTGAGCAGCTCGCAGAGCACCACGCCGAGCGAGTAGATGTCGGTGCGGGCGTCGACGGCGGCGCCGTGGATCTGCTCGGGCGCCATGTACTTCGGCGAGCCCATGAAGAGGCCCGTCTGGGTGATCTGATCCTCGGCCTTCTCCAGCACGTTCTTCACGAGCCCGAAGTCGAGGATCTTCACGAAGTCGTTCTCGTCGCCGTGCTTGACGAGGAAGATGTTCGCGGGCTTGAGGTCGCGGTGGATCACCCCGATCGCGTGAGCCTCGCGCAGCCCCCGACAGATCTGGCTCACGATGTTGACGGCGCGCTCCTCGGTGATGAAGCCGTCGCGACGGATCGCCTGGTAGAGGGTCTGCCCCTCCAGGTACTCCATCGCCATGAAGTAGTAGTCGTCCTCCGTGACCCCGTAGTCGAAGATGGTGACGGTGTTCGGGTGCGAGAGGCGCGAGGTGACGCTCGCCTCGAGGAAGAAGCGCTTGTGAAACTCGGGCTCGGCGGCGCCGTTGTAGCTCGGGTTCAGCACCTTGATCGCGCACAGACGGCCGAGCGGCGACTGCTCCGCGAGGTACACCTTCCCCATGCCGCCACGCGCGATGAGGCGCGTGATCCGGAAGCGATCGTTGATCGTGCGCCCTATCAGCGGATCGGCAACGTCCGACCGGGTCGCACCTGTTCGCTCCGTCATTTTCTGGCGGGAATTGTGCCCAAGCCGCGCCGCGCTGTCAAACGATGCCCGCGGTCGGCGCGCGGCGTTCGCCGACTCCGGCTGCGAGGTCGCACCTCTCGCGATGCTTCCCACCTCCCCCCACCCTCGTCCTCGCTGTGCCCACGGCGCGGTCTGAGATAGGCTTCGCGCACCCATGCTCCGCATCCTCCGCCCCGCCCTCCGCCCGCCGCCCTCGTCTCGCGCCGCCCTCGGCGTCTCGCGCCTCCTCGCGCTCGCCGCCATGGCTGTGCTCGTGCTGCTCTCGGGCGCCGCGCTCGCCGGCTCGGGCTCCTTCACCCTGAAGAGCCACGAGTCCACGGAGGTGGCCGGCATGTGGCGCATCTTCGTGAAGATCCAGCTCCCGAAGCCCCCCGCCACCGCGCACCAGTCCCTCCGGTTCATCTTCACCAAGACGGTCGCGTACGAGCGCTCGCTCGTCGACGGAAAGTCGGAGCCCGTCGTGAACCGCCAGACCCTCCAGAACCAAAACCCCATGGTCGAGTCGCTCGACGTCGGGTTCTCGGACGCCACCGGGAAGATCTACCCCGGCACCAACTTCGACTTCGCGCTCAAGCGCGAGCGCGGCTTCGAGGCCGGCGAGTACAAGCTCCAGGTCCGCACCTCCGACAACGTGGAGATCGGCTCGGCGACGAACCTCATCTTGAAGGGCGACAACCCGGTCGTCGATCGCCGCAGCATCGCGTTCAACGCGAAGGACACGAGCATCAAGAAGTACCACGACGGCGTCGACGCCGGCCCCGCCGTCGCGAAGAACGACGAGGTGGCGCCGAGCACGATGGAAGGCGACGTGAAGCCGACGGGCGAGGCCGCGCCGTTCGTTTCGAAGGACGCGTTCAACCGCACGCCGGAGGAGGACATCAAGCTCCAGAAGCCGAGCGGCTGCGGCTGCGACGTCCCGGGTATGGGCGGCGGCGCGCCGCTGTTCGCCGCGCCGCTGCTCGCGCTCGGCGCGCTCGCCGCGGCCCGCTCCCGCAAGAAGCGCGAGGGATGACCCCGGACGCCGCGATCGCCGCGGCGCAGAAGGGCGAGCTGCTCCCCGTCTACGCGATCGTGGGCGAAGAGCGCTGGTTTCGGGACCGCGTGATCCGCGCGCTGCGCGACGCCTGCCTCGCGGGAGGCCTCGCCGACTTCAACGAAGACAAGATGACCGCCGGCGACGTGGGGGTCGACAAGGTGCTCGCGGCGGTCCGCACGGTGCCGATGATGGCGCCACGCCGCTTCGTGCTCGTTCGGCAGGTGGAGCGCTGGGAAGAGCGCGAGGGCGGCGCGGACGGGTTCCCCACCGACCCGCTCGCCGAGTACGTGAAGTCGCCCGTCCCCTCGACCTGCCTCGTCCTCGTCGCCCAGAAGCTCGACGGGCGGCGCAAGCTCGGGACGGCCGTGAAGAAGGGCGGCCTGGCCGTCGACTGCGGCGCGATCGAGCGGCGCGCGCTCCCGGGGTGGCTGCGCACCACGGCGCGGGCGAAGGGCCACGAGCTCGACCTCGACACCGCCGAGCACCTGGCCGAGCTCGTCGGGTCCGACCTGTCGCTCCTCGACGACGCGCTCGAGCGCCTGTCTCTCTTCGTGGGCCCGGGCGCGGCCCTCGACGCGCACGCGCTGTCCGAGTGCATCCACCGCGTGCGCGCGGACGACACCTGGGCGCTCGTCGACGCCGTTGGCCAGCGAGACCTCGCGCGCGCGCTCGCCGTGCTCGCCGACACGTACGACCCGCGCGATCGCGGACTGCCGCTCCTCGGCGCGCTCGCGTGGTCGGTCCGCCAGCTCGCGCGCTACCAGGCCGCGGTGGAGGGGGGCGCCCGCGACGACGAGGCCGCGCGCGCGGCGGGCGTGTTCCAGCCCCACCGCGCCCGGGAGCTCGCGAGCAAGGCGCGCGGCGTCTCGGCGCGCGAGGTAGAGCGCTGGATGACCGTCCTCGCCGAGACCGACCTCGCACTGAAGAGCTCGCGGCGCTCGCCCGACGCGATGCTCGAGGACATGCTGATGAGCCTCTGCCGGCGGCGCGACGCGCGCCCACGCCGCCGCTCTGCGCCCTCTAGCTGAGCTTGCACGGACCGACGCGCTCGTTGACTTGGCGGGTTTCGGCTTTACATTGCCCCGGCAGTCGGCGATGCATTCGCCCGCGCGCGCCCCCTCGGCGCGGGTGAACCCCTGGAGAGAACCAAGAGATGCACGTCCCCAATCGGGTGATCCGGCCTCGAACCGAGTGGCAGGCGATGGCCGAGCTGCCCACCCGCCACGGCACCTTCAAGACCCACGTCTTCCGCGGCACGCGCGGCGAGGAGCACGTCGCCCTCGTCTTCGGCGACCTGACGGACGGCCAGGCCATCCCCGTCCGGGTGCACTCCGAGTGCATCACGAGCGAGGTGTTTGGCTCGTTGAAGTGCGACTGCAAGGAGCAGCTCGACGCGGCGATGGCCGAGGTCGCGCGACGCGGGCGAGGTGCCATTCTCTACCTCCGGCAGGAGGGCCGCGGCATCGGCCTCACGAACAAGATTCGCGCGTACGCGCTCCAGCAGTGCGGCCACGACACGGTCGACGCCAACCGCTTGCTCGGCCTCCCCGACGACGCCCGCGAGTACGACTGCGCCCAAGACATGCTCGAGTTCCTGCGCGTGCGCAGCGTCTTGCTGCTCACGAACAACCCCGCCAAGGTCGAGGCCCTGCGCGCGCTCGGCGTCGAGGTCGACTCGCGCGAGGGGGTGGTCATCCCACCGAACGCGTTCTCGGCGGGCTACCTCGAGGCCAAGCGCCTCCGCATGGACCACCACCTCCCCGACGGCCGCCCCGACCACGCGGGCGAGCCGCCGCCGCAGCCGCGCGTGCGCACGCTGCGCGCCGTGAACGACGCGGAGTAGCGCGCTCTTTTCGCGTTCCTTCGCGCGGAAGCTCGCGTACCGTGGGGGGCGGATGCGACCGTCGTCTTGCCCGGGCTTTCTCGCCTCGATCCGCGCGCGGCGAGGCGCCCGCCTCGCTGTCTCC
>DAORJJ010000017.1:0-4616 GCA_035439005.1 Polyangiaceae bacterium | reverse complement strand
GGGGCGCTCGCCGTGGCCGGCGCGCTCCTCGGCGAGGGCGCGGCGCGCGCGCAGGCGGTCCCCTCGTTCGACGCGCGCACCTTTCGCCCGTCGACCGATCCGTCGGCGTCCCTGGTCTACGAGCCCGTGGGAACGCCCGGCCCGTGGCTCTGGAACGTGGGCGCCGGCCTCGGCTACGCGCACCGGGCGATCGTCCTCCGTGGCGCGCGCACCGGCGACGAGGCGTTCGTGCCGCTGCGAAATCAGCTCGCGCTGGATCTCGTCGGCGGCCTCGGGCTCGGCACCCGCGGCTTCGTGGGCGTCGCGGTGCCGATCGCCCTCGCACAAGAGGGCAGCGGCGACCTGCCCCCGAGCACGTCGAGCGCGCGCCGCGTGCCCACCACGGCGCTCGGGGATCTCGCCCTCCACGGCAAGGCGAGCATCGTGGACAACCGCGACGGTGGCTTCGGCCTCGCGGCGCTCGGCACGGTGTCGCTCCCCACCGGCAGCCAAGACGCGTTCCTCGGCGAGGGCGCCGTCACCGCGCAAGGGCGCGTGCTCGGCAGCTACTCGTTCGTCCTCGCCGAGCTCTCCGGCAGCCTCGGGTACAAGCTCCGCACGGCCCGGCGCGTGTGGCCCGATCCCGGCGGCGCGAGGTTCGGTGACGAGATCCCGTTCGCGCTCAGCCTCACCTTCCGCCCCTCCGTGCTCCGGCTCGACGCCGCGAACCGCCAGCGGTGGGAGGCGTCGCTCCACGGCTGGGTGCCCGCGGGACCGGTGGCGCCCTTCGGCCTCGGCGACGAGCGCAGCCCGCCGCTGTCGCCCGCGATGCTCGCCCTCTCGGATCGCGTCGAGCTCGGTCGGCAGCGCGATCTCTACGTCGTGGCAGGCGTCGATCTCGGGCTCGGCTCGGCGATCGGCGTGCCGTCGTTCCGCGGCCTCGTGCAGCTCGGCTGGTCGCCACGCACGCACGACGAGGACGGCGACGGCATTCCCGACGACGTCGATCAGTGCCGACAAATTCCGGAGGACCGCGACGGCTTCGAGGACAGCGACGGCTGCCCCGAGATCGACGACGACGACGACGGCGTCGTCGACAAGGAAGACGCGTGCCCGCGGGTCGCCGGCGTGGAGAGCCCCGATCCCCGCAGGAACGGCTGCCCCGTCGCCGATCGCGACAAGGACGGCGTCCCCGACGACGTCGACCGCTGCCCGAGCCTGCGAGGCGTGCCGAGTTCCGAGCCCGAGAAGAACGGCTGCCCGCTGGTCGACACCGACGGCGACGGCGTCCCCGACGACGTCGATCGCTGCCCGGACCAGAAGGAAGACCGCGACGGCTTCGAGGACGACGACGGCTGCCCCGACCCCGACAACGACAAGGACGGCATCCCCGACGCCGCGGACATGTGTCCGCTGGAGCCCGGCGTCTCCAAGGCGAACGCGGCGCGCAACGGCTGCCCCGCCGTCGACCGCGACCACGACACCTTCGACGATGAAGACGGCGACAAGTGCCCGGGCGAGCCGGAGACATGGAACGGCGTCTCGGACGACGACGGCTGCGCCGACGAGGGCGGCAAGCCCCTGCTCGTGGTGGACGAGAAGGCCCGCACCCTCCGCGCGGCCTCGCCGGTCGCGTTCGTCGCCCCCGCGCCAGGCGTCACGGGCGGCCACACGGCGCTCGACCCGAAGAGCGAGGGCGCGCTCCGGGCGATCGCGGCGCTGCTCAAGCAGCACCCGGGCTGGTCCATCGGCGTCGCGAGCCGGCCGAAGGGGGGGAGCTCGGCGGCCAGCGAGGAGGCCATGGGCCGCGCGCTCGCCATCGAGTCCGCCATCGCCGCCCACGGCCCTCCCGACGGCTCGGTCGAGACCGTCGCTTGGGATCCCAAGCTGGCGAACCGCTTCGACCCTAACACGTTGTTTTTACTTCGCATTTCTCCGAGCAGCGCGCTGCTCGCGAGCCCCGCCACGCCGTCGGGCCCGCCCCGCGGGTCGGAGCCGTCGAAGGCTGCGGCCCCGAAGGCGCAGTAGGGGTATCGTTTGGCGGTGCTCCGCGCTCGTCGCATCCTCGTCGCCGCCTGCCTGCTCGGCCTCGCGCACCGGGAGGCGCGCGCGCAAGACCTGGCGACGCTCGACGAGCCGCCGCCCACGGAGCGGAGCGCGAGCAACCTGCGCGGCCGGTTCGGGATGGAGCTCGTCTTGCGGCTCCTGCGGTCCCGAGAGCCCGAGGATCGACTCCGCGGGCTTCGACGCGCCGCCGACATCGGCACGCCCGAGGCGCTCGCGCTCGTGGCCTCCCAGATCGAGTCGAACGCCGCGGTGCGCACCGACCCGCGCGCGCTGATCGAGGCGGCGCGCGCCCTCGCACCGCACGCCCAAGAGGACGGCGCTCGGGCGGCGCTCTTGGCCATCCTCACGGCGCCGCCGGGCGCACGCGCCGCGCGGAGCCCGAGCAGCGGCGCCGCGGGCGCCGGTGCCGGGCGGGGCGCCGGCGGAGAGTTCGCGCACCCACGCGCTGCCGGCACCGAACGCCGCGCCGGAGGCGAGCCCCGCGGAGCAGGTGGAGCTGGCTCGGGCCACGGCGGCGCTGGCCCTCGCCGAGAGCGGCAACGGCGCCGCGCGCGAGGCCTTGCTCAGCGCGACGCGCACCGCGAGCGCCGCCGGCGCCGCCGCCGCCGACGCCCTCGCCGCCGCGCCACCCGCCACCCTCCGCGGCCTCGGCTCGGCGCGGGGGCTCACCGCCCCGCTCCTGCTCGCTGTGTCGCGCACGGAAGATCTCCGCGCCGGCGACGTGCTCCTGCTGGGCCTCGCTTCGCCCGACCCCCGCGTGAAGGGCCTGGCGTTGCTCGAGCTCGCGAAGAAGGGCGACGAGCGCGCGCTCCCCGCGGCGAGAGAGCTCGCGAAGAAGACGTCGCCGTCGAGCAGCGCGAGCACGCCGCTCCGCATCGCCGCCGTTCAGGCGCTCGCCGCGCTCGGAGCGCGGGAGGCCGCCGAGGGCGTGAAGGGGCTGCTCGAGGACGAGGGCGCCGCCCCGTTCGCCGTCGACCTCATCCCGCTCCTCGAGAGCGACGAGCTCGTCAAGCACCTCGCCGCCCGCGCGAGCGTCCACCCGCTGCACGGCCAGCGCACGGCGGCGATCGGCGCGCTCTCGCGGTGTCGCTCGGCCGCGGCCGCGAAGGCCCTCGGCAGCCTCGTGCTCGACAAGTCGGTCGAGAGCGAGGCGGCGCACGCGCTCGGGCGCATGCGAGGCGACGCGGCGATCCCCTGGCTCATCGCCATGCTCCGCTCACCCGAGGCCCGGCGCCTCGGGGCGCGCGCCTACGTGGTCCACGTGCTCGCGGGCGGCGCGCCGATCGACGAGGCGCGGACCACCCTGCGGACCCTCTCGGCGTCGCGCTCGCCGAGCGACCGTTCGGTGGGCGTCTTCGCGCGGATCGCGCTGGGCGACGCGACGCCAGAGGGCCACCTCTCGGACCCCGATCCGTACGTGAGGGCCGCGGCGGCGATGGGGAGCCGCGGTCGCGCGACGCCCGCGGTCCGGAGCGCCCTGCTCCTCCGCGCCGTCGACGAGAAGCACCCGGCGGCTCGCTCCGCGCTCTTCGCGGCCCTCGCCGGGGGCGATCCGAGCGGCGCGGTGCCGTCGGTGCTGCTCGTGGATCGGGCGGAGTCGGGCGAGCCCGAGGCGCCGCTCGCGGCCTTCGCCCTCGCGCGGCGCACGAAGGAGCAGGCCAGCGAGAAGGTCAAGGCGCTCGCGACCTCGCCCACGGCGCTCATCGCGACCTACACGCTGCGCGGCCTCGCGGAGAGCGACGCCCGCGACGCCTCAGGTTGGCTGGCGAGCGCGTACACCTACGAGCCGGACGCCCAGCGGCGGAGCGCGCTCGTCGCCGCCCTCGCCGCACGACAGCGCGACGCGCGGTCCCCCGTGCGCGCCGAGACCCTGAGGGTCGCGGCCGGGTTCGACCCGAGCCCCGAGGTGCGCGCGCGCGCTCGGCAGGCGCTGCGCGGCTCGTCCCCGGCCGCCGGCGAGGCGACCGAGGTCGCGTGGCTGCGCATCACCGGCCCGGACGGCCGCGCGCCCGCCGACGCAGGGCACGCCGGGACGCTCGTCACCTCGGCGGGGGAGGCGGTGCCGATCGCCTTCGACCCCGACGGCTACGCCCTCGTGCCGGCCGTCCCGCCTGGCGACACGCACCTCCTGCTCGCACCCCGCTTCACGACCGAGGGACCCACGAAATGAAGTCACGACGCGACGCCGAGCGCGAGGACGTAGCGCCCACGCCGGAGCCAACCGACGACGCTCCGTTCGAAGTGTCGATGAAGCGCCTCGCGGAGATCGTCGGGCGCCTCGAGCGAGGCGATCTCCCTTTGGAGGAATCCCTCGCCCTCTTCGAAGAGGGAGTGAGCCTGTCCGCGCGCTCGCAGGCGAAGCTCGACGCCGCGCAGAAGCGGGTCGAGGAGCTCTTGGCGGTCGACGACGAGGGGCGCTCGAAGCGCGCTCCCCTCGACCCGCTCGACGACTGACGAGCCGGGCCCTAGCAGCCTGTTGATTTACGGACCGAGGCCCGGCGTCGTCCGCGCCCGGCCCGCCAAGGCGCGATCCGAGGAGCGCGCGGAGCCTAGTTTTCTAGGTGAGCACG